>DASWKO010000135.1:0-7693 GCA_036396595.1 Nitriliruptorales bacterium | reverse complement strand
CCGGGCATCACGGCCTCGCCCCGGATGTGGGACCTGGACCTCGACGGCGAGCTGGAGGTGCTGCTCGGTGACGCCGACGGGTTCCTGCGTGCGCACGACGCCGACGGCTCGGTGGTGTGGGAGTACGCGAGTGGGCTGCACCCCAACATCTCCCCGCACGCCGCGGCCCCGGGCGTGGCCGAGCTGGGCGTGCCGCGCAACCCGTGGCTCACCCCGGTCATCGCCGACCTCGAGGACGACCTGGCCGCCGACGTCGTCGCGGCCGACGGATCGGGCACGGTCCACCGGCTGACCGCAGCCGGGGAGCTGGTGTGGACCCGCAGCGTCGACCCCGCGCGCTCGTTGCCCGAGGACCGCGTGCGCAACGATGCCAGCGCCACCGGCTTCATCGGCTCGCCTGCCCTCGGCGACGTCAACGGCGACGGCCGGCTCGAGATCGTCGCGGGCGACCTCGCCGGCGACCTGTACGTCTGGGACGCCGACGGCGACCTGCTCCCTGGCTACCCGCTGCGGCTGCGCCAGCGGCTGCTCGTGCCCGACGACGCCTACGAGCCGGGGCCCGAGGACGACTACGACGTCAAGATCATCGTCTCTCCGGTCCTGGCCGACCTCGACCCGGACGTGCCGGGCCTCGAGATCGTCGTGCCCACCAACGAGTACCTGCCGAACACCGCCGATACCCCGACCGCGCTCGAGCAGGCCATCACCAGCGGCTTCCTCGAGGTCATCGCCGCCCTCCGTGGCGTGCCCGCCGAGGCGCTGGCCGAGGGCCTGGCGAACGTCGACAACATCACCTACGCGCTGCACGGCGACGGCTCGCTCGTGGACGGCTGGCCGGTGCGCCTGCCCACCGCTGCCGGCACGGCGCTGCCGCTGATCGCCCCGTCCGTGCAGCCGACCGTCGGCGACCTCGACGGCGACGGCGAGCTGGAGGTGTTCACGTCCGCGGTGACCGCCCCGACCGTGCGGCTCAGTGCCGCCGGCGAGGTCGAGCAGCGGTTCGCCACCACCGTGCCGGGGCCGGCCTCGGACACCACCGACCGCTCCGGCTATATCCAGTTCCTCGAGTGGCCGGCGCTCGGCGACCTCGACCGCGACGGGGGGCTGGAGGCGTTCAAGGGCGCGATCTCGCTGAACGCGCTGCTGAACCTGGTGATCGCGGGTCAGAACCTGCCCCAGGACCACGTCATCCAGGCCTGGGACGGGGCCACGGGCGAGTACCTGCCGGCCTACCCGCGCTCGATCGTGGACTGGCAGATCCTGATCGCCCCGGGCGTCGCCGACGTCGGCGGCGGCGCGACCAACCAGGTGATCGTGGGCAACGGCCTGTACACGCTTGACGCGTTCGGCCCCGACGGGGCTCAGCCCGAGGGCTGGCCCCAGTTCACGGGCGGGTGGATCGTGACCAGCCCGGCCGTCGGCGACCTCGACGGCGACGGGACCGTCGAGGTGGTCACCACCACGCGCGAGGGCTACGCGCTGGCCTGGACCACGGGCGGCGCGGCTGCCCAGAACGACGAGTGGTGGAGCTTCCACCACGACGAGCGCTCCAGCGGGACCTACGGCACCGACACCCGCCCACCCAACGTCGTGCTGGACGCCCAGGTGACCGGCGGGGTGCTGAGCTTCACCGCACCCGGCGACGACTGGGGCGTGGGCACGGCGGCCGCCTACGAGGTCCGGACCTCCGACGCCCCGATCACCTCGTTCGCCGCGTGGCAGGCGGCGACGCCGGTCATCGGCCTGCCCGACCCGGGCGAGGCGGGCAGCTCCGAGTCGATCGACCTGCCGGCGGACGCGGGCAGGTTCGTCGCCGTCGTGGCGGTGGACGACGCGGGCAACCGGTCGTCCCTGGCCGGGGCGGGTGCTCCGCCGGCGCCCGAGCCCCGACCGCCGCTGCCGGCGACCGGCGGAGGCGCGGCCCTCCTGGCGCTGGCCGCGGCCGGCCTCGCCGGGGCCGCGACGAGGCTGCGCCGCCGCTGACCCGCGTGCGATGGGTGCGTTGCGCGCGAGATGACGTGGACAACGCACCCATCACGGTCAGGTCGTGCCGGGAGCTGGGCTGCTCAGGCCGTGGCTCAGGCCGCGTGGCCGTTGAGCATCCGGCCGACGGCGTCGATGAGCTGGTCGGGTCGGAACGGCTTGGCCACGTGCCCGCTGGTGCCCGAGCGGGACAGGGTCGCGACCACGTCCTCGTCCGCGTGCGCGGAGCAGGTCAGCACGGGGGTCCGTGCCAGCAGCCCCCGGTCGCGCATGGTCTCGAGCACCTCGAAGCCGTCGATGCCCGGCATGCGCAGGTCCAGCACGACACCGTCGAAGAGCTGCTCGCCGAGCTGGAGCAGGGCGTCCTCGCCGTTGCGCGCCTCGTGCACCGCGTACCCCGCCAGCTCGAGGTGGATGCGGATGAGCATGCGGATGTCGGGGTCGTCGTCGACGACGAGCACCGCCAGGGGCTCGTGGCCGGGGCCTTCGAGTGTGGACAGGGCGATGATGATCACGTGCGCACGGCTCCCAGGTCCTGCAGGACCTCGTCGGTTCGGGGGGTGCTGTCCGCGGCTGCCCGGTTCCAGTCCTGGATGGCGCCGCGCGACAGCGACCAGACCACCCAGAGGAAGTAGGCGGCGGCCGGCACCGCCAGGACGTCGACGACCAGCAGGTGGCCGGTGATCTCGTAGCGACCCATGGTGGCGTACATGGCCCACGCGGCGTGCATGAGCGCGCAGGTCGGGAAGACCGCGGTGAGCGTGATCCCCGACACCGACCAGGTCCCGTCGCTGCGATGGTTGAGGAGCTGGGTGCGCAGCAGGACGTACCCGATCGCGCTGTAGAGCCCCACGAGCAGGAGGTTGGGGATCACCGTGGGCGGCACGGGCCCGACCGCGCCGCTGCCGACCCCGACGGCGGCGGTGAGGATGGCGACCAGGTACAGCGCGGCAAGCGTCGGCAGCGCCTCCACCCACCACGGGGTGCCGGCGACGGTCCGGTCACCTCTTCCACCACGCATGGCCTCGACCCGCAGGAGGAACCAGATGACGCCGGCCGGGAACCCGACCGCGATCGTGACGAACTCGAGCCAACCGCCGACCGGCTGGCTCGCGAGCAGGTGCAGCCCGTGGTCGAGGTGGTGGGGGCCGCACGTGAACGCCATCAGCAGCCACGCGATGCCGAAGTGCGAGACGCCGTTGTCCGACCACCCGCGGCGCAGGTCGACCCAGGTCATCAGGCCGTAGCTGGTGTAGACGATCCCCAGCACGACGTTGAGGCTGCCGACGAGCAAGTTCACAGCGGGCCTCCCAGGGTGGACGAGACGCCGACCTGGCGCATGAACTCGCGGATGATCGAGGGCTCGGGGGCGCGGGAGGCCACCTCGTCGTCGGGTTGCTCCGGCGGTCGCGGTGCGACGTCGGCACGCGGCAGGCACACCGTGAACCGTGAGCCCACGCCGAGCTCGCTGGCGACCTCGATGCTGCCGCCGAGCGCGTCCACGATCGAACGGACCACGTACAGCCCGATGCCGCTGCCACCGAAGCGACGGGTATCGGACCCATCCGCCTGCCAGAAGCGGTCGAAGCAGCGGGCTGCCTCCTCCGGGGTCATCCCGACCCCGTGATCGGCCACCGAGAGCACCACGTGGGTGTCGTCGCGGTCGACCTCCACGTCGAGCTTCCCGCCGTCGGGCGAGTACTTCACGGCGTTCTCGACGAGGTGGTCGATGATGGTCTCCACGGCGTGGGGCTCGGCCAGCGCGTGCGGGAGGTCGTCGGCAACGCGCAGGACCAGCTCGTGCTCGCGCGAGCGGGCGACCTCCTGAGCCCGCACGGCGACGATCGCCGCGACGTCGAGCGGCTCCCGCACCAGATCGACCTTGCCGGCGTCGATGCGGCTGGACAGCAGCAGGCGCTCGACCAGCCGCTTCAGGTCGGCGCTGCGGGCGACGATCGTGTCGAGCGCGACCCGGAACTCCGGCGCATCGGGGTCCGGGTGCCTGGCGAGCAGCTCCGCGAAGCCCTCGATGACCGTGAGCGGCGTCTTCAGCTCGTGGGAGGCGGTGGCCAGGAACATCGTCTTGGCCTCCTCCGCCTCCTTCAGCCGGGTGACGTCGCGCAGCGAGTGGACGACGTCGAGCACGGTCCCGTCGTCGCTGCGCACGTCCGCCACGTGCGCCAGCAGGGGCTGCCGCCGGCCGTCGCCCAGCGGTCGCCAGACCTCGAGGTCAGGCTGGCCGGACTCCTCGGCCAGCGCGACCAGGGCACAGCCCGACGAGCAGTCCAGCTCGCGCAGCCCGTGCCGCAGCTCGAGCACCTCGCTGCACAGCCCGCCCCGCGCCTGCGTACGCGGGACCGCGAAGGTCCGTTCGGCCGCGAGGTTCCACTCGCGGATCCGGCCGTGCGGCGACGTGATGACGATCGCCTCCGCCACGCCGGTGAGCAGCGCTCCCGATCGATCGGCCATCCGCGCGGCCTCGCGGTCGGCGACGCTCTTGCCCGCGACGGCGGCCCTGGACAGCCAGAGCACGCCGGCCAGGATGACGGTGAGCGCCAGCGCGTGCGACGCCGACGCGAGCACGGGTCCGCCCGCCGTGGTCGCGGCCAGCACGAGCGCGCTCGCGACCACGGCCGCTGCCGCGGTCGACGCACCGGGCCCTGCGGCCTGGACCCAGTACCAGACCAGGATCATGGCGCCCGGCACGGCCAGGATCTGCAGCGTCGGGAGGAGCCACAGCGCCAGCACGAACGGGGCCAGGTCCACCGCGATCGCCAGCGCCGTCAGCGACCGGGTGGCACGTCGCCGGCGGGCCGAGACGAGCAGGCCGGTCACCGGCACCCACACGAAGGCCAGCCCGTAGCCGAAGGCCAGGCGCTCGGACAGCGGCACGTCGGACGCCAACGGGAGCGCGGCGACGAGCAGGGCGGCCAGCAACCAGCGCACGGCGGTGACACCGAGGTGATCGGACACGCTCGGTCGGCTGTCGCTCGCAGGTGCAGAGGCGATGGGAGGGCTCGCTGTCGTCGTCCACCTCCAGTCGGCCGTCCGGGGCTCGACTTCACCACGTCCGAGCGGCCCGTGCACGAGACTCGGCGAGCCAGTTCTGACGCCGAGCAGAGCCCCTTGCGCTCCCCGTCGATCCGGACGTGGTCGTCGGGGGGGCGCCGCACGGGCGCGGCGGACCGGGCGCCGTTAGCCTCGAACCCGCAGCATCCCCGTCTTCCTCCGAGGTGTGCCGTGGCGCAGGAGATCCGTGAGTCGCAGGTGTTCGCGGACCGCCGGATCATCACCGACGGGCTGCCGCACCAGTCGCCCGACATCGATGAGCAGGAGACCGCCGAGTGGATCGCGTCGCTGGACGCGGTCGTCGGCGAGCGCGGTCGGGCCCGGGGGCGCTTCCTGATGCTGAAGATCCTCGAGCGGGCGCGCCAGCTCAACATCGGGATCCCGTCGCTGACGGCCACCGACTACGTCAACACCATCCCGCCCGAGCGCGAGCCGAAGTTCCCGGGTGACGAGCACGTCGAGCGCCGCATCCGGGCCTACATCCGCTGGAACGCGGCCGTCATGGTCCTCCGCGCCAACCTCACGTACGGCGTCGGCGGCCACATCGGGACCTACGCGTCGGCCGCGAGCCTGTACGAGGTCGGGTTCAACTGGTTCTTCAAGGGCCACGACCACCCCGACGGCCCCGACCAGATCTACTTCCAGGGGCACGCGTCGCCGGGCGTGTACGCGCGCTCGTTCCTCGAGGGACGGCTGTCCGAGGCCGACCTCGACCGCTTCCGCCGCGAGATCGAGCCCGGCGGCCTGTCGAGCTATCCACACCCACGCCTGATGCCTCACTACTGGGAGTTCCCCACGGTGTCGATGGGGCTCGGGGCGCTCAACGCGATCTACCAGGCACGCTTCAACCGCTACCTGCACAACCGGGGGATCAAGGACACCAGCGGCCAGCGGGTGTGGTTCTTCGGAGGTGACGGGGAGCAGCAGGAGCCCGAGGCGCTGGGGGCGCTGACGGTCGCCAGCCGCGAGGAACTCGACAACCTGGTGTTCGTCATCAACTGCAACCTCCAGCAGCTCGACGGGCCGGTGCGCGGCAACGGCAAGATCATCCAGGAGCTCGAAGCCGCGTACCGCGGCTCGGGCTGGAACGTCATCAAGGTCATCTGGGGCCGGGCCTGGGACGACCTGCTGAGGCGCGACACCGACGGCGTGCTGGTCGCCCGCATGAACGAGGTGCCCGACGGCCAGTTCCAGACCTACACGGCCAAGCCCGGCAGCTACATCCGCGATGACTTCTTCGGCACCGACCCGCGGTTGCGCAAGCTCGTCGAGCACCTGTCCGACGAGGACATCGAGCGGCTGCCTCGCGGCGGTCACGACTACCAGAAGGTCTACTCGGCGTTCTCGGCTGCCATGCAACAGACCGGCCAGCCGACCGTCATCCTGGCCCACACCATCAAGGGTTGGACGCTCGGGCCCGACTTCGAGGCCCGCAACGCCGTCCACCAGATGAAGAAGCTGTCGGTCGACGGGCTCAAGACCTTCCGCGACCGGCTGTTCCTCGACATCTCCGACGAGGACATCGAGGGCGACCTCCCGCCGTACTTCCACCCGGGCGAGGACTCCGACGAGATCGCCTACCTGAAGCACCGGCGCGAGCAGCTCGGCGGGTTCATCCCCGAGCGGCGACCGAGGCAGTTCACGATGCCCGAGCTGCCCGGCAAGGACCTGTTCGCCGAGCTCAAGAAGGGCTCGGGCAACCAGGAGGTCGCCACGACGATGGCGCTGGTGCGCCTGTTCAAGGACCTGTTCAAGCACAAGGGGTCGGACGGCGAGTCGGGCATCGGCAAGCGGATCGTGCCGATCGTCCCCGACGAGGCGCGCACCTTCGGCATGGACTCGCTGTTCCCGTCGCTGAAGATCTACGACCCGCACGGGCAGACCTACGAGCCGGTCGACAAGGATCTGCTGCTCAGCTACCAGCAGGCGGTGGACGGCCAGATCATCCACGAGGGCATCACCGAGGCCGGGTCGGTGTCGACCTTCCACGCGGCCGGGTCCAGCTACGCCACCCACGGCGAGCCGATGATCCCGCTGTACGTCTTCTACTCGATGTTCGGGTTCCAGCGGACGGCGGACTCGATCTGGTCGGCGGCCGACCAGCGCTCGCGCGGCTTCCTCATCGGCGCCACCGCGGGAGGCACCACGCTGAACGGAGAGGGTCTGCAGCACCAGGACCGTGCCAGCCACCTCATGGCGATGACCAACCCCGCGGTCGAGGCCTACGACCCGGGCTTCGCCTACGAGATCGCGGTGCTGGTCGAGGACGGCCTGCGCCGGATGTACTCCGACGAGGTCAAGGAGGGCGGCGAGGACGTCATGTACTACCTCACCGTCTACAACGAGCCCAAGGTCCAGCCGGCGATGCCCGACCACGTCACCGACCAGGACGTCATCGGCGGCATCTACCGCTACCGGCAGGGCGAGGCGGGCGAGCACGAGGCCCACATCCTGAGCTCCGGCACGATCATCTACGAGGCGCTGCGTGCCCAGGAGCTGCTGGCCAGGGACTGGGACGTCCGGGCCGACGTGTGGTCGGCGCCGGGCTGGAACCGGCTGCTGCGCGACGGGGCGACCAAGGAGTCGTGGAACCGAACGCACCCCGACGAAGACCCCAGGGTCCCCCACGTCACTCGGGTCC
>DASWKO010000134.1:0-6796 GCA_036396595.1 Nitriliruptorales bacterium | reverse complement strand
GCACCTCGCGGTCCAGTGCTGCGGCCAGGCTCGTCGCGAGCACGTTGGGGTACAGGCCCGGTTCCCAGGGCAACTTCGGGCCCGACGCGTCGGTGAAGGCCGTGCTGTCGCCGAGGACCACCAGCGCCAGCGGCTCGACGCCGCCCATCACGCGGCCGATGCGGTCGCGGCAGGGGTGGCGGGGCGGGGCTCACCCGCATCGGCCCGGGCGGACAGCGCGAGCCGGACCACAGCGACCCAGAACAGGCTGGCCAGCAGCAGATGCACGGCGACCAGTCCGGCCGGCACACCGAGCGCGTACTGGAGGTAGCCGACCGCGCCCTGCGCGACCTCGAGGCCGAGCACGGTCCTGGCCGCGCGACCGATCGGGGCGCCGGCCAGCCCACGGCGGGCTGCCACGAGCACCGCGACCGTGGTGGCCACGGTCAGCCAGACCGCACCGGCGTGCACCCGGGCGACCGCGCGGATGTCCAGGCCGAGGCGGTGGGTGCCAGGGTCGCCGGCGTGGGGGCCCGATGCCGTGACCAGGGTCCCCAGCACGAGCACCAGGGCCGCCAGGCCCACCAGCGCGCCCACCAGCCACGCCACACGGTGATCGACGTGGGTTGCCTCGGGCGCGTGGCCCGTCAGCCGCGACACCCGGTGGTACAGGACGGTGGCGATCACCAGCAGCACCATCGACAGCAGGAAGTGGGCGGCCACGACCAGCGGGTCGAGCTCGGTCAGAACCGTGACGCCACCGAGCACGGCCTGGGCGAGCACGCCCAGCGGCAGGCCGAGCGCGGCGCGCCGCACCTCCGGTCTGTCGGGCGCCGCTGCGCGGGCCGAGACCCACGCCGCGACCGCTACCGCGAGCACGACGAACGTCAGCAGGCGGTTGCCGAACTCGATCGCCTGGTGCCAGCCGGCCTCCGCGCCGGGCGCCGGCAGCACCCGGTCGCCGTCGCAGGTGGGCCAGTCGGGGCAGCCCAGCCCCGATCCGGTGAGCCGCACGATCCCACCCGTCAGCACGATGCCGACATTGGTGACGATGGCGGCCACGGACAGCGCACGCAGCGTCTCGAGCCGGGACAGGGAGGAGGTCAGCACCACCGGCGCAGCCTACCGCCGGACCCGGGTCCCTGACCCCGCGGGGTCGTCCCGGTGCGCGCCGACCCGTACCCTGCCAGCCTCTGCCCGCCGCCGTCGCGGTCGCCCGCTGCCCGGAGTCGCCGCACCGTGTCCACGGACCTCCTCCCCGACGCCTCCACAGGAGCGCGCCGGACGGCGCGTCACTACTTCCTGCTGACCAAGCCACGCATCATCGAGCTGCTGCTGGTCACCACCGTGCCGGCCATGGTGATCGCGGACGGCGGGTGGCCCGGCACGTGGCTGGTCGCGGCCACGCTCCTCGGGGGCGCGATGTCGGCCGGCAGCGCCAACGCCATCAACAACGTCATCGACCGCGACGTCGACCGCCTCATGCGGCGCACGTCCAACCGCCCCAGCGCACGCGACGAGATCGGGCCACGGCAGGCGTTGACCTTCGGGATCGTGCTGGGCATCGCGGGCTTGGCCTGGCTGACGGCGTTCGTGAACCTGACCGCAGCGCTGCTGGCGACCTCGGCCATCCTGTTCTACGTGTTCGTCTACACGCTGGGGCTCAAGCGGCGCACGCCCCAGGCGGTCGTCATCGGCGGCGCGGCGGGCTGCGTGCCGGTGCTGACCGGCTGGGCCGCGGTCCCCGGCGCGAGCCTGGCCGACCCCCGGCCGTGGCTGCTGTTCGCGCTCATCTTCTGGTGGACCCCGCCGCACTTCTGGGCGCTGGCCATGAAGTACCGCGACGACTACGCGCGTGCGGGGCTGCCGATGATGCCGGTTGCTCACGGCAACCAGGCGACCGCCCGGCAGGTGCTGCTCTACAGCTACCTGCTGCTGGCCGTGGTGCTGCTGTACTTCGCCGGCGCACGGGCCGGGCTGGTCTTCCTGGCCGGCGGCGTGGGCCTGACCGTGGGCTGGCTGGTGCTGGCCCACGCCCTGAACCGCGATCCCACCGTGAGGCGGGCGATGAGGTTGTTCCACTACTCGACCAGCTACCTGGCCCTGGTGTTCCTCGTCGCCGCGGTCGACGCCGTGGTGTGACAGGCGAAAGGCCGAGAGCCGCCACGTGGGCGGCTCCCGGCGGTCAGCGAGTCGACCGACTACTCGTCGGTGTCCGCGCCATCGGTCGTCGTGGTCTCGCCCGTGGTCGTGTCGCCGGTGCCGTCATCGTCCGCACATGCGACTCCGAAGACGGTGAGACCGGCGACCAGCAGCAGTGAAGCTGCCTTCGTGCGGCGGTGACTGTTCATGGTGGTTCGACCTTCGGTTGCGTGATCGGCCAAATGGCCGGTGCGCATCCTCGCGCGGCGTCCGGACTGCCAAGTCCCGGCGACCTGTCCGTTCGGTCAGGGTGCGGACAGGGGCGCTGGCAGCGCTCGGCGCCCCGGTCAGACGTCGACCAGCCCCTCGGTGGAGTCCTCGCTGAACGTGATGGCGCCCTCCATGTTCGGGTGCACCGTGCACAGGAAGGCGTAGGTCCCGGCAGCGGGGGAGGTGAACCGGTAGGCCCGCTTCTCGACCCCGGCGAAGATGTCTCCCCGGAAGCTCTCGTCGGCGGTGTCGGGCTCGCCGCCGTCCAGCCCGACGATCCAGACGTTGTGCGCAACCCCCGGATCCTGGTTGTCGAACACCAGGACGACCTCGGCCTCGGCGGCCATCGTCACCTCCTGCGTCTCGAAGTCGACGGCGTTGCGCGTCACGATGACCGGGGCGTCCTCGGGGATCACCTCGTGGGGCTGGCGGTTGATGTTCAGCGCCGCAGGGTCACCAACCCCCCCGTCGGCCAGGGCCAGCCCCGCACCGACCAGGAGCGGCATCAGCCCGGCGACGATCGCGACGGCCTTGCGCGGCGTTCCCAGATCGTCGCGCGACGACAGCATCGAGATCGAGAACAGGATCCCGCCCGCACCGGCCAGCGCCAGCGCGACCGCGCCCTCGCGGGTGTTCCAGAGCAGGATGGCGGCGAACCCACCGACCAGGACGACGATCACGGCGAGCACGCCCAGCGGGACCATCAGCGGCAGGAACAGCCGCTCGCGGGTCTCGGTCTTCATCAGTTGCTCCGTCGGGTCAGGTCGGTCAGCGGTTGGTCGTCGAGGGCTCGGGGGCAGGCTCGGCCGGCGTGCCGGCGTGCCCGGCGCGCTCGGCGCGCTCCTCGCCGGCAGCCCACCGGAAGAACAGCACGGCGATGACGGTCCACAGGTACAACCCCCCGCCGAGCTTCATGATCACCCCCGCGTACTGCATGTCGGTCAGCGCGTCGATCCCCCACAGGCGTGGGACGGCCTCGTAGGCCTTGTACAACGGCGACTCGCCGAAGGTCAGGAACGACGCCGGGACCGTCGGCAGGATGGTCATGAGGAACAGGTAGCCCATCTGCGCGGGCGGCGACAGGCGCGGGATCTTGGGGGTGGGCGAGGCCACCGGCAGCCACATCAGCATCGCGGTGAGGAACAGCACGAGGTGCGAGGACAGGTGGAAGCCCTCGTGGGCAACCATCCAGTCCACGACCTGTGGCCAGTGGATCAGCATCAGCATCCCGTTGAACGCCACAGCCGCGAACACCGGCGAGCTGAGCGACCGCACGGTCTGGGCCACGCGGTTGTCGCGCAGCAGCAGCTCGGCGAGCCAGCGTGGCGTGCCCAGCAGGAGCAGCGGCGGGACGACGAACACGTCCAGCAGGTGCTGGATCATGTGGGCGCTGAACAGCAGGTCCTCGCCGACGTCGTGCAGGGGCGACGCGGAGGTCACCAGCAGCGTGACGATGGCACCGGCGAACGCCAGCTTCTGGCCGCGGGTGGCCGCGGGGTCGCCGGGCCGCGGGTGAAACAGCGGGCCCAGGCGTCGCAGCGCGTAGACGTAGCCGGCCACCAGCGACAGCGCCAGCGCCCAGGCCTCGGGGTGGGCGTGCCAGGTGATCTCGGCGTGGCTCATGGGCGGCTCAGAACTCCAGCCGGACCGACGAGAACGTGGCCAGCACGATGCCGTAGACGCCCAGGGCCGTCAGCAGCCCGAGCAGCATGACCCGGCGGTACAGCTTGGTGTCGTACTTGAGGTGCATGAACTCGGCCACGACCAGCGTGAACTTGACGCTCATCAGCCCGATCATGGCCGGGATGAACGCGGGGCCCACCTCGATGTAGAACAGGCTCACCTCCATCGCGGTCAGCACGGCGAGGATCGCCGCGATGCGGACGTAGCCGGCCGGCGACGGATGGTGGGCGTCGTGCACCTCGGGGCCGGCGGCGGTCTGCTGGCTGGTCGCCTGCTGTGCCATCGTGATCGTCCTCGTGGTCGTTGGTCGTGGGGGCCGGCGTGATGACTAGCCGGCCGGGATCAGGTAGACGACGGTGAAGATGATGATCCAGATGATGTCGACGAAGTGCCAGTACAGGCCCACGATCTCGGTCTTGACGTCCTCCATGGGCGTCACGCGACCGATGCCGATCAGCTTCCACAGGCTCAGCAGCATGATGATGCCGATGGTGACGTGCGCGCCGTGGAAACCGGTCAGCACGAAGAACGCTCCGGAGAACGGGCTGGTCGTCAGGCCCATCCCCTCCCTGACGAACGTGGTGAACTCGAACGCCTGGCCGCCGATGAACACCGCGCCCTGCAGCGCGGTCGCCAGGATCCACAGCCGGGCGCGACGCATGTCGCGACGCACGTGGGCCGAGTGCGCCAGCACCATCGTCAGCGAGCTCATCAGCAGCACGAACGAGCTGATCGAGGTGAACGGGATGTCGAACAGCTCGACCCCCAGGCCCTCGGGGGTGTTGTCCACGTACAGCAGGAACGTCGAGATGAACGCCCCGAAGAACAAGAACTCCGACCCCAGGAAGACCCAGATCGCCAGCTTGCGGTGATCGATCCCCAGCGTGGTCTCGTGAGCGGCTTGCACCGGCTCTCCTTACGTGTCAGCGCGGGCACGTGGCCCGGATGTCAGTGCGCGTCGTCCTCGGCCACCGGCTCGATGATCCAGGCGTAGAACCCGAAGAACATGAGCAGGCCACCGATCGCGGCCAGCACCAGGCTCCTGTAGATGACCGCGTAGCCCGCGATCGGCAGCCCGAAGGTCATCACCAGCGGCCAGTACGACGGGTTGGGCATGTGGATGTGCTCGTGCCCGTCGCCGTGGTCGGGATCGCCGGTGTCCCCGCCGGCGGGTGGCTGGCCCTGGACCTCGGTGGTCGATCCGCCCGCCTGCCTGGGCACGGCCCGGCCCTCGGCGTCCTCCGCGTACTTGCGGTACCAGAACTCGTCCCGGTGGGTCACGACCGGGATCTCCTCGAAGTTGTAGTGCGCCGGCGGGTTGGAGGTCAGCCACTCGAGCGTGCGGGCGTCCCACGGGTCGTCAGGCGCGTCCTTGGGGCCGCGCTGGGTCTTGATCACGTTCCACGTGAAGACCAGCACCGACAGCGCGATGACCAGCGCGCCGAACGTTGCGATCCGGTTCCAGATCGTGACCGTGTCGCCGAGCTCCGGGCCGTACTGGTAGGTGCGGCGCGGCTGACCCAGCAGGCCGGCGAAGTGCATCGGTCCGAACGTGAGGTTGAAGCCGATGAACCAGATCCAGAAGTGCACCTTGCCCAGCTTCTCGCTGAGCATGCGGCCGGTGACCTTGGGCCACCAGTAGTAGGTGCCGGCCATCAGCCCGAACAGCGCGCCACCGAACAGCACGTAGTGGAAGTGGGCCACGACGTAGTAGGTGTCGGTCTGCTGGGCGTCGTGCGGGACGACCGAGTGGGTCACGCCCGACAGCCCGCCGATCGTGAACATCGCGACGAAGCCGATGGCGAACAGCATGGGGGTGGTGAAGCGCAGCTTGCCGCCCCACATCGTGAACACCCAGTTGAAGATCTTGATGCCGGTCGGCACGGCGATGAACATCGTGGACAGGCCGAAGGCCGCCCGGGCGACCGGGCCGAGCCCCGCCGCGAACATGTGGTGGGCCCACACGCCCCAGCCGATGAAGCCGATAGCTGCCCCGGCGAAGGCGACCGCGGCGTAGCCGAACAGTGGCTTGCGGCTGAACACCGGCAGGATCTCGGACACGATCCCCATCGCCGGCAGGATCAGGATGTACACCTCGGGGTGCCCGAAGATCCAGAACAGGTGCTGCCACAGCAGCGGGTCGGCGCCCGCGGCCGGGTTGAAGAAGCTGGTCCCGAACACACCGTCGAAGGTGAGCTGGAACAGCGCCACCGCGATGACCGGCATCGCGAACAGCAGCAGGAACTGCACGACCAGCACCATCCACGTGAAGATCGGCATCTTCATCAGGCTCATGCCCGGCGCCCGCATGTTGACCACCGTCACGATCAGGTTGATCGCGCCGGTGAGCGAGGCGATGCCGGTGATCTGGATGCCGAGCGTCCAGAAGTCGATGCCGCTGGTGGGCGAGAACGGCACCGAGGAGTTCGGGGCGTACATGAACCAACCGCCGTCGGCGGCGCCACCGAGGAACCACGACGTGTTGACGAAGACGGCGCCGAAGAAGAAGCACCAGAAGCCGAACGCGTTGATGCGGGGGAACGCCACGTCTCGGGCACCGATCTGCAGCGGCACGAAGTAGTTCGCGAACGCGGTCGCCATCGGCATGACGAAGAGGAACACCATCGTGGTGGCATGCATGGTGAACATCTGGTTGTACTTGTCGGCCGAGAGGATCGTGCCCTCGTTGGTGGCCAGCTGGGCGCGGATCAGCAGCGCCTCG
>DASWKO010000133.1:0-1861 GCA_036396595.1 Nitriliruptorales bacterium | reverse complement strand
CCGGGGACGCTGAAGAGCACGGGTGTGCGGCGGCCACTGGCTTTGGCGAGTTCGTGGTAGCCGTCGAGCTTGGTGCGGATGCGGTCGAGGGGCTCGGTTCCCATGTCGTACTCGAGGAAGAAGTCGGTCTTGTGGTCGCCGTCGCGCCAGTAGCCGTAGCCGTCGGGGCGGACGAGCTCGCCCCAGGTGACGTAGCAGCGGCGTTCGGACCACCAGTCCAGGAGCTGAGCGCTGCGGCGTCGGCGGGCAACAGCGATGAGTGCGGTGAGGAAACCGTTCGTTCCGACGAGGTGGTTGAGCCGCTGGTTGTGGGCGAGGTTGACAAGCTTGTCGCGGCGGTAGCCGAGTTCATCGACGCTGCTACCTCGTTCGGCGGCTACGACCGCGGCTCCGAGTCGGTCGAGGATGTAGTGGAACGGTGCTGTACCGAGTTCCACCCGCGGCCGGAAGCGGTCGAGGACGCCAAGGCGGTACAGGTCGAGCAGGCGGTGCTTGGCTCGATCGATGCTGTCGAAGGCGAGGTCACACACTTGGTTGGTGGTGAACACGCGGTGTTCCCACAGCATCCTCAGCAGGTAGCGGTCCCGGTCGGTCAGCCGGCTGGTGACGTGGATCACGGCTTGTTCGGTTGATCGGGGTCCGGGTTTCACGCGGGGTCCTTTGACCGCCCAGGAGTCGGGGGTGTCAGAGGTCGGGGTGACAGGCGCCCTGTGCAGGGGTTTCGCGGCAGGCGACCCCGACCTGTCTAACGGGTCGGGGTACCGGTCGGGGTACAGGTCGGGGTATCGGTCGGGGTACAGGCCATCACGGCTGCGAATACGGAACGGTGTTGGGTCCGTCAGAGCCGTACGTGGTGTCGCGGGCGTTCGCGATGCGTTGTTCGGAGCTGCGGCCGTGCTGAGCCCGGGAGACTGCACGGAGCCGGTCGGCCCGGCCGGTCACCGGTTCGGGCAGCGGGCGTGTGGTCAGGGTGAACGGGGCCTGGTCCTGACCGCCGACCACGAGCCGGGCGGCGACCTGATGGGCGGCCAGGTGAGCCAGGTCGTGGGCAGACAGGTAGGGGGCGACGTGGCGCTCCAGGGGGCGCGCGTCGTCGGGCGAGATGGTCATGAGCAGCTTGTTGCGGGCGTTGGCGGCGACGGCGGCGCGCATGTCGCGCGGGAGTTGGTCGAGGTGCTGGTGGGCGAGTACCACCGAGAGCCGGTAGCCGCGCGCTTCGGCGAGCATCTCGTCGAGACTGTGGGGCAGGTTGAGGAAGTTCTGGCACTCGTCCACGTAGAGCGCGGCGTCGCGGCGCTGCGACTGAGGCAGCCGGGCGCGTGCGGTCGCGGCCTGCCAGGTACGGGCGACGACGAAGCTGCCGACGAGCCGGGCGGTCTCGTCACCGAGCTGGCCCTTGGGGATGCGCACCAAGCACACGCCGCCGTCGAGCACGCGAGACATGTCGAAGCTCGAGGGGGCGTCGCCGATCAGGTGGCGTACGAACCGGCGTAGC
Organism: Nitriliruptorales bacterium; assembly: GCA_036396595.1. Taxonomy (GTDB): domain Bacteria; phylum Actinomycetota; class Nitriliruptoria; order Nitriliruptorales; family Nitriliruptoraceae; genus DASWKO01. The sequence goes on along the minus strand of DASWKO010000133.1, from coordinate 366 downwards.
AGGAAGGCGCGCAGCTTGTTCATGAGCGGGCCCACGACTTGGGCGCGCTGCGCTTCGGACAGGTCTTCGTACCAGGCCCAGAAGCCGCCGAGCCCGACGGGATCATCGATGCCGTCGAGGTAGGGGGCGCGGAAGCGGGGGTCGGCGAGCAGTTGTGGGATGTGGGCGAGGGTGGCACCGGGGCGGCGCATCAGCGTCAGGCAGGCCGAGCGCAGGATGTCGTCGGTGCGCGGTCCCCAGTAGGCCTGGTAGATGCGCCGGAAGATGCCCACGAGGTGGTCGACGGTGACGTCGGGCTCGTCGCCGTCGAGGACGTTGAGCACCGCGGGTGCGGCGGTCTCGTCGGGGTCGATCAGCACCAGCCGG
>DASWKO010000132.1:0-7238 GCA_036396595.1 Nitriliruptorales bacterium | reverse complement strand
GCCGTGGCCCGATGGGCCGATCCGGGCGATCCCCGACAACGAGGGCGGGGAGTCGACGCGCTACGCGGTGGAGCAGGTCGTTCGGCTGATCAAGGTGATAACCGAGCGCCGGGAACGCCGCGGCTTGCACCGAGCTCAGCTGGCCCGCATGTGTGGCGTCCGTCCGGCAACGATCAGCGACCTGGAGCTGGGCAACACCTGGCCCGATTTCCGAACCCTCGCGCTGATCGCGTGGGCGTTGGAGGCTGACGTCGAGTTCGTTCCTCGTCGAGCCAAGCGGGCGCTGGACCAGCCAGAGGGCGAGGACCAGTGATCTACGCGCGATCGTGGGAAGACCGTAGGCCGAACTGCGTTGCCCGGCAGACGCTCCTCGGTCCGTCGTGATGGCCAAGCGCGGCGTGCGTGGCTACGACCCGGAGGCGCTCCGTCGGGCGCGTGAGACGAAGCGGGAGCGGACAGGCGCGAAGCCGGGGGAGTGGACCCAGGAGCACGTCGCGGAGCTGATGGGGGTCGCGCGGACCAACTACATGGCCTGGGAGCGCACCGAGGGCACCACCAGGACGCCCACCCCGGCGACGATCAAGCGGCTCGCCGAACTGCTGGACGTCACCCCTGAGGAGCTGACCACCGTAACGCCCGACGAGGCGACGCTGGCCGACCTGCGCTCCTGGGCAGGACTCACCCAGGCCGATGTCGCCGCAGGACTCGCGGTAAGTCGTCCCACCTACGCCATGATCGAACGCGGCGAACGCGAGCTCACCCGGGATCAGGTACGGCGGTTCGCGCATCTGGTCGGCCGGTCGCAAAAGCTTGTGGACCAGGCGCACCGACGCGGTCGAGGCTGACGGCGCGCGGTCACCGACCGGCGAAGTGTGCGGACAGTCTGCGGTGGCGGTGCGCGAACACCCATCGCAGCAGGCGCGCGACGACCTGATGCGAGAACGGCAGCCAGGCAGCAGGACGTCGCAGCCGGAAGCTGATGCGGTCGGCGACCTCGCACCCGCCCTCGGCGACGGGGGTCACGACGCGCTCGTGGGTCCAGGTCCGCATGCTCAGCATGGTCGAGCGTTCCAGGAACCGCCGGCCGGGCTCAAGCTCGGCCAGACCGATGTCGTCGAAGTCGAACGGCAGGACCCCGCCCAGCAGCAGCCAGCTCCGCCCGATGTGGTCGCCCGGGGAGAAGTCATCGATGCCTCGGCCTCGGGCGGCGGCGGGGACGGTCATGCGCATGATCGGCATCAGCTCGTGGTTGATGCCCTCGGGGCTGACCACGCGCGCCCACACCTGTTCGGTGGGGGCATCGATCCGAGAGGTCCGTTCGAACGCGGCCGGGGTGGCGGGCACGCTGCTCATCCGCGCTCAGCCGCATCGGCGAGGTGGGCTGCCTTGCGGGCGTAGTCCTCGGCGTCGGTGAACTCGATCAGCTCGCTGTCCTCGAGCACGTCGGCCAGGTGGCCCGGTGCGACCCGGAAGACTTGGCCCGCTTCGACGGTCTGGGTGCGGCCATCGACGTAGCGGTAGCGCATCTGGCCACGCACCAGCAAGCACCAGTGCTCGCAGGGGCACATGTCGTTGGGCAGCCCTCGGTAGAACGGTGTCGAGTCGAACCCGGCCGGGATGACGTGCCGGGTCACGACCATCACGCCGAGCTGAGCCGTGCGCGACTCCATTTGCCCGACGGCGACCGGCTCGACATCGCCCCAGTCGACGACGTCCACGAGTTCTCCTCCGCAGGCGTCAGCGACCGTAGTGTGTTGGCGGCCGTGCAGGGCCGTGTGCGACCGAGCCGAGGCGCTGACGGTAGGCGGCGACGGCGACGTCTGGCGTGGGACGGCCCCCGTGGATCTCGACGAGAAGGTCCCGCAGCACGACGGCGAGTTCGCCGATGAGTCTGAGGAGCTCGTCGCGCGCACGGCAGGGATCGTCGGTGGCGAACACGAGGTCGTTGCAGACGGTGTCGACGAGTTCGGGAACGCGGTCGGCCATCGGGTCACCTCATCGGTGGAGCGGACGGGGAGGTCACGGAGCGCGCTGCGTAGGTGGCATGGGCCTGTGCCCGCACGCGCCCGGCGTGTGCCGGCGATGTGATCTCGGCGAGTACCGAGCAGTGCAGATCGAGCCAGCGGCGGGTGTGACCGTCGCGCCAAGGAACGAGCGCGTGGGCGACCTCGTGCGTCAGGGTCTCGAACAGGTCGTCCAACCGCGCGTGCGGGGCGACGTAGATGACGCGCTCTCCGGCCTGATGCCCGCGTCCGCAAAGTCCCCTGATCTCGCGGCCTTCGTGCGGCGCGTCACGCACGTGGCGGCGGTACTCGCCCAGGTTCGCGAAGTAGCACAAGGTCGTGCGTGGCCGCAGACCGAGCTGACCGGCGCGGATGCGTGCGAACGCGTCGACGAGTTGGAGATCTACATCGTGAAGGTGGCGCACAGGCTAAAGTATACGACTATTTTACGATAGCATGCAAGTCGGTACAGCTCGCCATCGTCGCGCTGCGCCACGTGAACTTCAGTCGTTCAACCTCGCGCTGCGGTGGGTGAAGACCTGGCTCCACGGGCCCGGCCTCAGCCTTTGGCGACTGTTGCGCAGGGGTCGCCGTAGACGACGTACGCGAGCCACGTGGCGTCATCGGCGGTCCTCGAGGCCTCACGTGCCGCCGAGGCGGCATCCGATAGCTCCGATCCCGCCCGCAGGCTGGTGTACAAGGTCTGGTTGAACGTCGCCGCGAGGTCGTCGCCGACCGCCCACAGCGAGCCGAGGAACACGCCGGCGCCGCCGTTCAGGAACGCCCGCGCGAACCCGCCGATGTCGGTGAGCTGGTGGCCCGATCGCCCCGTCTGGCACGCGTTGAGCACCACCATCGGTCGTACGTCACCGTCCTGTGGCCACAGGTCGCACGCCCCCTCCACGTCCGTCGCCGTCAAGCGGTCCGGTCGCCACGTCCCGCCGTCCTGCGCGCCCTCTTCCATCAGCAGCGCCGCGTGGGCGATGGTGTCGGCCTCAGCCTCGCCATGACCGGCGAAGTGCATCACGCTGAAGCCGCCCGGCTCTCCGATCAGATCCAGCACGGTCGACACCTTCGCGTCCACACGCGTCGCACCCAGCTCCTCGGCCAGGAACTCCCACTCCTGCTCCGTCGCCTCCAGCTCCCACCCCGAGTCCTTTGGGTACGTGGGCACCACGGCCGCGACGTCGTCCAGGCGCAACTGTCCCGTCGCGGCACCTGCGCCGTGGATCCATCGCACGAGCCCCTTCATCCCGAGGAACTGCTCCTCGTCCGGCAGCTTGCGGGCCCTCCCCGGCGGCAGCAGGTGCACGATCTCCCACGGGATCTGCGGCTCGGTGCTGATCACCTCGATCCGGTCGAGCGCCTCGCGATGCTCCCACAGCGGATCGTTGATGACGGGCGGGACCAGCTCGCGCAGGAGCTGCGCCCCGATCGCGCGGAGCTTGCGGGTGAACACCTCCACGTCTCCCTTCGACCCGGTCCAGCCGTCCTCGATGCTCCGGTACAGCGCCGCCACGTAGCCGTCCCGATCGCCCTTGATCGGGCTGGAGTCCGCGTGCTCGTACACCCCCAGGTCGCGCATCTCGAGGTCGAACTTCAGCATCAGCTCGCCCGTGGCCGCCGTGCTCTCGTAGATGCGCAGCGTCCGCCGCCTGCACGTGGACGGCGGCGGAGGCTCCACGACCGCCTCCGCCTGCTCCCGCCGTACCGGTCCGCCGGCTGCTGCGGTCACCTGTGACCGCAGCGTCAGCGTCAGCAGCGCCTGGGGTCCCTGCCGCAGGACCACCCACACCTCGGCCGGCCCCTCCTGGACCGCCTTCACCGGGAAGAACAGCACCTCGTTGTCGCCGGGCCCGAGGGGATCGAGGGTCGCCTGCCACTCGCCGTCGGTCACCACGCCCGAACGCGGCACCAGCGTCACCACGATCTGGCGTTCCGGATCGATCTGGGCGGCCACGCCCGCCGCCACGGCCCCCGCGGCCTCCGCGACAAGTTGCTCGGTCGACAGCTGCACGATCACGTCCGCCGTCGACTCCACGGCCACCGACGACGGCATCTCCGCACGCACGTGGTGCGGCGGCGCGGCCTCGGCCACCGGCGGCGATGCCGCACCCGCACGCCTCACCGGCGCCTTGCTCGCCGTCTTCTTGGTGGCCTTCTTGGCGCTGGCCTTGCTCGCCGTCTTCTTGGTGGCCTTCTTGGCGGTCGCCTTGCTCGCCGTCTTCTTGGTGGCCCTCCTGGCTGGGGCCTCGGCCGTGCCGCTCCGGGTGGTCGTCCTCGCAGGCGCGCGGCGGCGGATCTGCGCCTGTTGGCGCTGCGCGTTGCGGCGGGCCGTCCGAGCGGCCGGCGCCGGTGCCTCCGCGGCCGGTGCTGCGGCGGCCAGCGGCTCGTCCGTGGCGTGTGGCACGACACCGCGCACATGACCGTCGGTGAGGACGACGCCGCGCCGTGCCCACGGCTCGTCGGCATCCAACGGTGACGGGCCAGTCACCGACGCGGGTGCGACCTGATCCGACGAGCCGGTCTCGTGGAGGACCCCGAGGCTCTCCAGCGGCACGTCGCCCGGCACATCCTCCATGACGTCGCGGAGCTCGTCCGGCCGGAACGCGTAGTGGTAGGTCGTCCCCGAGGAGGGCTCGTCCCGGCGCACCACGACGAACGCGCACGCCTTGCGGTCCACGGCGCGCCGGATGCGCTCGATCGGCCAGCCGGCCACGACCTGCACGACGTCCTGCTCGACCACCGCCGACAGCTCATTCACCACCGCTCCGGGACGCACGCGCCGCACACCCGGCGTCGGGCCGGCACCGTCGGCCGGTTCGTCGAGCGCGAGCCAGCCCCGCAGCCTCTGCACGGTGACCGGGTGCAGGAAGTAGTTGGTGTGGAAGACGCTGTCGTTGGTGCCGAAGTCGTGCACGTCGGTCAGGTACCCCGAGACGTGCGGGTCCACGTGCGTCATCGAAGGGACGTCGACGACCAGGTCGTTGTGGACGTCCATCAGCTCGTCGACGAGCGTGTCCGCGAGCAGGCGCATCAGGCGCTGCGGCAGCACCCCGGAGCCTCGGAGCGTGACGTCGAAATCCGACGTCACGGCGTAGTACCTCGTGGTGCCGGGACCGGGCTGCAGCGGCTGGGTGCGGTTCAGCTCGCCGACGAACGTCCCGTCCGGGTCCATGGATGCCAGCCCCGGGGCGCGTGCCGGGTCCACCGCGCTGACCGCGATCGCCTTGACGAGGCCGGCGAGCCCCTGCAGCACCTCCTTCAGCAGGAGCGCGACCGTCGCGGCTGGCGGGGCGAACGCGGCCAGCCCTCGGGTCCCAGCCACGGCCAGGTTCGTGTAAAGATCGACGAAGCCGTGCCAGTTGTCGGGGTCGGCCAGCACGGTCCCGCCGTTGGGTCCCGCGACCATCACCAGCCGGTCGATGCGGGCGGGGGCCGGGTCGAGGTGGGGCAGGACGATCTCGACGAGCGCGCGTGACACCAGTGCACCACGGCTGTGGCAGACGATGTCGACGTGCGGGGCGGGGCCTCCGGCCGTCATCCTCCCCAGCGCTTCGCCGAGCTGCTCGGCGTTGTCGACCGGGTCCTCGCTCAGCGTCGCGTGGTCGGAGCCGACCACCGCGTCGTAGGCCTCGAGCGCGTCGTAGAGGAACGTCCGGCCATGGTCGGTCACGCCGAGCGCGGCGAAGCCGCCGCGGGTCGAGCTGAACGTGCCGTGCACCAGCAGCAGGAGCCGTGCCGGACGGTCGCCGGGCAGGGCCACCTCCTCGGGCTCGACGTCGGTCCAGGTGGCGGGGTCGGGGTCGGTGACGTGCACGAGCCCGCGGTGGACATCCTGCTCGAGCCGACGGACGACCTGCCCCACCACCACGCCGGCGGCGAACTTGAACACGACCGCGGTGATCGGACGCAGGACCAGGTCCGACACGAAGCCGCGGCGCAGGGTCGGCCGGCGCCGGTCGCTGCGCGCGTGTGCGGACACCTCGAAGTGGATCGTGTGGCCTGTCGGCCCGCTGCCACGGCGACGCCGCGCCGGGCCGGCAGCGGGGGGCGCTTCGGTGCCGATCACCCAGTTGTAGACCCCGTCCTGCTCGACGAGGACGACGGCGGACTCGTCCTCCGCGACGTCGACGTCGAGCTCGATAGACGACCGGCCCGGAGCCGCTGGCGCGCCGCGTCGTCGGCGGCCGGAGACCTCGGTCGGCTCGACGGTCGGGACCACCGTGAACAGGTCCACGACGTCGAGGGCCTCCGCCAGGCTGGCGGCGACCGCGGCGGGCTCGACCGCGTCCGCCGCCGTTGCGTCGACGCTGCTCCGCCGGCGCCTGCCCGCCGGAGGCCGAGGCGGTGCCACCGCCTCGCTGACGACCAATGACCGGCCCGTACGGATCCGGACACCGCTCTGGCGCACGAAGTCTGCCATCCCGTTCTCTCTCTCTCGTCCGGACCGCCCAGAGCGGTCCCCCGGCCTTCGCTACCGTATTGCAGCCTAGAGACGACCAGTCACGGTCGACGTGGTCTCCGGCCCTCGCCGAGACGCCCTTTCTCGGACTCGCGTCATGCTGCCCGTGGGCGTGGGTGGCGAAGGCAGCGACCGACGGTCATGTGCGTGCCACGGGCGTGACGCCGTGGTGACGCAGCCCCCGGACGGCGTGGTGAGGTGGCTGGGAGTCCAGGATCGCCAACGTACATTCTCTCTGATGACCGTCCCAACGTTCGCGCTGCACGAGCTCGGGTGGCACGCCTTCCAGCAGTTGTGCCACACCGTGCTCCGAGAGGTGCTGGGCCAGTCTGTCGTGGCGTTCCTTGGCGGGAACGATGGTGGCCGTGACGGAGCCTTCACTGGCCGCTGGAAGCGTGATCGGTCCAGCGAACTCAGGGGAGAGTTCGTCGTCCAGTGCAAGCACACGTCTCGGCGAGATCACAGCATCGCCCCATCCGACCTTGAGGATGAACTCGACAAGGCAGCTCGGCTGGCCGATAGGGGCCGGTGCGACGTCTACGTGTTGATGACCAACGCAGGGGTCAGTGGGCCTATCGAGGCTTGGCTGCGCTCTGAACTCCAAGGACGCGGTGTTGCTCACGTTCTGGTGCTGGGCGCGACCTGGCTGAATCAGACCATCGCAGAGAACAGCCGCTTGCGACGCCTTGTGCCCCGCCTGTATGGCCTCGGTGACCTGACTCAGATCCTCGACGAGCGCGCGTACCGCCAAGCGCGGGCCGTACTGGACG
>DASWKO010000131.1:0-19829 GCA_036396595.1 Nitriliruptorales bacterium | reverse complement strand
TGGGCCGCAAGCTGGGCGAGGGCATGCGGCTCGACGAGATCATCTCGCAGATGAACATGGTGGCCGAGGGCGTGAAGTCGTCGAAAGCGATCGTCGGGCTGGCCCACGACTCCGGTGTCGAGATGCCGATCGCGGATGGCGTGGTCAAGGTCGTGCACGAGGGTCTGGCCCCGCAGCAGATGGTCAAGGAGTTGATGACCCGCGAGGCCAAGCCCGAGATCTACGGCATGGACTGAGCACCGACCGCCTCGGTCGGGCTCAGGCGTTGAGCCGCGTCATGACCTCGATGATCTGGCCGGTCTGCTCGGCCACGCCACGCAGCTCGTTGCCCTTGGACAGGTCGCCGATCTCGTCCCAGCGGTGGGCGATCTCCTCGATGGTGGGGATGTGATCGAAGCCGACGCCGGCTCCTTCGACCAGTGCGGTGCGGGAGTAGTAGCCCCCACCCAGCGAGTAGACGTTGGCGGTGTCGGTGCACTCGTCGGAGACCAGGTACGCGACCAGCGGCGAGACGTACTCGGGGGCCAGATTTTCGAGCATCTCCGGCGGCATGATGTCCTCGGTCAGGCGGGAGGCCGCGACCGGCGCGATCGCGTTGGCGGTGATGTTGTACTTCTGGCCCTCGAGCGCCAGGGTCCGCGTCAGCCCGACCAGACCGGCCTTGGCGGCGCTGTAGTTGGCCTGGCCGAAGTTGCCGTAGAGCCCCGAACCGGACGTGGTGTTGACGATCCGGCCGAAGTTGTTGTCGCGCAGGTGCTCCCACGCGGCCATGGTCACGTAGAAGGCCCCGTACAGGTGCACCTTCAGGACGATGTCGAGCGCGTCGGGTGTCAGGTTCTTGAACGAGGTGTCGCGCAGGATGCCGGCATTGTTGATGATGATGTCGACCTTGCCGAAGGCCTCGATGGCATCGTCGATCATGCTCTTGGCCGCGTCGGGCTCGGCGACCGATGCGTAGTTGGCGATCGCCTCACCGCCGTTGTCGGCGATCTCCTGGACGACCTGGTCCGCCATCTCCGAGCCGGCGCCGGACCCGTCGCGGGACCCGCCGAGGTCGTTGACGACGACCCTGGCCCCGCGGCTGGCCAGCAGCAGGGCATGGCTGCGCCCCAGACCACCGCCCGCACCGGTCACGACGGCGACGCGTCCCTCGAAATTGATCTCTGCCACGGCTGCTCCAACTGCTTCGACGACGGGGGGTGGGATCGGCAGAGGCTAGTCCCCGTGCCACGTCCGGCTCACATCGCAGGCCACCGTCGGGCAGGATGCGCGGCGTCGGGGCTAGCGTCCGGGAAGATGAGGAGGCGACGTGGAACCCCGACTGCGACGTCCGACCGGCGGGCTGTCCACCCGTGCGGTGCACGGCGCGACGACGACCGCGGTCCCGCAACAGAGCCCGGTCGCCCCGGCGATCTGGCCGGTCGCCACGTGGGGTGCTGAACGGTCGTCGATGCTGGGCGAGCTGCTCGACGACGAGCGCGCCGGCTACGTCTACGGCCGCTACGACAACCCGACCAACACGACGCTGCACACGGTCGTCGCCGCGCTGCACGGCTCCGAGGCCGCGTGGTCGTTCGCGTCCGGGACCGCGGCCGTCCACGCGACCCTCGAGTCGCTCCGGGCCGGCGGACGGATCCTGGCCAGCACGCGCATCTACGGCGGGACCCACGCCATGCTGCACCGGCTGGCCGATGATGCCGGCTGGAAGGTGGACCGGGTCGACTGCTCGGACCTCGAGGCGCTGGCGGCTGCGCTGACGGACGAGCACACGGTCGTGCACGTCGAGACCATCGCCAACCCGACCACCGACCTGGTCGACGTCGCGGCGGTCGCTGGCCTGGCCCACGCGGTGGGCGCCAGGCTCGTCGTCGACAACACGTTCGCGTCGCCTGCTCTGTGCCGCCCGCTGGAGCTCGGCGCGGACGTCGTGGTCGAGTCGGCCACCAAGTACATCGCAGGACACGGCGACGTGGTCGCCGGCGTCGTGGCCGGCCCCCAGGACGTCGTCGCCGCTGCCCGCACCCACAGCTACGAGCTGGGCAGTCCGCTGGGCCCGTTCGAGGCGTGGCTGGTCTGTCGCGGCGTGCAGACCCTGCCGCTGCGGATGCAGCGCATCTGCGCGAACGCGCAGGCCGTGGCCGAGTCGCTCGAGGCGCACGATGCCGCCGGCGACGTGCGCTACCCGGGCCTGGACTCGCACCCGCAGCGCGACCTCGCCCGGCGGCTGCTCCCGGACGGGTGCGGCGGGGTGGTGGCGTTCGAGCTGGGGGACCGCGCCGCCGCCGAGCGGTTCGCCGATGCCTGCCGGGTGTTCACGCGCGCGGCGTCGCTGGGCGCCACGCGGTCGCTGGTCCTGCACCCGGCCTCGACCAGCCACCGCCAACTGTCCGACGAGGAGCTGCGCGACGCGGGGGTCGGTCCGGCACGCTTGCGGCTGGCGGTCGGCATCGAGGATGCCCCTGACCTGCTCGACGACCTGACCCGCGCCTTCGACGCCTCGACCTCCCGAGATCGCCAGCCACCAGAGGAGCATCCGTGACCACGCGTCCCCGCGCGCTGATCCTGTACGGCGGCCGCTCGAGCGAGCACGAGGTGTCGTGCCTGTCCGCCCGCTCGGTGCTGGAAGCCATCGACCGGGATCGCTACGAGGTCGTGCCGGTGGGCATCACCCGGGAGGGGCGGTGGGTCCTGACCGACGGCAGGATCGAGACGTTGCCGGGCGAGACCCTCCCGCAGGTCCGCGATGTCGGTCCCACCGTGTCGCTCGTGCTCGGCCGGCCCGGGCCCGTGCTGGTGCGATTCGACGACGAGGCGTCGCACACCAACCTCGGGACCGTCGACGTCGCCTTCCCGGTCCTGCACGGCCCGTACGGCGAGGACGGCACGGTCCAGGGCCTGCTCGCCTCGGTCGGGGTGCCCTACGTTGGCGCAGACGTCACCTCGTCGTCGCTCGGGGTGGACAAGCGGGCGATGAAGAACGCGTTCAAGGCGCGCGGGCTGCCCCAGGTCGCCTACCTCCCGGTCCGGCAGGATCGCTGGCAGTCCGAGCGTGGCGCCCTGCTGGACGAGCTCGAAGGGGCGCTCGAGTACCCGCTGTTCGTCAAACCGGCCCGGCAGGGCTCGTCGATCGGGATCACCAAGGCGACCGACCGCGACACCCTGTCCGCCGGGCTCGACGAGGCCTTCACCTACGACCGGGTCGCGATCGTCGAGGTCGGCCTCGACCCCGTCCGCGAGATCGAGGTCGGTGCGCTCGGCAACAACGAGCACGACCTGCGCATCACCCGCCCCGGCGAGATCAAGCCCAGCCACGAGTTCTACGACTTCGAGGCCAAGTACCTCGACGCGTCCGAGCTGGTGGTCCCCGCCGAGATCGACGACGCGGTCGCGGCGCGGATCGACGCCATCGCCCGCCAGGCCTACCTCGCCATCGGGTGCCGCGGGATGGCCCGCATCGACTTCTTCCTCAGCGGCGACCGGCTGTACGTCAACGAGATCAACACCATCCCGGGCTTCACCCCCGCCTCGATCTTCCCCCGGCTGTGGCAGGCCAACGGGCTGAGCTACCCCGAGCTCATCGACCAGCTCTTCCAGCTCGCCCTCGACGCCGCCAGGAGCGAGCAGAAATACGCCCCCTGAGCATCCGACCCACGCGCGCTCGCCGGGGGAGCACGATCGCGGTTGCCTTGCCGGTCGGCGGGTATCAGCCGACGGGCTCCGCCTCCTTCGGACCGAGCGGCGGTCCCAGAACGGCTGGCGTCCCGTCGACGGCGACTTTCCGGCTCGCACGCCGGACGTGATAAGTCTCAGATGTGAGGCGACACGCTCGTCTCGGACGCCGAGTACCCCACAGCCTGTGGACAGACCGCTTTCTTCGGCAGCGCCCAGCAGTAGCTTCGGTGACGCACGCGGATGCCGGAGCGGGGAGTCTCGAGCGTGGGTGAAACGGACAACGACGTCGGTGCGGCAGGCCGCCGGATCACGCCTGACGCTGCGCGCATCGTGGCCCGGTACGACACGACGATGCAGATCGTGAAGTCGGTGCAGCTCGTCGGCGCCATCGCCGTCTCGTACCTGCCGCTGCGGCTACTGCGCGACTCGATCGTGGCCTTGGCGGGCGAGACGACGACGGTGGATGCGGCTTTGCACCTCTCGGCCTACATTGGACTGGGCTTGACGCTCACGCTTGCTGGCGCGGGTTGGAAGGTTCTCGCCCAGCGTAGGGAGATCGAGCGGCTACGACGACGGATCGACGACCTCGAGCGCGAAAATCGTGGCCTGCGCAACGGCCAGGAGCAACTGGGGAGGAGCGAGTCATGACCTGGCAACTCGTGGTCTGGACGGTGCTTGCGCATGTGGCCGTCGTGGTAACGGTGTTCGCGATCGTCTACGGCCTGCCCTCGGTTGCTCGCAGCGCCTACCGCTACCGGCTCTGGAGCATCCGGGATGACCTCTGGGATGACGTCCATCGAGGCGAGCTACGCGGTCGCGAGGATGGTCAGAGGCTGCTGCAGTCCGTCGAAGCACGGATCAACTCGGTGCACGACTGGTCGGCCGTCCGACTCCTGTCGGTCGCGTACGCCATGTCGCGCCACGCTCCCGAGCAGATGCTGCGGCGGCAGGGTCAGGATGATGGCCACACCTCATCTGATCCTCGAGTCGCCGACTACGAGCGCCGTGTGGACGACCTGACGGTCCGCTACCTCAGGTTCGCGACGGGCGTTGGGTGGTTCCGGCGGCCCGTCGTGCTGGCGCTGTCACGGATGGGGGTTGAGCTGACCCCGCGATCGAGCCGAGACGTCCAAGCAGCAGGGGCGTCCATCGACCGTGAGTACCGAGCTCTGGCCGCTCGACTTGAGGCGGCCCTGCAGGGCCCGTCGGATCAACCTGCCTCCGGGCACGTCTGACGCTGCGTCGGCGGGCTCCTCACGTGATGACTCCCCGACCACCACGGCAGCGCACGGGGACGTGAGGCTCAGAGGTTGACGACGGGGCAGGTGAGGGTGCGGGTGATGCCGTCGATGCCCTGGATGCGGCTGACGACCAGCTTGCCGAGTTCATCGACGTTCTTGGCCTCGGCACGGACGATGACGTCGTAGGGGCCGGTCACGTCATGGGCCGCCTCGACGCCCTTGATCTCGGCCACCTGCCGGGCCACCGCCGCGGCCTTGCCGACTTCGGTCTGGATGAGGATGTAGGCCAACACCGACACGTGGAACCTCCCGGGGCGTCCCGATCGACCATCGACCGGCGCCGGGGCCACGCTAGTCGCTGGCCGTTACGCTCGCGGCCGGCTGTGAGGAGCGCGCGTGTCGTCACCGGAGTTCGAGCTGATCCGCGCGCTCGGCCCGTTCCTCGACGGTGACTCCGGCGCGGTCCCGCTCGGCGTCGACGACGACGCCGCGGTCGTGCTGGTGGGGAGCACGCCGGTCGCGGTCGCGGTCGACGCGATGGTCGACGGCGTGCACTTCGACCGCGCCGTCTCGTCGTTCGAGGACGTCGGCTTCAAGGCGCTCGCGGTCAACGTCAGCGACCTGGCAGCGATCGGAGCCAGGCCCGTGGCCGCCGTGATCGCGTTGCAGCGCCCACCCGGCCTGGATGACGCCGACGTGATCGCCCTGTACCGCGGGCTGCGCGAGGCCGCCGACCGCTGGGATGTCGCGCTGGTCGGCGGTGACACCGTGGGCAGCCCGGTCCTGTCGGTCTCGGTCACCGTGCTGGGCGGTCTGCCCGGCGCGGCCGCGCTGCGTCGCGACGGCGCGCAACCAGGCGACATCGTGCTCGTCGTGGGTCCGCTCGGACTGGCCGCCGCAGGCCTGGCGCTGTTCCGCGCCGGGGCGAGCCAGCTCCTGGAGGCACACCCCGAACTGCTCGCCGCCCACCGCCGCCCCGAAGCGCTGCCGGCCGTTGGCGCGGCGCTCGCGACCGGCGGCGCCTCGGCGGCCATCGACGTCAGCGACGGGCTGGGACGCGACCTCGGTCACGTCGCCGACCAGTCGGGCGTGCACATCCGCATCGAGTCGGCGCGACTGGCGATCCACCCCGGCGTCGCAGCGGCCGCCGAGCACCTCGACCTCGACCCCCTCGAACTGGTCGTCGGAGGTGGCGACGACTACGCGCTGGTCGCCTGCGTCCCCCCCGACCGGCACGCGCAGGTCGCCGCGGCCGTGCGCGCGGTGGGACGCGAGGCCCACGTCATCGGGCACGTCGAGCGGGGGTCGGGTGTGCGGCTGCTCGCCGGCGACGGACGCACCCGTGATGCCAGCCAGCTCGGCTTCCAGCACTGACGTCCTGCTGACCGCGGACATCTCCCGTAGCCTCGGAAGCCCGACCCGAGGTTCCCACGTGAGCACCAACCCGGCCAGCCCGCGCCGCGCCCTGACGATCGCCGGGTCGGACTCGGGCGGAGGGGCCGGGATCCAGGCCGACCTCAAGACCTTCCAGGCGCTGGGCGCGTTCGGCACGAGCGTCGTCACCGCCCTGACCGCGCAGAACACGGTCGGGGTCCAGGCCGTCCATCCCGTGCCGCCGGCGTTCGTCCGCGCGCAGCTCGACAGCGTGCTGGGCGACATCGGCGCGGACGCCGTCAAGATCGGGATGCTGGCCAACGCGGGCATCATCGAGGCGGTCTCGTCGGGTCTGGTCGATCACGGGGCCCACCGGATCGTGCTCGATCCGGTGGCTGCGTCGAAGCACGGCGACCGGCTGCTCGAGGAGGAGGCGGTCGAGGTGCTGCGCGACCTGCTCATCCCGCAGGCCCTGGTGCTGACCCCGAACGTGGGCGAAGTGGCGTTGCTGACCCATGTCAAGGTCGAGGGCGTCGCGGACCTGCGCCGGGCGGCCGAGGCCCTGCTCGAGCTCGGGCCGCGCTGGGTGGTGGTCAAGGGCGGCCACCTGCCCGACAACACCGACGCGATCGACCTGCTGACCGACGGCGACACGTGGGAGCAGATCCGCGCGACCCGTCTCGACACCCGGGACACGCACGGCACCGGTTGCACCTTCAGCAGTGCGATCGCCGCCGAGCTGGCCAAGGCAGGGGGCCAGGGCACCGAGCAGGTCGTGGCGGCCGTGAAGGAGGCCAAGCGCTACCTGACGGGCGCGCTGAGGCACGGCGTACGGGTCGGCCGTGGCATCGGCCCGGTCGACCACGCGTGGGAGCTGCTCAGCCGCGGGTCTTGACCGGGGGGCGCTGGATCTTGCCGGCCTTGATGCACGAGGTGCACACGTTGGCGCGGACGGTCCGGCCGTCCTTGAAGATCTTCAGGCGCTGCACGTTGGGGTCCCACCGGCGCGAGGACCGGCGGTGGGAGTGGCTGACCTGCTTGCCGAACCACGGGCTCTTGCCACAGACGTCGCAGACGGACTTGGCCATGGTCGTGCTCCGAAGGTCGCGCGTGAGGGGAAGGATCTCCAACGATGAGCCGCCCGGGCGAGCCTCAGGCGGCGGGCGCAAGCGTACACGCGCGGTGCGGGTGACGCATCCCGCGAGCGGCCCGGTTCAGTCGTCAGACAGCTCGCGGTCCTGCGGCCCGTTCGGCGGTGGCGCCGCGTTGGCGACGCGGCGCAGGAAGCCGCCGGGGACCCGAGCGAGCGCCCTGCCGGTGTGGACGACCGCGCGTGCGCCGTAGGCAGGCATCCGCAGGACCTCTCCGAGGACCGGGATCTCGAGCACGTCGTGGAGCACGGCCACCCGGCGTTGGTGGGCCTGCTTCTCGGCCCGGCGCCCGATCCACCCGCGACTTCGGAACCAGGCCAGCTCACCGGCGACGATCAGGACGAACACCGACCACACGGCCGGGTAGGCCCAGCGCACGGCGAGCTCGGGCATGTGCCGGAAGTTCATGCCGTAGATGCCCGCGAGCATCGAGATGGGCAGCAGCACCGCGCTGAACAGCGTCAGGACCTTCAGCATGTCGTTGAGGTCGTCGTTGAGCGCGGAGCGGTAGCTGTCCATGGCGCTGTCCAGCAACTGGCGGTAGGAGTCGGACAGCTCGGCCATCCGGTAGAGGTGGTCGTAGACGTCCTTGAGCAGCTCGTGGTCCGTCGGCTCGAGCAGTTCCGGCCGCTCGCGGGCCAGCCGACGGATCACCTCGGCCTGAGGCACGACGATGCGCCGGAGCTGGATGACGTCGCGCTGCAGGCCGTAGATCTCGCGCCGGGTGTCCTCGGTCGGCTCGGTGAGGATGTCCTCCTCGACCAGGTCGAGACGCCGTTCGATGAACTCGAGGAACGGCACGAACACGTCGTTCATCACGTCGAGGATGCGCCACAGCAGGCGCATCGGGTGGGTGGCGTCGGAGCCGCCGTCACGGTCGAGCCGCTCGCGGACCTTGCCGACGCCCCCGACCGGGTGGGTGTGGTAGGTGACCAGCAGCCCGGCCTTGAGCGCGACGTCCATCTCGACCGTCACCACCTCGACGGTCGATCCGCGCGGGCTCAGCGCGTGGACCGTCAGGAGGAGCTGGTCGCCGTACACGTCGACCTTGGGCAGGTGCCGGTCCGCGACCATGTCCTCGATGACGAGCGGGTGCAGCCCGAGCCGCGCATCGTTCAGCAGCTCGTCCTCGTCGGGCGTGGGGCCCTCGAAGTCGAGCCACACGAACCCCGGCCCGGCCAGCGCGGCATCCAACCCGGCCGCGTCGATCGTGTGGACCCGATCGCCGTCGATGTGACGGATGTGCAGCACCTGGCGCCTCCGTGTCCGGTGACGGCAGGCTACGGCTGCAGGGCCGCTCGGACGGGGACCTGCCGCGGGCGCCTCCACCCGTGCGGGCGTGCCACCGTCGGTAGGCTCGCCGCCGGCCTGGAGGGAGCGAGCGCCGGTGACCGAGGACGCACCCGCGGAGCCGCTCACCGCGGCTCGGGTCGGCGCGCTCCTGGGCCGGGTGCACCACGCGTTCGCGCGGCACCGGGACGAGATCGACGAGCTCAACGTCTTCCCCGTGCCCGACGGCGACACCGGGTCCAACCTCGTCCTGACCGCGCGCGCAGCGGTCGACGCGCTGGGAGAAGGTGCGGACGAAGGCGCGGTGCAGGCAATGGTCCGGGGAGGCATCATGGGCGCACGCGGCAACTCCGGGGTGATCCTCAGCCAGGTGCTGCGGGCGCTCGGCGAGGCTGTGGACGACCGTGACCTCGACCCGCTCGCCACCTACGTCCGGGCGCTGCGCCGCGGCTGCGAGCTGGCCTACGAGGCCGTCGCCGAGCCCGTCGAGGGCACCATGCTGACCGCCATCCGGGTGGGAGCCGAGTGCGGCGAGGCGGCGCGCGCGGACACCCTCGACGAGCTGTCCGCCCAGGTCGTCGCGGCCGTCAGCGAGGCGGTGCAGGGCACGCGCCTCCAGCTCGAGGCCAACCGTGAGGCGGGCGTCGTCGACGCCGGAGCCCGGGGGTTCGAGGTCTTCCTCCAGGCCGTGCACGACCACCTCACCGATGCGCCGGACCCGGGCGATGCACCGCCGCCGCTGGTTGCGCGCGACCGCAACCGCCGCGCCGAGCGCGAGGACGGATCGCTCGAATACCGCTACGAGGTCCAGTACCTCCTGCAGGCCGACGAGGCGCACGCTGCGGAGCTGCGCCAGCGGCTGGCTCGGCTCGGTGACTCGGTCGTGGTGGTCGGGGCCGGGGACCTGATGAACGTGCACGTGCACACCAACCGCATCGGCGAGACGATCGAGGCCGGCGTCGCCTTCGGCCAGCCGGCCCGGATCGAGGTGACCGGGTTCGCCGACGAGATCGCCGAGCGTGAGGCCCGCGCCACCGCCGCGCACGCGCCCGGTCAGCGTGCACCCCGCCGGCCGGTGGCCCCGGTCGTCGTGCTGGACGGCGCGGGCCTGACCGAGCTCGCCGAGGAGCTCGGGGCGACGGTCGTCCCGGGCACCTCCGGCCAGCTCCCCACAGTCGCGGATCTGCTCGACGCGATCGCCCACACCGACGGCGAGCGCATCGCGATCCTGCCGGGTCACCGCAACGTCGTGCCGACCGCGAATCTGGCCTCGGGGGTCGCGGCCGCCGAGGCAGGCCGCGACCTCGTCGTCATCGACGAAGCCGACTCCCCGGCAGCCGCGCTGGCAGCCCTCGCGGTGTGCGACCCAGCGGGCGACGTCGAGGCCACCATCGCCGGGATGCGCCATGCCGCCGAAGCCTGCCGCTGCGGTGAGGTCGTCGGTGCGGTCCGGGACGCCGACACCCCCGCGGGTCGCGTACGCCGCGGACAGGCACTCGCCGTGGTCGCGGGCCAGGTCACCGCGGCGTTCGACGATCCGGTGGACGCGGTGGCCGCGGTGGCCCGCGTGCTCGCCTCGGATGGGACCGAGGTCGTGACGTTGATCGTGGGGGCGGACGTCGACGCCGCCGAACGCGACCGTGCCGAGGCTGCGGTCCGCGAGGTGCTCGGTGCGGCGGCCGAGCTGGACGTCATCGACGGTGGTCAAGCTCCGCAGCGCTACCACCTCGGGGCGGAGTGAGCCGCGACATGACGCGTGTCCTTCGGGCTGTCACGGGGTGGCGTTACCGTGACGGCAGCTCGTGAGGGAGGCTCCGTCAGGGAGGCTCCGTCAGGGAGGCCCGGCCAGGGAGGCCCAGGCAGGGAGGCTCAGGGAGGATCCATGGTCCCACCGGCAGCGGGGCTGACGCTAGAGGACCCGGTGACGGCCGTGCCCGGCGTGGGGACGAAGGCGGCTGGCGCGCTGCGCTCGCCGTTGGAGATCCGCACCGTCCGTGACCTGATCGAGCACTACCCGCGCCGGTACGAGGATCTCGGCGACGTCCTGCCACTGCGTTACGCGACCGTCGGCGAGCCCGTCACGCTCATCGGCACGGTGACCGGTTGGATGCAGAAGCGCCCGCGGGGTCGCAAGCTCGTGATCAGCGAGGCGCGCGTGCGTGATCGCGACGGGGCCTGGTTCACCGTGACGTACTTCAACCAGCCGTGGCGCGAGCGGTCGCTGGGCCCTGGCACGGTGGCGAGCTTCAGCGGCAAGCTCGAGACCTTCCGCGGCGACCCCAAGATCTCCACGCCCGACGTCCAGGTACTCGGGCACGAGGACCAGGAGGTCGATCACCAGCGCCTGATCCCCGTCTACCCGGCGACCGAGTCGACGCCGACCTGGAAGCTCCAGACGTGGATCGCCGCAGCGCTCGAGGAGCTGCCTCCGCTGGACGATCCCCTGCCCGAGGCCCTGCGTGACGGGCACGGCCTGGTGTCGCTGGACTCGGCCATCCGCGGCATCCACGCCCCCGACGACGCGACCCATGCGGACGCGTCGCGTCGCCGGCTGGTGTTCGACGAACTGTTCACGCTGCAGGTCGGGCTGCAGTGGCGCCGCGTGCGGCTCGAGGCCGGGACCGTCGGCAAGCACAACGGTCCGGTCGACGGCGGCAAGGCGGATGCGTTCCTCGACTCGCTGCCGTTCACCCCGACCGACGCGCAGTCCCGGGCCTTCACCGGGATCGGCGCGGACCTCGCGGCCGACCGGCCGATGCACCGGTTGCTCCAGGGCGACGTCGGCTCCGGCAAGACGCTCGTGGCGGCCTGGGCGATGCTCTGTGCGGTCGACCGCCGGCGTCAGGCGGCGCTCATGGTGCCGACCGCCGTGCTGGCCGAGCAGCACCACCGCACGCTGACGGACCTGCTCGCGCCGCTCGGCGTGAACGTGCTCGACGGGGTCCGCGTCGAGCTGCTGACCGCGGCGAACACCACCAGGGAGCGCCGCCGCATCCTGTCCGGCCTGCTGACCGGCGAGGTCGACATCGTCGTCGGGACCCACGCGCTGCTCGAGGAGGGCGTGCGCTTCGCCGACCTCGGGCTGGTCGTCATCGACGAGCAGCACCGCTTCGGCGTGAACCAGCGGGTCACCCTCCGCGAGAAGGGCGAGGAGGGCCAGGACGGCGCGGTCGCCCCTGGCGACCGGCGCAGCGCGCCGGACATCCTGGTGATGACGGCGACCCCGATCCCACGCTCGCTGGCGCTGACGCTGTACGGCGACCTGGACGTCACGACGCTGGACGAGCTGCCCCCGGGGCGCAAGCCGATCGTGACGCAGCTCATCACACCGGACGAGGCGTTCCGCCGGGAGCGGCTCTACGACTTCATCCGCGGGCAGGCTGCCGACGGCTACCAGACCTACATCGTGTGCCCGCTGGTCGAGGACTCCGAGGAGGTCGCCGCTCGCGCGGCCGAGACCGAGGTCGAGCGCCTGCGCGAGGGACCACTGGCCGGCCTGGACATCGAGCTGGTCCACGGCCGCATGCGCCCGGACGACAAGGAGCTCGCGATGCAGCGGTTCCGCCGGGGGGACGCGGACGTGCTGGTGTCCACGACCGTCATCGAGGTCGGGGTCGACGTCCCCAACGCGACGGTCATGGTGATCGAGAACGCCGAGCGGTTCGGGATCAGCCAGCTCCACCAGTTGCGGGGGCGCGTCGGCCGGGGGGGCGCCAAGTCGTATTGCGTGCTGTTCGCCGGCTGGGACGGCGACGGCGAGCTGACCGACGAGGCCAGCGAACGCCTTCATGCGGTCGCCGCCTCGACCGACGGGTTCGTCCTCGCACGGACCGACCTCGACATCCGGGGCGAGGGGGCGCTGTTCGGGCAGCGCCAGTCCGGCCTGCCCGACCTGAAGCTCGCGCGGCTGTCCAGTGACCTGCCTCTGATCGAGGAGACCCGTGGGGCGGCCCAGCGGCTGGTGGCCGAGGACCCTGACCTGCGGGCCGCCGATCATCGGGCTTTGCGGGCCGACGTCCTGCGGCGCTACCGCGGAGGCCTCGAGGAGCTCGACGCGCTGGCCACCGGGTGACCGGGCTGCGGACCAACGTCTACGCACGGCGTCACGGCCGCCGTCTGGCCCGCGCGATCGACCCCGGGGAGTCGCTGCTGGCAGCCAGCCGGGTCACGTTCTTCGGTTCGGCCGACGTCGCCCGGTCGCGGCGCATGCCCGGCGAGCCGGCGTTCCTGGCACGCAAGGCCGCCTACCGGCGCTGGTTGGCCGGCCTCGGATCGACCGCCTTCCCGCCCGCCGGTCCCGACTTCGTGCTCGGGGTCACCGAGGAGCGCTGGATCGTGTGGCGTACGACCAAGTGGTGGAACCTTCCCGCCGAGGTCGCCGGCGACATCGCGCACGACGCGATCGCCGGTGTGGACGTTCAGCGCGTGCTGATCTCCGGCGTGCTGACCATCCGGTTCCGTGACGGGGGACAGGTGCTCGTCGAGGCGCCGGTGGTGAGGCGGCTGCGACCCCTGGCGGCAGCCCACGGGCACGCCACCACGACCTGAGCAGTACCGTCGCGCACCCGTCCCGCAGGACCCCACATTGCGCGTCATCGCCGGCATCGCCAAGGGCCGCAGGCTGGTCGCCCCCCTGGGCGACGACGTGCGCCCGACGACCGACCGGACCAAGGAAGCGCTGTTCTCCATCCTCCAGCCGGTCCTGATCGGTGCGTCGGTGCTCGACCTGTACGCCGGTGCGGGATCGCTGGGCATCGAGGCCCTGTCCCGGGGCGCCGCGCACGTCACGTTCGTGGAGCGGTCGCGCAGCGCGCTGGCGTCGCTCGCACGCAACCTCGCCGAGACCGGTCTGGGCGAGGGCGCCGACGTGCAGGCGGGCGACGCCCTCAGGTTCCTCGAGGGGGACCCGACCGGCGCTCCGTTCGACATCGTCCTGATGGACCCGCCCTACGGCATCGACCGGACCCGGCTTCTTCAGGTGCTGACCGCGGCCCACCGACACGCAGGCCACGGGGCCACCATCACCCTCGAGCTCGGCTACCACGGCCCGGCACCCCGGTGGCCGGCCGGCGTGCTCGTGGACGAGCCACGCCGCTACGGTGACACGGTCCTCTACGTCGGTCAGGTGACCGGCGAGCCCCGACCGACGAGGCGACCGTCGTGACCGAGCAAGCCATCGTGACCCATCCGTGAGCGTCCGCGCCGTCATCCCCGGCAGCTTCGACCCGATCACCCTCGGCCACCTCGACATCATCGAGCGGGCCTCCACCCGGTTCGACCAGGTGGTGGTCGCCGTGCTGATCAACCCCGGCAAGGAGGCGCTGTTCTCGGCCGACGAGCGCGTCGATCTCATCGAGCGCACCGCCGGCCACATCGACAACGTCTCGGTCGACCGCTTCACGGGGCTGCTCGTGCAGTTCTGCCACGCGCGTGACATCCGCGTCATCGTCAAGGGGTTGCGGGCGGTCAGCGATTTCGAGTACGAGCTGCAGATGGCTCAGATGAACCAGCGCATGGGCGACGTCGAGACCCTGTTCATGACCACCAACCCCGAGTACAGCTTCCTGTCCTCGTCGTTGGTCAAGGAGGTTGCGCGCTTCGACGGCCCCCTGAAGGGGGTGGTCTCCGACGTCGTCGCCGACGCGTTGAAGCAGCGCTACGCCGAGCGCGGACCCTGACGCAGATCGACCGGCGATGCACCCGCCATCGCCTCCGTGCCGGCGTACCCTTGGCACGTTGCACCAGCCGGCCCATCCCTCTCAGGACAGGATCGACCCGATGAGCGAGTCCGACGGGATCGCGCACGCCGTCGACGGCGTGCAGCTCGACATCGAGGCCAAGCTGCACCAGCTCGACCGGATGGTGGCCGATGCCAAGCCCGTGCCCCTGTCGGCATCGGTCATGGTCAACAGGGCAGAGCTCGAGGGGCTGCTGGGTGAGCTGCGGGCCGCGATGCCCGAGGAGCTGCGCCAGGCGCGCTGGGTCATGAAGGAACGCGACGAGATCGTCGACAAGGCAAGCCGTGAGGCCCAGCGCCTCCTCGAGGACGCCAACGACGAGCGCCTCCGCCTGATCGCCAAGACCGAGGTCGTCCACGCGGCCGGCCGCGAGGCCGACCGGATCGTCGAGGAAGCCCAGGAGCAGGCCCGTCAGATCCGGCTGGAGGCCGAGGACTACGTCGATGCCAAGCTGGCCAACTTCGAGGTCGTCCTCCACAAGACCCTCAGCGCCGTCGAGCGGGGCCGCGAGAAGCTGCGCGGCCGGCTCGACAGCGACGAGCTGGCCGCGGACCTCGACGCCGAGCTCGACGAGGCGTGAGCCCGGCTCGCACGGCCCTGCGCGCACGGGGGCGGTGACCCCCTGTGGTACGCTCGGCGACCGGCCTGCGCCGTCGTCGCGCGCGGCCGGCACGGTCCCTGCTCCTCGCACGGGTGGCGCCCACGGGGCGGCGCTCGAGGGGACCATCCGGACGTGCGCTCGCACAGCTCGTCACCTCTACCGTTCTCGCCCTCGAACATCGAAGCCACCTTGCGCGTTGCGGTGTCCGACCTCGTCGGCCGCCCCGGCACCTCCCGCCGGCTCGAGCGCAGCCTCACCCGTGACCAGATCGGCGAGGCGCCGCTCGGACCTGCCGAGGACGTGTTGACCGGGACGGTCGACGTCGACCTGCACCTGGAGTCGGTGATCGAGGGGATCCTCGTGCGGGGTGACGTCGGGTTCGATGTCGCGCTCGACTGCGCGCGCTGCCTGACGCCGGTCGAGGACCACGTCGATGTCGAGGTGGCCGAACTGTTCCACGAGCCGGACCACGAGGACGTCGAGGAGGGCTACGAGATCCGCGACGAGCACGTCGATCTCGGGATCCTGCTCCGGGACGCGATCGTGATGTCGGTGCCGGTCCGCGTGCTCTGCACCGATGACTGCCAGGGGCTGTGCCCCATCTGCGGGACCGACCGCAACCAGGGTCAGTGCGGTCACCGGCCGCAGGACGACGCCGATCCGCGCTGGGCCAAGCTCGCCCAGCTCGAGCTGCCGCCCTCCACCGACTGACACCCGAGCCTGACCGCTCTCCCACCACCATCCGAAGGAACCACCATGGCCGTCCCGAAGCGGAAGATGTCCCGTTCGCGGACCCGGCACCGCAAGGCGCAGTGGTACAAGCTGGGCAAGCCCACGTACGCGACCTGCTCCCGGTGCAAGTCTCCGATCCGCCCGCACACCGTGTGCGAGGTCTGCGGGACCTACAAGGGCGACCAGGTCGTCGAGGTCGAGGAGTTCTAGTGCAGGGGCTCGACGAGCTCGAGCGCCGCATCGGGGTGACCTTCCACGACCGCGAGCTGCTCGAGCGCGCGCTGACCCACCGTTCGTACGCCTTCGAGCACGGCGGGCTCGAGCCCAACGAGCGGCTGGAGTTCCTCGGCGACGCCGTCCTGGCGCTGGTCGTGACCGACCGCATCTTCCACAGCCACCCCGAGTCGGCCGAGGGACGGCTGGCCAAGCTCCGTGCGGCTGCGGTCATGGCCACCTCGCTGGCTAGCGTGGCCCGGGAGATCGAGCTCGGCCGCCACGTGCGACTGGGTCGGGGCGAGGCGGCGTCAGGTGGCGCCGACAAGGATTCGATCCTGGCGGACACGCTGGAGGCGGTACTGGGCGCGATCTACCTCGATCAGGGCCAGGAGGTGGCCGAGAAGGTGATCCTGGACCTGTTCGACGACCGGCTCGACCGGCTCGCCGGCCGCGGGGCCGCGCTGGACTACAAGACCAGCCTGCAGGAGCTGGTGGCCGCCCGGTTCGCGTCGCTGCCGATCTACCAGTTGCGCAGCGAGGGTCCGGACCACGAGCAGACGTTCACCGCGACCGTGTCGATCGACGGGCAGGCGCTCGGCGAGGGCACCGGTCGCAACAAGAAGCAAGCGGAGCAGGCCGCGGCGCGCATCGCCTACCTGCGGTTGCACGAGGACGGGGCAGCGGCTCGGTCCGCAGACGAGGAGGAACCGGGTGCTCGAGCTCCCTGAGGTTGAGGTGCTCAAGAAGGACCTCGAGAAGGAGGTCGTCGGCAAGCGCGTCAAGGATGTGATGGTCGAGACCGCTTCGATCGTGCGCCCGTACCACCGCACACGCCCGGACTTCGTCAAGGCCCTGGAGGGCCGCAGGATCGAGGCGGTCAGGCGCCGCGGTGCCGCGCTGTTCCTCGACCTCGACGAGGACCAGACCTGGATCATCGATCCGGGCGAGAACGGCACGCTGCTGCGCGAGACGGCGACCGCCGACATCGGCGACGACACGCACCTGGCGGTGACGTTCACGATCGGTGGAGCCATCCACCTCATCGACACCTCGAAGGACCCCACGTCGCACACCGGGGTCGTGGCAACCGGGGACGCGCTGGCCGAGGCGGGCATCGAGGAGACCTCGATGGATCCGCTGGACGACAACCCCACGTGGATGGAGTTCGCGCGCCTGATGAAGCACCACGCGATGCCGATGAAGCAGCTCCTGACCGACCGCTCCGTGATGCTCGGGCTCGGGCCGGTCTACAGCGACGAGATCCTGTGGGAGGCGGGACTGGCCCACGACCGGCAGTCCGAGACCCTGTCCACGCAGGAGGTCCGCCGCTTCTACCGCGCCATGCAGGAGGTCATCGCGGCTGCGATCAAGTACCGCGGCTCGACCCTCGAGGATGCCTCGCCGGACTCGGTCGTGGACGAGGAGGGCGAGACCGCCGAGCACATCAAGGTGTACGGGCGTGACGGGTTGCCCTGCCACCGCTGTCGCAGCACGCTCGTGAAGGAGCGCCTGAGCAAGGGCGTGTACACCTACCACTGCGGGCGATGCCAGATGTGACCCGGACGCTCTGGACTCGGGAGGTGAACCTGCGGTACGCTGTCTGCAGGCCGCTGGACGGACCGGGTGGTGGCGCTCTGCGCGCTCCGGGCCATCCTCGCGTTTCGGATCGGATCCGCAGTGGGTCCGGCGTCGAGAACGAGCCCGACATCCGCCCCCAACGGCCGACGTGCGACCCCGACGTGGCACGCCCCGTGTCCGCTCGATGTCGCGACCATGACCGGTTCACCCCGCGCAACGCCGCGCGGGCAAGGGAGGACAGACGCGTATGGCCAAAGCGCTGATGGGCTCGTTCGCAGCCCCGAAGACCATCCTGTTGCTCGATGAGGTCCGCTCGCTGCGCCAGCGGGTGGCACAGCTCGAGGCGGCCCTCGCGGCCGCCGAGCGCGCTCGCGACGCTCGTGACGAGCAGGACCACGTCGTGGCGATCGACACCGCCCAGGCGGTGAGCGCCTAGCTCACGTCCCGGCGACCAGGCGGGCCCCGGATCCTCCGGCGCCCGCCTTCGTGCTGCCCGGATGCGTGCCCGTGTCGCGGGTGTCGCCCGTCGCAGGGCCCCGCCGGTAACCTCGTCGCACCTTCCCCCGTGCGGCTCGCCGCACGCCCCGCACATCCCGGCTCGTTCCCGCACGTACGGAAGGCCTGCGCCCGGTGTTCCTGAAGAGCCTCACGCTCAAGGGCTTCAAGTCCTTTGCGGAGAAGACGGAGCTGACGGTCGAGCCCGGCATCACCGTCATCGTCGGGCCCAACGGCTCCGGCAAGTCGAACGTGGTCGACGCGCTGGCGTGGGTGCTGGGCACGCATGCGCCCAGCAAGGTCCGGTCGGGCACGATGGCGGACGTGATCTTCGCCGGCTCGCCCACCCGTCCCGCGCTGGGTCGCGCGCACGTCGAGATCGTGATCGACAACAGCGCCGGCGTGCTCGGCTCGGACGCGCTGGGCATCGGTGGGAGCGCGCAGGAGTTCTCCGAGGTCCGCATCTCCCGCGAGGTCATGGCCAGCGGCGAGAACACCTACCGGATCAACGGCGAGGAGTGCCGTGCCCTGGACGTCCAGGAGTTGCTGAGCGACACCGGCCTGGGCAAGGAGATGCACACGATCATCGGGCAGGGCCAGCTCGACGCGGTGCTGAACGCCAAGCCCGAGGAGCGGCGCGCCCTGATCGAGGAGGCTGCCGGCATCCTCAAGCACCGTCGGCGGCGGGAGCGCGCCAGCCGGAAGCTCGACCAGGTCGACGTGCACATCGACAAGCTCACCACCGTGCTGCGCGAGCTCCGGCGTCAGCTCCGCCCGCTCGAGCGCCAGGCCGAGGCGGCGAACCAGCACGCCGCGCTGCAGGCGCAACTGCGCGAGATCCAGCTCCGGCTGGCCGCCCATCGGCTGGCGGTGCTTCGCACCCAGCGGTCGCGCGGCGCGGACTCGGATGCGCACGTGGCCGATCGCCTGGCCGCTGCGGAGCAGGCGCTGGTCGCGCACCGCGAGCGCGAGGCGGCCATCGAGGCCGGGCTCGAGGAGCTGGCGCCCCGCCACGAGCAGGCGCAGGGCAGCTACTACGAGCTGAACTCACTGCTCGAGCGGCTGCGAGGTACCGGGGACCTGATCGAGGCCAAGCGCCGCCACCTGATCGAGTACGTCGAGGAGCCGTTGGCGGGCCGCCCGCCCGCGGAGTTGCGCGGCCAGGCCGAGCGGCTCGATGCCGAGCGCGAGCAGCGGCTGCAGGCCCGAACGCGCGCCAAGGACGTGCTCGAGCTGGCCGTCGCGGCCCGCCGGGACGCCGAGGCGGCCCGGCGCGCCCACGAGCAGGAGCTGGCCGCCGAGGCGCGCCGCCGCGCGGAGCAACGGGAGCGCATCCTGCGCTGGGAGGGCGAGGTCAGCGCGCTGCGCGGCTCGATCGCGTCCGCCGAGGCCGAGACCGGCCGCGTCGCCGCCCAGCTCCAGGGCCTCGACGGCCGCATCGCCGGCGCCGAGTCGGACGTGGGCAAGGTGCAGCAGGAGATCCAGCGCCTCGACCGCCAGGAGGTCGCGCTGACCGAGGAGCTCGAGGCTGCGGAGCAGCAGGTGGATCAGGCCCAGGGGGCGCTGGACGCGGCGGTGACCCGGGAACGCGAACTCGAGCGGGACCGGGCGTCGCAGGCGGCACGCGGCGAGGCGCTGCGGGCTGCCCTGCGGGAGACCGCCAGCGGCGCCGCGAGCCTGCTCGAGGCCAGCCTCGACGGCGTGGTCGGCCTGCTGGCCGACCACGGCCGCGTGGCGCCCG
>DASWKO010000130.1:0-10313 GCA_036396595.1 Nitriliruptorales bacterium | reverse complement strand
AGCCGACCGCCAAGCGCTTCCGCGGAAGCGCCCGTCGCCCGCGTGAGCAGTTCGCTACCGCGGTTCTCGAGGAGCTGCGCCGAACGGACGGCACGTTGGACGCCGGACGGGTGCAACGGTGGCCCGAGCACTTCGACCCGGCTGTCGAACTCGCCCGCGCCGACGCGGGGCAGCGCGCCAGCTACGGCAGCCGAGCCTTGAGCCCTCGCGAACCCGTGGGCCGTGCGTGCGTGTAGCTGGTTGGTGGCGGTTCCGACAGCCGCTGCCCCCCTCGGGGCTACGCTGCATTGCCATCATGGAGGGAGCATCTTGACTGACGGGGGCTTCTACACGGCCGGCGAAGCCGCAGAGCTGACGCGCGTGCCCCGCTCCACGGTCCGCTACTGGGTCCGCACCGGGCTCGTCGAGCCGTCCGTGTCGCTCGCCCGGCCGATGCTCTTCTCGTTCCTCGACCTTCGCGATCTGGTCGTGATCGACCGGCTGCGCGGGCAGGTTCCGACCCGGACCATCCGGCGTGCCGTCGACTGGCTCCGGACGGTCGCAGACGTGCAGCACATCGTCCACGCTGAGTGTCGAGAGCGGGGCGGCGAAATCGTTTGGACTCCGACAGACGACCCGCAGGCTGAGGTGCTCGCGAGCCGCGGCGGCCAGATCCTCCTGACGCTCGATGAGGTTTGGAGCCGGCTAGACGCCGAGGTCCGCGACGGTGAGGTCATCGCCCTCCATCCCGCCAACCACGTGGATATCGACCCGGACGTCCGCGGAGGGACCCCGGTGGTGACCGGGACGCGGATACCGACGGCGCTGGTGGCTGAACTCGTCGATGGTGGTCTGAGCCCGGAGCAAATCGTCGCGATGTACCCACTTCTCACGGTCGCGGCTGTCGCGGCCGTGCACAAGTGGGAGCAGAGACGACACATCAGCGCGGCGTGACGACGTGCCGTTCAGTCACGATCATGTCCGGCTCCTGATCGACGAGGATCTACCGGTGACCGTGGCGGGGCAGTTGCGGTCGCGTGGCTACCGGGCCGAGTCGCTTCACGACGTTGTCGTCCGCCAGCGCATCTTGGCTCGGCGAGCGAAGCAGGACGATCCTGCCCGTATCTCCGACGCTGAGGTCGCTGAGGAGACCGGCCAGACACCGTCAGTCCTGGTCACGCTCAACCTGCGCGACTACTCCGATCCTGCCCAGCACGAGACGCTCGTCGAGCGGCACAGCATCTCTGTAGTCCAGGTCCGGGTCCCGAAGAAGGAGTCGACGGCGGTGCTCCGCCCGGCGGCCATCCACGACATCGTCCACCGGTGGGCGCACCGGTTCGTCATGCTCGAGCCGGGACAGCCGACCGTGGCCACGGCGACCCGGAGCGGGGTACGGCGTCGCGACCTCGAGGCGATCCGTGAGGAGCAGCGCCAGCGAGAAGAAGCGACCAAGCGACGTAGGGCCGAGATCGCGGCCGAGCGGGTGGCTGCAGATGAAGACCGACGCGCCCGCGCCGTCAGGCGCGCTCAGGAGAGGCCACGGCAGCCCAAGCCCAAGCCGGGCGAGGATGACGAAGAACGCCTCTTCCGCGACGACGCCTGAGCATGAGAGGGTCGCGATGGTTGAGGACCGGCGCGTCAGGGTGTGGATGACAGGAACCCGGTCGGGGTCATGCGGTGGAGGTGGCGGCCTGCTTGGGTCGGCCGCACGAACAGAGGTCCGGCATGTGGTGGCGGGCGACAGGACGCCGTCCGCGCTCGGCTGGTTGTGTGAGCGCGGCCACGAGGGAGGGCACGTTGACGACCAGCTTCGCCATCCGGACGCTGGAACCTGGCGAGACCGCGCTGCTTCGGCGCATGGCCTACACCGCGATCACCTGGCGCGCGCCCACCGACGATCGTCCGCACCCGCCGATGGACGAGGTGCTGGCCACTCAGACCTACGCCCCGTACGTCGATGGGTGGGGCCGGCCCGGTGACGTCGGCCTGGTCGCGGTGGTGGACGGGCGGGATGTCGGCGGGGCGTGGTACCGGCGGTTCACCGCCGAGGTCCCCGGGAAGGGCTACGTGGACGACGCGACGCCCGAGCTCGGCATCGGCGTGTTCGACGTGAGCCACCGAGGCAGCGGCATCGGTCGTGCCTTGCTGACGTGCCTGGTCACGCAGGCCCGCCTGGCCGGGTTGCCCGGTCTGAGCCTCGCCGTGTCCACGGGCAACCCCGCACAGCACCTGTACGCGGCGCTGGGGTTCTCGCCGCACCGCGAGGTGGAGGGTGGGCTCGTGATGCTGCTGGCTCTGGCCGGCCACCCGTCTCGACGTGAGGAACCGGCATGACCCGCCTCCACGTCATCGGCACCGAGCTGTGACCGGCGAAGACCCGTTTCGGTGGCTCGAGGATGACACCGACGACGTGCGCACGTGGGAGGCGGCGCAGGACGACGTGGCCCGAGCACACCTCGACGCCTGGGAGCACCAGGAGCGGCTGAAGCAACTGATCGCCGCGTGCACACCGGCCGCGGCGGGTAGTGGTGCGCGTCCTGCCGGACGGTGGTCGCTGACGATGGACCGCTCGCCGCACGGCGCTGCCCCGCGCCTGCTGGTCCGCGAGGCAGACGAGGCGCAACCGCAGATCCTGCTCGACCTGGGTCCCGAGGCGTCCGGCAGGCCGCTCGGCGTCGACCAGCTCGCGGCCAGCCCCGACGGCCGGTGGCTCGTCGTGGGGGTTTCTCCCGCGGGCAGCGAGCAGGCGACGCTGCGCGTCGTCGACCTCGAGTCGCGTGCGTGCGGGGCAGCGCGGCTCGAGCACGCCGCCCGCAGCGTGATCGCGTGGCTGCCGGACTCCTCCGGGTTCTACTGGAGCGCGGGTGTCGGTCCCGAGAGCGAAACCATGCAGCGCTGCCTGCGCCACCACCGCGTCGGTGACGACGCCTCCACGCTGGTCGACCTCGAGCTCGCCGGGCGGACGTGGGTGCATCCTCAGGTCTCGCCCACCTACGCCGCGGCGGTCGTCTACGAGGGCAACTTCCTCCCCCGGCCGTGGTACGTCCGTCGTCACGACGACCCCGGAGGCACATGGGCGACGTTCCTGCGCGAGGGTCCCGCCATGGTCCACGGGACCTTCGTCGACGACGAGTACGTGGCGGTCGTCATCGACGGTGCCGCCAACGGACACGTCGCCGCCATCCCCGTACGCGAGCGCCCCGACCCCTCGACGTGGCGGACGATCCTGGCCGAGTCCGACCTGTGTCTGCGGGGGCTCGCCCACCTGGGCGGCGGCCTGCTGCTGGTGACGGGGCTGCGCGACGGGGACTGGCACGCGGTGGTCGTGACGCTCGCCGGTGAGGTGCGCGCCCGGATCGCGCCGCCCGAGGACGGATCGTGCGTCTTCCCGGCGCCGGACTTCCTGCACCCCGCCTCGACGTCGGTCGGCGCCGCAGCGCCCGCACCGGCGGCCGTCGGCT
This sequence comes from Nitriliruptorales bacterium, assembly GCA_036396595.1. Classification (GTDB taxonomy): domain Bacteria; phylum Actinomycetota; class Nitriliruptoria; order Nitriliruptorales; family Nitriliruptoraceae; genus DASWKO01. The sequence goes on along the minus strand of DASWKO010000130.1, from coordinate 6,873 downwards.
TCGGCCACAGCCACGTGCACCGATCGCTCACCCAGTTCGCGGTCGACCTGGGATCCGGGGCTGTGACGCGCGTGGGCGATCGCGCCATCGACCTGTCCCATCGGGTCGTCTGGGAGCGGCGTCGCACGGTGAGCGCGGACGGCTGTGCGATCCCCTACGACGTCTACCGGCGGCGCGACCTCGAGCCCGACCGTCCGCACCCCGCGCTGATCTACGGGTACGGCGGGTTCAACGTCCCCATCCAACGCGACTACGACCCTCTGAAGGCGGCCTTCGTCCTCAGTGGTGGCGTCCTCGCGATCCCACACCTGCGGGGCGGCGGCGAGTACGGCTGGCGCTGGTGGCACGACGGGCGCCGGGACCGCAAGCAGCACGCGTTCGACGACCTGTACGCGGTCGCCGAGGATCTGGTCCGGACCGGGGTCACCACGCCCCGGCAGCTCGGGCTGTACGGCATCAGCAACGGCGGGCTGCTGGCCGCCGTCGCCGTCACCCAGCGCCCCGACCTGTTCGGCGCCGTGGCGAGCCTCGTGCCGGTGTGCGACCTCCTGCGGATCGGCCGCGATCCGTGGGGCTGGTTCCGCTGCGCGCCCGAGTACGGGGACCCGGACGACCCGGACGAGGCGCAGTGGCTGGCCGCGTACTCGCCGTACCACCACGTGACGCCGGGGCAGGCCCACCCGCCCACCCTGGTCGTCTCGGCCGACGCGGACACCCGGGCCTACCCGTGGCACGCGCGCAAGTTCGCCGCAGCGCTGCAGGCGGCTGGTTCCGACGCCCCGGCGCTGCTGCTCACCCTCCCAGCGGACGGCCACTTCGCGGCGCTGAACCCGGCCAACCAGCACCTGTGGCTCGGCTTCCTCATGCGCCACACGGGCCTCGAGCCGGCCGACCCCGCCCAGGTGCGCGCCACCACCTGACGCTCCCGGCTGGTATGATATCGTTCTGACGATATCGGAGGTGGTGGCATGCCCGACGTCCTGATCCGAGACATCGACCCGGCGACCCTCGCCAGGATCGAGGCTGCCGCTGCGCGCGCCGGCATCAGCCGCAACGCGCTCCTCAAGGAACTGCTCGCCAGCTACGCCCACGGCCAGGAGGTCGGCGGCCTCACCGGCGAGCAGGTGGCGGGTTTCGGCGAGTCCGTCCGCGACCTGCTCGACGACGACTTCCGGGCGACCGCGTGGCAGCGGTGAGCTCGACCGCGACCTGGCTGGTCGACACCTCTGCGCTCGCCCGCCTCTCGGTTCCTGAGGTGGACGCGGTCTTGCGCCCACGGATCGACGCCGGTCGCGTCGCTGTGGCCGCAGTGACCTGGCTGGAGATCGGCTACACCGCGCGCTCGCGTGCAGACCACCAGCGCTCCCAACAGCCGGTCCTGCAACGACTCCAACTCGTGTACGGCACACCCGGCAGTGAACGACGCGCGATCGACGTCCAGGAACAACTCATGGACGTTGGACACCACCGCACCGTCAAGCTCCCCGACCTGCTCGTCGCAGCTATCGCCGAAACCGAGGGGCTGACGGTCCTGCACTACGACGCCGACTTCGACCGGGTCAGCCAGCTCACCGGGCAACCCACCGAGTGGGTCTCCGAGCCGGGCGGCCGTTTTCCGGGTACGGTGCGTGGCGAGGCGGCCGACGTCGCCTGACTCGACTCGCGGAGCCGCCGTCTGGCGCCCGGTTACCCCGTCAGTGAGTGTCCGATCCACCCGTTACCCGGCGGATCCCACCCTGGAGGGACGCATGGCCGTGAGAAGCAGTCGACCGAGGATCGGGTTCGTCAGCACCTACCCACCCACGGTGTGCGGACTGGCGAGCTTCACGTCGTCGCTCGTGGGCGCCATCGGGCGCACCCGCGGCACCCGCGAGGAGCTCGGCGTGCTCCGGCTGGTCGAGGACGACGTTGACGCAATCGCAGAGGACGGGGTCCGCGTCCACCGGCGCGACGACCAACGCTCGCTGTTCAGCGCCACCCGGACCCTCAACACCTTCGACGCGGTCTCGGTCCAGCACGAGTTCGGCATCTACGGGGGCAGCGACGGCCGGGAGGTGCTGGATCTCGTCGCCGGCCTCGACGTGCCGGTGGCGACCACGTTCCACACCATGCTGGCGGACCCGACCCCGAACCAGCGCAGCATCATCGAGGACCTGGCGGCCGCGTCACAGCGATCGGTGGTGATGAGCGGCACCGCTGCCGAGCGGCTCGTGCGCCACTACGACGTCGACCCCCACGGCGTCACCGTCATCCCGCACGGTGCCGCAGCGAGGTTCCGAGGTCCCTCGCTGGCCGCGGGTGGGCGTCCCTTGATCCTCACCTGGGGACTGATCGGGCCCGGCAAGGGCCTCGAGGTCGCCATCGAGGCGTGCACCAGCCTGCTCGACCTCGACCCTCGCCCCCGCTACCTCATCGCCGGCGCGACCCACCCGAACGTGCGCCGCAACGACGGAGAGGCGTACCGCGAGGGCCTGGTCGCCTTGGTGCGCCGACTGGGCCTCGAGGACGTCGTCGAGTTCGACGACCGCTACCTCGACGACGACGAGCTCGCCCGCGTGGTGCGCAGCGCCGATCTGGTGGTCCTGCCCTACGCGTCGGTCGAGCAGGTCACGTCCGGCGTCCTCGTCGAGGCGGTCTCGGCATCCAAGCCGGTGATCGCCACGTCGTTCCCGCACTCGGTGGAGGTCCTGTCGAGCGGCGCCGGCATGCTGGTCGACCACGGGGACGCCGACGCCTTGGGCGCTGCCCTGCGCACCGTCCTCACCGACCCCGCTCGAGCGCGGGCCATGGCCCACGAGGCCGGCCGCATCGCCGCAGCGTGGGACTGGCCGACGATCGGCCGTCGCTACGACGGGATGTTCGCTGGGATGGCGGCGTTCGGGAGGCCGCGCGGCGCAGGCGTGCCGCAGCGGGTCGGGGTCGACCATGTCGCTGGATGACTTCCAGGCGCTCCTGCGAGGGTTCGAGGGCACGGGCCCCCAGACGCCTGCCTTCCCGGACCCCCGGTTCGACCACCTGGCGGTCCTGAGCGACCCGCTCGGGATCTGGGAGCACGCCGAGCACACGACACCGCGGGCCGCGCACGGCTTCTGCACCGACGACAACGCGCGTGCGCTGATCGTCCTGTGCCGGGACGCGACCCGGTCCGACGAACTCGACCAGCTCGCAGGCTCGTACCTGCGCTTCGTGCTCGACGCGCGGGTGGGCGACGGGACGTTCCACAACCGTCGCCGTGAGGACGGCGCGTGGCTCGACGACGTCGGGTCCGACGACTCCCAGGGACGGGCCTGGTGGGCGCTGGGTGTCGCCGCGCGTCGCGGTCGGACCCCGCAGATGCGGCTCGAGGCAGCGGCTGCCTTCGATGACTGCGGCGGGTTCGGCTCGCACCACCTGCGCCCGAACGCCTTCGCGATCCTCGGCGTGGTCGAGCTGCTCGACGTCACGCCCGGGCACGTCGACGCACGCGCGCTGCTGCACCGGGCGGTCGAGCCGCTCACGTCGGCGGCCGCGACCCGGATCCCGTGGTTCGAGCCGCGCCTGACGTACGACAACGCCCGCCTCCCCGAGGCACTGCTGGCGGCGGGTGCCACGCTGGACGATCCATCCCTGGTCCGCAGGGGGCTCCGGCTGCTGACCTGGCTCGTGGAGGCGGAGACGATCGACGACCACTTCAGCTTCGCGCCGGCCGCCGGCTGGGCGCCGGGTGAGCCCAGGCCCGGCTTCGATCAGCAACCGGTCGAGGCGGTCGCCATGGCCGAGGCCTGTCACCGCGCCTGGACGATCACCGGCCAGGCGGTCTGGCGGGACCGCAGCCTGGCTGCGGCGCGGTGGTTCCTCGGGGACAACGACACCGGTGATGTGCTCTATGATGCCCGTACGGGCGGCACCCGAGACGGACTGATGGTGGGTGGGGTGAACCAGAACCAGGGCGCAGAGTCGACGCTGGCCGGGCTCGCCGCGCTCCAGGTCGCCGCTTCCGGGTTCGACGAGCCGGCCGAGACCAGCCCCTGATGGCGACCGTGCCGGTGGTGCGCTGCGACCTGCGCCTGGAGCCCGATCCACACCGGCGGATCGTCAAGGCGTTCCTGCCCGAGGGTCGCAACCCGGACGACGGGCGCACGCGCGTCGAGCACATCCTCGACCGGGTGCTGGACATGGCTCCCCAGGACCGGGCCCGCACCATGGCCGACGTCCGCACCCGGTTCGAGCTCCGCCACCACGACCTCGACTCGGTGCTCCGGGTCGGCTTCCGCGCGGTCAGTCACCTGGTCGACGACCCGTCCTCGCTGAGCGACGAGGTCCGCGACCTCGTGGGGGCCTACTTCGTCCACGAGTACTCCGTCGAAGCGGCCGCGCTGACCAATCCGTCCCTGGTCCCCGCACCGGACCAGTCCGACCTGCCCCCTGGATGGCTCCGGGTCGTGGTGAGCCTGCGGGCCATCGGCGAGGGCCACGTCTCCAGCATCGAGTTCCGGACCGCTCTGGTCGGACCCGAGGGTCAGGTGGCGCTCGAGCCGGTGGACGCCCCGGTCCCGGCGACGCGTAGGGCGCCGATCTTCGACAAGCCCCTGTTCGCGGCCAAGCTCCACGAGGTCGGCGCCGACGGGGGAGAGGGCGTGGTCGCCCGGGTGCTGGACCGCCTCGAGGACAGGTTCACAATGGGGGATCTGGAGTCCGCGCTGGCGCAGCTCGGCGCCGGGGACCTGGCGCCCGCAGCCACCCAGCACACCGTCCAGATGATCCACTGGCTCGCGGCATCCAACTACGAGCTGGTGTTCCCCCCGACGTCGCTGCTGTCCCAACGCGTGATCTTCCCGGCCGGGCCGTCCGAGAGCCATGGGATGGAGGACGCGCGGTTCGTGCGCTTCGAGGAACGCGACGGCTCGGTCGTCCACTACGCGACCTACACCGCCTACGACGGGTTCGCCGTCCTGCCCCAGCTCATCGAGACGCAGGACTTCGTGACCTTCCGCATCGCCACGCTGAACGGCCCCGCCGCCCGCAACAAGGGGATGGCGATCTTCCCGCGCAAGGTGGGTGGCCGGTTCGCGGCGCTCGGTCGCTCGGACAACGAGAACAACTACGTCATGTTCTCGGACAACGTCCGGTTCTGGCACGAGACGGAGCTGGTCCAGGTGCCGACCCGGCCGTGGGAGCTGGTCCAGATCGGCAACTGCGGCCCCCCCATCGAGACCCCCGAGGGATGGCTGGTCATCACGCACGGTGTCGGGCCGTTCCGCACCTATGCGCTGGGTGCCATCCTGCTCGACCTGGACGACCCTCGACGGGTGATCGGCCACCTGCCCGAGCCCCTGCTCGTGCCCGAGGAGGACGAACGGGACGGCTACGTCCCCAACGTCGTCTACTCCGCCGGGTCGCTGGTCCACGGCGGGCGACTGGTCGTCGCGTACGGCGTCTCCGACGTGGCGACCCGCTTCGCCGCGGTGTCGCTCGACGACCTCCTGTCGGGGCTGACGAGTTCGAGGTCGCGGGCCGCAACGCTGTGAGCCTTCGCCTCAGCGTCGCAGGATCTGCTCATAGACCGCCAGGTACCCGTCGACCATGCGGTCGACGGTGAAGCGCTCCTCGACGGTCCGCCGGATCTCGGCGCGGTCGAGCTGGGCAGTCGCGGCCACGACGTCGACCGCCTCGCCGACGGTGCCGACGAGGTAGCCGTTCACGCCCGGGGTCACCAGCTCGGGCATCGACCCGCGCCGGTAGGCGATGACCGGGGTGCCGCACGCCATCGCCTCGACCACGCTGAAGCCGAACGGCTCCTCGAAGTCGATGAGGTGGAGCAGCGCCCGCGCCCCACCGAGGACCTCCTGCCGCTGCTCCGGCCCGACCGGCCCCAGGTAGGTCACCCGGTCCCCGTCGATGTGGGGGGCCACCGACCGGTCGAAGTACTCCTGGTCCTGGACGATGCCCGCGACGACCAGAGGCATCCCGGCCGCCGCAGCGACCTCGATCGCCTCGGCCGTCCCCTTGTCGGGGTGGATGCGACCGAAGAAGGCGAGGTGGTGGCCGGGGGCCGTGCGGAGCTCGAAGGCGGCGACGTCGATGCCGTGGTGGACCGTGGCGACGTACGGCAGGGACGGGTGCCGATCGGCGTCGCTGATCGCGACGTAGCTGACCCGGTCGGCGTAGTCCTCGTACACGGGCAGGGTCACGTCGGATGCGAACCCGTGGATGGTGGTCACGACGGGCGTGTCCACGAGCCGTGTGTAGGTCAACGGCAGGAAGTCGAAGCTGTTGTGGATCAGATCGAAGTCCCCGGCGCGCTCGAACACCGCGGCGATGTGCCGTGCCTCCTCCACCTTGGGATCCAGCGACGGGTCCTCGGAGTAGCCCGTCGGCGTGACCGCGAGCAGCCGCGCCGACGTGATCGAATCGGCGGTGGCGAACAGGGTCACGTCGACCCCGCGGTCGACCAGCCCCTCGGTCAGCAGTGAGACGAATTGCTCCCAGGGTCCGTAGTGGCGCGGTGGGACCCGCCACGAGATCGGTGCCAGCATCCCGACCCGCAGCCCGTCAGCCACTCGTCTGTTCCTCTGGCTGTCGCCGTTCAGGAGCCGCCGGCCTGGCGCTGGCGGGCCTCGCGCTCCTGACGGAACCGCTCGCGCCGCTCCAGCGCGGCCGCTCGCGCTTCCTCGGGGGTGGGTGCCGTGCCACCGAGGTGGCGGGGCAGCCACCAGGGGTCCTCGTCGGGTCCCGGCGGCTGCGGGTACCTGCGCTGGGCCCTGTCCACCAGCTCGGTGATGCTGGTCATGAGCTGGTCAGTGACGGTCTGGGGGTCGTCGTCGGGACCCGGCGTCAAGGGCGCACCGAAGTCGACGGTGATCACCACGTCCTTGCGCAGGTCGCGCGGTCGAC
>DASWKO010000129.1:0-14198 GCA_036396595.1 Nitriliruptorales bacterium | reverse complement strand
GCGTGGTCGTCGCAACCGACGACCACGCCGCGATCGAGGCTGCGATCGCCGCTGGCTGTGACCTGCTGTTCCTCGAGTCGCCCACGAACCCGCTGCTCAAGGTGGTCGATCTCGAGCGTCTCGCCTCGGCAGCCCACGATCAGGGCGCGACCGTTGTGGTGGACAACACCTTCGCCACGCCGATCAACCAGAACCCGATCGGGCTCGGCGCGGACCTCGTGGTCCACTCGGCGTCCAAGTACCTGGGTGGGCACGGCGATGCGCTGGGGGGCCTGGTGTGCGGGTCGACCGGCCTCGTGGAACGGGTCGTCGCGCACCGCGAGCTCGCCGGCACCGGCATGGACCCACAGGTCGCGGCGCTGTTCCTCCGCTCGCTCAAGACCCTCGGACTGCGCGTCGCACGCCACAACGACAACGCCCTGGCGGTGGCCTCGTGGCTCGAACATCACCCGAAGGTGACCGCCGTGCACTACCCGGGCCTGCCGTCACACCCGATGCACGATGTCGCAGCGCGGCAGATGCGCGGCTTCGGGGGCACGCTGGCCTTCGAGCTCGACGGTGGGTTCGAGGCCGTGTGTCGCGTCCTGCCACGTCTCGAGCTCGCGTACCTGGCCGCGAACCTCGGGCAGGTCGAGACGATCGTGGGTCCTCCCGCCACCACCAGTCACGTCGAGCTGACCGACGAGGAGCGTCAGGCAGCCGGCCTCCCCGAGGGGCTGGTCCGCTACTCGGTCGGCATCGAGGACGTGGCGGATCTGATCGCCGACCTCGCCCGCGCGCTGGAGGTGGCCTGAGTGGCTGATCTGGCCAGCCGGGTGCTCGCGGTCCTCACGCCCGAGGCGATCGGGCAGACGCTGATGGAGCTCGTGGCCCTGCCGACGGTCAGCGCCAACGAGACGCCCGGTCAGGAGCACGTGGCCGCATGGCTGGACGATGCAGGTCTGTCGGTGGACCGTTGGACCTTCTCGACCGGGGCACTCGAGGGCGATCCCTGGTTCTCCACCGAGTTCGAGCGTCGCGACCCGGTCGGTGTGGCCGGCAGCACGGGCGGCGACGACGGGCCGGCCCTGCTGCTGATCGGGCACATCGACGTCGTGCCGCCCGGCCGGCCCGAGAGCTGGACGACCCCGCCGTTCGAACCGTCGATCCGTGACGGACGCGTGCACGGACGCGGCGCCTGCGACATGAAGGGCGGGCTGGCCGCCCAGCTCCACGCCGTCAAGGCGATCGTGGATGCCGGGGTCGAGCTGCGCGGCCGCGTCACGGTCGCGTCGGTCGTGGGCGAGGAAGACGGTGGCTGCGGAACGCTGGCGTTGCTCGAGCACGGTGTCCGTGGGGACGCCGCCATCATCTGCGAGCCGACCGAGCTGACGGTCGCGCCTGCGGTCGCCGGTGCGCTCACGTTCGAGATCGAGGTCGAGGGTCTGTCCGCTCACGGGTGCCTCCGCGAGGAAGGGGTCTCGGCGATCGAGCGCATGCTGCCGATCCACCGGGCTGTGCTGGAGCTCGAGGGCCGTCGCAACGCCCGGGCCGCCGAGCCGTTGTTCGACTGGTTGGAGCGCCCGTTCGCGATCTGCATGGGCCGGATCTCGGGCGGGGACTGGCCGTCGTCGGAGGCCGACTGGTGCCGGGTCGAGGGCCGGTACGGCGTCACGCCCGACGAGGATCTCGAGGTGGCGCGAGCCGAGCTCGAGCAGGCCGTGGCGGCTGCGGCACGAACGGACCGGTGGCTGCGCGCCCACCCCCCGCAGGTCCGCTGGCCGGGCGCGCAGTTCTTCCCCGCCCGCACCGCCGTGGATGCGCCGGTCGTGCGGACCGTGTGCGCCGCCCACGCCGCAGAGGTGGGCGACCCCGTCGTACGTGGGATGCCGTACGGCTGCGACATGGGCATCACCGTGGGGCACAGTGGGATCCCGACCGTCGTCTACGGTCCCGGCGACATCCGGCAGGCGCACGGGCCCGACGAGTGGGTCGAGTTCGATGACGTCGTCACGTGCTCGCGGGCGCTCGTGCGCACGATCCTCGACTTCTGCGGCGTCGCCTGACCGCGAGCAGCCCTGGGTGCGCCCCCCTGTCAGTTGCGGGGGACGTCCCGCCACGGGACGGACTTGTCGACGCGCGGCTCGCCGGGGAGCCCGAGCACCCGTTCGCCGATGATGTTGAGTTGGATCTCGCTGGTACCCGAGTAGATGGTCGGCGACCGCGCGAACAGCAGATCCCCGACCGGGTCGCCCCCGCTCATCAGCGGCGGCTGCTCGTAGTCGTGGGCCAGCACCTCGGGCCCGGTCAGCTCCTCGATCAGCTCGGTCGAGCCCTGCAGCAGCTCCGACCACACCAGCTTGGTCAGCGACGCCTCCGGCCCCGGCAGCGCCTGCTGAGCACTGCGCGACGCGCGGGCGACCGTGGCCAGGTGCGCGAACCAGGCCACCACGAGCGTCTCGACGCGTGCCCGCGCACGGTCACGATCACGATGCGGTCCGGTCCCCAGCGCCCTCAACAGCCCGTCGACGCTCGCCAAACGCACGTCGTCGCCCTCGTCGCCATCGGCGGTCGAGCGCTCCACGGCCAGCGTGTCCACCGCGACCGCCCACCCGCCGCCCTCGGGTCCGATCCGGTCGGCATCGTCGACCCGCACATCGTCGAGGAACACCTCGTTGAACTCGGCGTGACCGGTCATCTGCCGCAGCGGCCGGATCTCGATGCCCGGGGCGCTCATGTCCACCGCGAACGCGGTCAGCCCCCGGTGCTTGGGCGCGTCGGGGTCGGTCCGCGTGATGATCAGTCCACGCTGGGCCACGTGTGCGTTGGAGGTCCAGACCTTCTGGCCGTTGATGACCCACCCGTCGCCGTCAGGCACGGCGCGGGTCGACAGGCCCGCGAGGTCGCTGCCGGCGCCCGGCTCGCTGAAGAGCTGGCACCACAGCTCCTGGCCGGTCAACGCGGGCTCGAGCAGCCGCCGGTGCTGCTCGGGCGTTCCGTGCCGGGCGATCACCGGGCTGAACATCGCCAGCGCCATGAACGAGTGCTGGCCGATCCGCGGCGCTGCCTGGTCGACCAGCCGCGACTCCACGACCGCCTGGAGCCGGTGATCCAGGCCCAACCCTCCGATCCCCTCGGGCAGGTCGACCTGGGTCAGGCCCAGCTCGTACTGCCGGCGCCAGAACGCCACGGGGTCTTTCGGATCGGCCGAGGCGAACAGCTCGTCGAGCCGCTCGTCGACCAGGTCCAGGCCGGCCAGCCCTGACGCGGGCCCGGCGGCGCCGGGGCCGGCCTGGGGTCGCGTCGTCTGCGCGATCGTGGCCCGCAGGGCCGCCAGGTCACCAGCCGCCTGTGCGAGCAGGTCGCCGCTGCGCCCCAGCAGCCGGCGGGTCACCAGCGCCCGCTTGTAGTACAGGTGGGCGGTGTGGTCCCAGGTGAACCCGATGCCGCCGTGCACCTGGATGCTCGAGCCCGCCACGTGCAGCGCCGCGTCCGCGGCGAACCCGAGTGCCAGCCGCGCCAGGCGTGCGGCGTCGGGACGCTCCCCGGCCGATCCCGGTCCGTGCTCGGCTGCCAGCTCGACCAGCGACCGGGCGTGCTCGACCCGCACCAGCGCCCGCGCACAGCGGTGCTTGACCGCCTGGAACGAGCCGATCGGCCGGCCGAACGCGATGCGCTCGCGCGCGTAGGCCGTCATGTCCTCCAGGCATCGCTGTGCCACGCCCACCGCTTCGGCCGCCAGCAGCACACGCGCCCGATCCAGCGCACGTGCGACCGCTGCCGAGGGCGCCCCGAGCGCGGTCCCCGCCGCTGCGTCGAGCCGGACCGACGTGAGCTTGCGGGTCTGGTCGGTCGCCGCCACGGCCGTGAGGCTCACGCCTGCCGAGGCCGCATCGACCGCGAAGACGTCGGCGGTCTCGCCGTTGCCCGCCACCACCAGCAGGACGTCCGCGGTGGCGCCGTCGAGGACGTACCTGCGCTCGCCGGTCAGCCGCATGGCACCATCGCCCGCGTCTGCCACCTCGATCGGTCCGCCGTCGTCGAGGATGTCCGCCGGCAGGACCACGGCCGCCGTGCGGCTACCGCCCAGCAGGTCGCCCAGCAGGTCGCCGCCGCGATCAGCGACCTCGAGCACGACCCCCACGGCCAGGGTCGTGGACAGCAGCGGCGCGGGGAGCAGGGCGCGCCCCGCCTCCTCGAACAGCACGGCCAGATCAGCCAGCTCGCCACCGTCCCCGCCCAACGCCTCGGGCACGCCGAGCGCCACGACCCGGGACCCCCCAGCGAGGTCCTTCCACGTCGACCGGTCGTAGCCCTCGGTGCCCGCCATCAGCAGGCGCACCGTCCCGTCGTCGGCGACCTCCGCGAACAGACCGCGCAGGACCTGCTGGAACTCCTGACGTTCCGCGTTGGACATCCCTGCCCCTCCAGCACCGTGAGACCTCGACACTACCGGTGACTCCTTGGAGGTGGGCTCCCCGACCGTGAGCTCAGGCGGGGTCGACGAGCTCGCGCCGGAGCGTGGCGATGGTTGCCGAGGGCACCCCGACGGCCAGCGCCATCGCCTCGGCCGACCCCCACCGCTCGCGGACGGCCGCGAGCCAGCGGCGGATCGAACGCTCCGCGGGGTCGAGGGAGCCGTCACGGACCCCGAGGCGTGCGATCGCCTCCTGGCGGGCCTGGCGAACCTCGGGGGGCCGGGTGAGCAGCCACGTCTGCGTGAGCAGGTAGTCGGCGACGATGTCGTCCTCGGACGCCCCGAGCAGCCCCAGCAGGGTGGCGGCGACGACGCCGGTGCGGTCCTGGCCCGCGTGACAGTGGAACAGCAGAGGTGCCGATGCCGCGGCGGCGATCGCTTCGAGCGTTCGCCGCAGGGCGTCCGCGGAGGCGTCCAGGATCGCGAGGTAGATCGCCCCCATGAGATCGTCGCCGGCATCGAACTCGGCGAACGGCGCCTCGGCCGGGTCTCCTCCGAGCTCCAGCACGTACCGGGTCACACGCGGGTCGGAGGCGAACGGTCCGGCCCCGATGCGCTCGGCCTCGCTCGCGGCACGCAGGTCGAGCACGGTCGCGATGCGCAGCTCGCCGACCGCGGTGTCCAGGCCCCGCGCCGTGACGGCATGCGGGGTCCCGCTGCGGTAGAGCGCCGCGTGGCGGACCCTGCCACCCCCGGCCAGCGGGATGCCTCCCAGCTCGCGCGCGTTGGGCAGGCCGTCCACCTCGATCCAGGGGTGACCAGCGACCGTCGCCACCGTCACGCTGACCTCCTCGTCCGACGCCCGGCGTCACGAGGGTAGGGCCGGGCGCCGGCTCCGCGGTTCGTGCTGGCCGACGAGCAGCGCCCCCGACCTTTGGCCGATCCGACCGAAGGCCAGCGACACCAAGGGCCTACGGTCGGACCCATCACCGCGGATGGACCGGACTTGGTCGAAGCGCGAGGTGCGCTGGCGTCGGCACAGGATCAGCCCGACGCAGGAGCAACCCGTGCCTGGCACGGGCACTGGACCGCGCTCAGCGACCTCGAGGGGATCCGCCACCGCGTCGAGCTGAGGATCGAGCCCGGCCACGCGACCCTGAGCCTGCCCGAGCTCGGACTGATCGCGGTGCCTCTCGTCGACCTGACCGTGGAGGACGGGCGGCTGTCCGCCACGGCCTCGCTGCTCGGCCGCCTGGTCCTGACCCCTCGCGACCAGTACCTCGAGGGCGTTCTGGAGCGCGCCGATGGCCCGGTCCCGCTGACGTTCAGCAAGGACGGGCCCGAGGTTCGCCCTTTCACCATCGCGCGTCTGGGCCCGCGGGGCCGGCGGGTCGAGGCACCTGCGCCCGCGGCCCCCGCCCAGCTCGGGGATGGGTGGGCCGTCGGCTCGCTGGCGGATGCGGGCATCGATGCGTCACCGGTGCGCGACCTGCTGGCGGCCGTGTGCACCGAGCGCTACCCGGCGGTCGATGCCGTCGTGCTGGTGGTCGCCGGCCGCCTCGTCCTCGACGAGTACTTCCACGGCAAGGGCCCCGACGACCTGCACACCTTCCAGTCGTGCACCAAAAGCGTGACCGCGTTGCTGTTCGGGGCCGTCGTGGACCGCGGCCTGGTCGACCTGGACGAGCCGGTGTGGCGCTACGTCGCCGATCGCCGTGGTCACCGCTGGGTCGACCAGCGCTACGACGTGACCGTCCGCCAGGTGCTGGCGATGAGCGTGGGGCTGCGCTGGGAGGAGCAGGTCGCCTACACCGACCCCACCAACGACAACACCCGCATGAACGCATCGGGGGACTGGCTCGGCTACGTCCTCGACCGCGGGCTGCGGCCGGGCTTCCCGCGGCTGGAGCCAGGGCTGCGCGTGCCCGGCCGGTTCGAGTACCAGAGCGGACTGACCATCCTCCTGGGCGCCGTCGTCCGCTCCGTGACGGGCCGCGACGTCGACGACCTCACCCGTGACTGGATCTTCGCGCCGCTGGGCATCGAGCGGTTCGTGTGGCTGAGGTCGCGCGACGGGACGGTGCACACCGGGGGCGGCCTGTTCCTGCGGCCGCGCGACGCGGCCAAGCTGGGCCAGCTCGTCCTGCGGCGGGGCGAGTGGGACGGACACGAGGTGGTGTCCAGCCAGTGGATCGACGCGATGACGTCGGTGCAGTCGCGCGACGACGTGACCGACTACGGGTTCCAGTGGTTCCTGCCGCGGCTCGTGGCCGGGGACCACGAGGTGCCAGCCGCCGCCATGGGCGGCTACGGAGGACAGTTCGTCCACGTCGTGCCCGCGCTGGACGTCGTGGCCGTGTCCAACGCCACCGATTACCTGGGCGACGGCTCGTACCGGCGCATCCTCGAGGAGCACCTGCTCCCGGCGGTCGTCGCGGGACGCCGAGGCAGGCGCACGGGCGCGCAGGAGGGGGCATGAGCCGCGACCGCTCCGTGGACACGCGACGAGCCCGGGCGCCGGGCGACTTCGCGCGCCGCTACCCGCCGCTGACCGGCCTCCTCGCCGCGATCATCCTGGCCCTGTTCGTCCTTCCCTCGGCGCTCAACGTGACCGTCACGAACCCGACGCAGACACTCGAGTTCGCACCGGTACCCCCCGAGGACGACGCCCCCCCGCCAAACGATGCCGGCAACCTCAGCTCGCTGTCGCTGGGCGATTCGAGCCCGCCCGGCGAAGGCCCCGGCGCTGGCCGGGGCGGTCCGGAGCGGCCTCCCGACGCCGCGCTGCCCGAGGGGCTGGGCGACAACCCCGTGACCAAGCGGTGCGTCGGTGATCCACCGCGTCAGACCGAGGACCCGATGTCGCCCCCGTGCGTCGCGTTCTTCGACGGCGACAACGGTGGCGAGACCTACCAGGGGGTCGTGCGCGACGAGGTCACCGTCCTGTTCGTCGCCGACATCAACGTCGGGCGCACGACCGGCGAAGGCGCCGAGGACGAGGGCGCGTACAAGGGCCGCTACTTCGATCTCGGCGAGCCGCCGGAGGACGATGAGCGCAGCGTCGTGCTGCGCAACCTGCGCCGCTTCCAGCAGTACTTCAACCAGCGCTATCAGACCTACGGCCGCTTCGTGCGCTTCCACGTGTACTTCAGCACCACGGAGAGCAGTTGCTACGACACGGCACCGGACGGACAGCTCTGCCGCTACTCGGGCGACCCGACGCCGGAGACGCGCCAGGCGGATGCCATCGGCAACCACGACACGCTGCGTCCGTTCGCGGCCATGACCACGCAGCTCGAGCAGGGGATCGAGGGCCCGTACGTCGAGGAGATGGCCCGGCGAGGTGTCCTGAGCTTCGGGTCGGGCCTGAACCCCCGACCGGCGTCGTTCTACCAGCGCTTCCCGGGCTTGATCTGGAGCTACCTCCCGACGATCGAGATGAAGGCGCGGGCGTTCTCGAGCTACGTGTGCTCGAAGGTCGTGGGCCATCCGGTCGTCGACAGTGGGAACCCGGGCGAGAACGGCCAGCCACGACGACTCGGGTTCCTGCGCACGAGCGACGAGCGCCACCCGACCCTGATCGAGTTCTCAGGGCTGGTCAAGCGACAGATTGAGGAGTGCGGGGGCGAGTTCGAGGCCGAGCAGACCTTCCCGCAGGCAGGCCGGATCTACCAGTACGGCGGCGAGGATCCCGGCGCGAGCTACGCATCGCGCAACATGGCCGAGTTCCAGCAAGCCGACGTCACCACCATCGTCTGGGCGGGCGGCCTCGAGACCGACCAGTCGAAGGCGGCGGGGCGCATCGACTACGAGCCGGAGTGGGTGCTCGCAGGGGACGGCCTGCTCGAGAGCCAGGCAGGCGAGGAGCAGGACCAGGACGTCTGGCGACACGCGTGGGTGATGACCCAGGTCCCTCGCGTGGGTGACGACGCGGACAACCCGTGCATCCAGGCGCTGCTCGAGGCCGATCCGTCGACACCGGAGGATGATGTCTTCTGGGGCTGCTCCGACGCATCCTGGTACCCCGACATCCGGCAACTGTTCACTGGCATCCAGGTGGCCGGACCACGCCTGACGGTCCAGACCATCGACCGTGGCTACCACGCCATCCCGTCGGTCCGCAGTACGAGCCCGTTCGTGCCTGCCTGCTTCTACGACCCCGGTGACTACACCTGTGTGAAGGACGCGACGGCGGAGTGGTGGGATCCGCAGGGCCAGGTCCCCGATCGGGTCACGACGGGCTGCTGGCGCATGGTCGAGGACGGCCAGCGCTATGTGGCCGGGGCCTGGCCCCCGGGCAACATCGACGCCCAGCGGCAACCCGACGACGTGTGCAACCGTTACAACCGAACCGCGTTCGCCACATGATCACCGCCCGCCGCCGATCGCCGCCGATCGCCGCTGGCCGCCCGCGACGCGCGTCGGCGTGACGTTGAAGACTTGAGGGCGCTCAGACGTACCCAACCATTCAACGTCGTGCGAGGACTCGCAGCGGCCCCCGATCCACGTCAGCCGGCGGTGACCTCCGCGGCGACGTCCTGCATGGCCAGGGCGAACCGCTCGATCGCTTCGTCGACGAGGTGCTCGTCGAATGCGGTGGACACGACGAGCAGGCCCCGCGCGGCGTAGTGCAGCCCGTGGTTGGCGGCGGCCAGGTGCAGCCTCGCGAGCCTCGGATCGGCGACGCGTGCCGGCCGTGGGGTGGCCTGTTCCTCGAGGAAGATCACGATCAACGATCCCTCGCGGCGCGTCGAGAAGGCCAGGCCGGCCGCGGCTGCGGCCTCGTGCAGTCCTGTCTCCAGCCGCTGCGTCAGATCGTGCATCCGGGCGATCGCTTGCCCCGTGAGGTGTTCCATGGCCACCAGCCCGGCCGCCGTGCTGACCGGGTTGCCGTTGAACGTGCCGCCGTGCGGCAGGTGCGGCGACGGCGGCGAGGTCACCTCCAGGTGCTCCGTCCGTCCCCCCACCGCACCGATCGGAAAACCTCCTCCGATGATCTTGCCCATCATCGTCAGGTCCGGTTCGATCCCGAGCCGGCTCTGTGCCCCGGCCTCCGCGAGGCGAAGCGTGACCACCTCGTCCAGGACCAGCAGCGCTCCGGCGGCAGCCGTCGCGGCGCGCACCCGCTCCCAGAACTCGGGCGGCGCGGTCCGCAGACCGGTCGACCCCTGCACGGGCTCGAGGAACACCGCGGCGATCTGGCTGCCCCGCTCGCGCAGCACCCGCTCGAAGTCCTCGGCGTCCCCGAACTCTGCGAGCAACGTCGCGTGCTGCTGGCCGTCGTGGCCGCCCCACAGTGCCAGGTCGGCTGCGCCCGCGAACGTGCCGGCCGCGCTGTCCTCGTGGGTCCCGTGGTAGCCGTGGCGGGCCATCAGGATCATTGACCGCCCGGTCACGACCTTCGCGACGTGCAGCGCGTGGAGGAACGCCTCGGTCCCGGAGTTCGTGAAGCGCACGCGCTGCACCGAGGCGACCCGTTCGACCAGGTGCTCGGCCAGCCTGACCTGGTGCTCGTTGCGGCCCGCCCAGGCCGTCCCGGCGGTCACCGCCTCCCGAGCCGCCTCGAGCACCGGGGGGTAGGCGTTGCCGTGGACGAGCGACGTGAAGTTGGACAGCAGGTCGAGGTACTCGTGACCGTCGACGTCCCACAGGCGCGGCCCCTCGCCGCGCACGAACGTCAACCGGTAGGGAGCGTGGTGATCGGAGAGGCGTGTGTCACCACCGGGCATGACCCGCGCGGCGGCGGTGAACCACCGGTGCGAGCCCGGCGTCCGTTGCAGGTACCGCTCGTCGATGCTCACCATCCTCTGCTCGCACCGTCGAGCATCACGAACGGGCCCACCGGCCAGTCGAGGCAGTCGACCATGAGCTGGTCGAGCTCCTCCGCCGTGCACAGCTCCTCGGCCACGACCTGACGGGCCTCGTCGATCGCCGCCCACAGCACGCGGTTCATCGCGTACCCCCACTTGCGGTCGTTCTCGCGCACCACGATCGGGTTCTTCCCGCAGCGCCGGGCCAACTCGACCACGGTGTCGCGCGTGTGGTCGCTCACCCGGTCGTGGACCACGATCTCGGCGAAGGGCCGGACCGGCGGAGGCGACGCCCAGTGCCACCCGATGACCGAGGCGGGCCGTTGGGTCACCGCCGCCAGGGCCGCCACCGGGTGCCCGGAGCTGTTGGTCGCCAGGATCGCGTGCTCGGGCGTCAGCTCGTCGAGCTGACGGAAGACACGG
The DNA here is from genome assembly GCA_036396595.1 of Nitriliruptorales bacterium. Classification (GTDB taxonomy): domain Bacteria; phylum Actinomycetota; class Nitriliruptoria; order Nitriliruptorales; family Nitriliruptoraceae; genus DASWKO01. The sequence continues at coordinate 3,569 of DASWKO010000129.1, read as the reverse complement.
ACCTTGAGCCCCATGTCCTCATCGACCGCCTCGATGACCAGGTCCGCCCCGCGGACCGCGGTGTCGAGGTCGCCGGTGAAGGTCAGGAGCTGCTTGGCGCGGGCCCCCTGCTCCTCGGTGAGCTTGCCCCGCTCGACACCGCGGTCGATCCCGTACCGCCCTTCGACGGTCGTCCGTCGAGCGCGGTCGAGCTGCTCGCTCGAGATGTCGTAGCCCACCGTCTCGATCCCGGCCGTCGCGATCGACTGTGCGATGCCGCTGCCCATGACGCCGGCGCCCATGACGCCGACCCGCTGGACCTCCATGCCCTGTCCTTCCCTCGTGCTCAGCGGACCCGGTCGAGTCGGCTGTGATGGCTGAACGCATTGCCCATGCGGCGCCCGCGGCCGCCGCCCTCCTCGTCGCCGTCCAGGGTGTACATGGCGGTCACGAACCCGTCGAGCACGTCGCCGCGCGGCGTCAGGCTCGCCACGAGCTCGTGGGGCCGCCGGTCCGCGTCGGGCGTGCCCAGGCGTCCCTCGAAGCGGACCGCGAACCGCGTGGTCGGCAGGGGCGTGCCGACCGACCGCTGCCCCCGGTACGTGACGTCGATGCGCTCGGGCGCGACCGCGAGCGACAGCGGGTGGTCGCCCGCGTAGGTCTGCACCGTGCCCTCCCAGGCTCCGACGAGCGCACGGTCCGCCCGGGCCGTGATGGAGCGGTCCTGGTGCGGCCAGGCCACGACCTGCGGTGCCAACTCGGACAGCACCGCTTCCGTGACCCGTTCGGGCAGCGTCGACGCCGTCGTGTTCGCGACCACCGCGATCGTGATGCCTTCGTCGGGCAGCACGACCAGGCTGGCACGCACGCCGCCCATCGAACCGCCGTGACGCACGACCTGCGACCCGCCCCAGTCCTCGATGATCCAGCCCAGTCCGTAGGCCCCACCGCCGTCCACCGACGAGACGGGTGCCAGCATGCGGTCACGTGTGGAGGGGCCGACCGGGAGGCCGGCGCCGCCCGCGACGGCATCGCCGAGCCGCACGAGATCGGTGATCGTGGCCCACCCGAGCGACGCGCCGGGGTGATCGACGTCATAGGCGGGGTAGGCGACCCCGTCCCGGCCGTAGCGGGCCGCAGCGGAGCCCGGCCGGTGATCCGGCCCGACCCAGCTCGAGGTCATCCCCAGGGGAGCCAGGACCTCGTCGGCGACGACGTCCTCCCAGGCGCGTCCCGTGACGCGAGCGACCACCTCGGACAGCAGGCCGTAGCCCAGGTTGGAGTACAGGTGCCGCTCGCCCGGGGGCACCACCACCTGCCCGTACCGTGCCAGCGTGACGTCGACGCCGGGGCGCCGGTGATCGGGCTCGTCGGCGTAGAAGAACTGCATGTGCAGGGGCAGGCCGGCCAGGTGACCGAGGACGCGCTCGACGGTCACCTCGTCCGGGGTCCCCACGGGTGTCGCGAGCGGCCGGGGCAGGTAGAGTTCGATCGGCCGCCCGAGATCGATCCGATCCTGCTCGACCAGGCGCAGCACACCGAGCGCCGTGAGCGGCTTGGTGAGCGACGCGATGCAGTAGGCGACATCGGGACCGGCGGGCAGCCCACGCTCACGGTCGGCCCACCCGGCGGCGTGCGTCCACACCCGCTCGCCGCCCACGGACGCAGCCGCCACGCAGGAGACGGCGTCCCCGCACTCGTCGATCAGCGCCTCGGCACCGGTCACCGCCCGCCTCACGAGCGTGAGCCAGCGTTCGGGGCGTAGGCAGCGGCCACACCGGAGCGCCGGATCTTGCCGAACTCGTCGCGTGGGAGCTGGTCCGCGAGTTCGAACGAACGGGGCACCTTGTAGCTCGCGAGCTGGCGCTCGCAGTGCTCCCGCAGCTCGACGACCGTGACGCCGGTGGCCACGACCAGGGCGTGGGCCCGCTTCCCGAGATCGGGGTCGGGGATCCCGACCACCACCGCGTCCCGGACCCGGGGATGACCGAGCAGGACGTGCTCCACCTCCGACGGGTAGATGTTCGCACCACCCGAGATGATCAGGTCGGTGCGCCGGTCGGCGATGTAGAGGTAGCCGTCCCCGTCGACGTGCCCGAGGTCACCGAGCCCGACCCACGACCCCGCCAGCCGATCCACGTCGGAACCCACGTAGTCGAAGAGGGCAGGCGATCCGTCCGTGCGACGGAAGTAGATGCGGCCGACCTCACCGACCGGCAGGCCGTGGCCGTCCGGATCGCGGATGCTGACCTGCCAGCGAGGGACCGGGCGCCCCACCGTGCCGGGTCGTGCGAGCCACTCGGCACCCGTCACCACGGTGTGGCCGGCCGCCTCCGAGCCCCCGTACGCCTGCATGAACCGCTCCGGCCCCAGCCGCCCGATCCAGGCGCGGATCACCTCGGGTGGGCAGGGCGCCGAAGCCGTCCACACGGCGTCGACCGCGGACAGGTCGACCTGGTGGAACCGGTCGTGAGCGGCCATGCGGCGCAGCATCGTCGGGACCAGGAACGCCCACGACACCCGGTGGCGCTCCATCAGGCCCAGGGCCTGACCGGCGTCGAACCGTTCCATCAGCACGAGCGTGTGTCCGTGGCACAGGCCACGCAGCGACCACGAGACGGGACCGCCGTGGAACAGCGGGCACGCGACCAACTGCACCTGACCTGGCCGCATGCCGAGCGCGCCTCCCAGACCGGCAACCCGTCCGTCGACCGCCACCGGCTCGACCGGCTTGCCCGCGTTGACGATCAGCTTGGGCTGCCCGGTCGACCCACCCGAGGTGACGACGATCCCGGGGTCGGGCAGGTCCGCCACCGCGAGGTCCGGGGCAGCCAGCGGGGTGGACGCCCCCGGACGGGCCGGCTCGAGCTCGGAGATCGGCACGTGATCGTGCCCGGAGACGGGCGCCCGCGCGACCTGAACGATCCGCCACCGCCGCGCGGCGACGTCCAGGATCCGGCGTCGCTCGCCGACCGGCATGCGCGCGCTCAGCGGCAGGACCGCAGCGCCGGCCTTCCATGCCGCCAGGGTGAGGGCGGTGTGGATCGGGGCGTTGGCCAGGGCGACGGTCAGCAGCCCGCCCGGCCCCAGGCCACGCTGCACGAGCACGCGGGCCAGGCGGCTCGACCACGCGTCCAACTCGTGCCAGCTCACCGCCTGCTCGGCGCCGGTCGCGGTGACGAACACGATGGCGTGCTCATCGGGACGCTGCTCGGCGTGTCGAGCAACGGCTTCGACGTACGACACGACGGGCACGGCGATCCTCCGACCCTCGGTAGTGTCGCCGGCTGCCGGCCACCGGCGTTCGTGCTCCCGCACCAAGCGGAGACCGGTGACTGTCGCCCGCCCCAACCGCGCCCGCAACGTGCCCGACAGCATCCGTGTGCCTGCGAACCAGTTCCCGAGGTCCCCAGGCGGCCAACCCCGTGCCAACCCGGGCCAGGGCCGCGGCCCGCTGGGGGCTGGCTGGGCTGGTGGGGGGGGCCGTCGGGCCGAGGTTTCCACCGGATGCGGTGGTTTGTGCCGACCGGTGCTGACGCGGGGGCCGTCGGGGCGAGGTTTCCACCGGATGCGGTGGTTTGTGCCGGGCG
>DASWKO010000128.1:0-11659 GCA_036396595.1 Nitriliruptorales bacterium | reverse complement strand
CGCCCGGCAGCCCCACCGGCAGGCCACCAGCCCGCACCACCGCCTGCGCGTACCGCGCCCCGAGCAGGTGGGTGCGCGCGCCGCCGTCCTCGCGGTACGGGGCGGCGATCGCAACGATCGGTCGGCTCCCTGCGGGCGTGGACACGGTCAGGCTCCTGTGGTCGCCAGGTGGCGTCAGAACCGGAGTTCGCGCAGGGCTTCCTCCGTGGGCGGTCCGGGCGTGAACGCCAGGACGGGCTCGTCGCCCAGCTCCATGAGGACCGTCCCGAAGGTCACGGCGCCGGAGTCGTCGGCGACCCGGCAGACGGGCACCGTGCGGTCACGCAGCACGTCGAGCACCGCATCTGGCTGCGGCTCTGCCGCCATCCGCTCGTCGAGCAGTGCCAGGCGCTGCTTGCTGTTGAGCGTGGCGGACTCGACGCCGTCCGCGGCGGCGGCCATCCGCCGCAGGTGCTGCTGCATGTGGTCGCTGACCAGCGGGTGGTTGGTGTGCGCCAGCGCCGGCCCTTCCGGTGCGTACTCGACGACCCCGCGAGCCGAGCACTCCAGGCCGGTGACGCCGGTCGGGTCGCCGACGGTGTAGACCTGGCCGCTCGCGTGCTGCACGCTGCGGATGAACTCGACCGCCTCGGCGCGGCTGGTGCGCTCGAGCACCCCCCGGATCACGAACGCGACGGGCAGGCCGTGCGGCTCGTTGTCGAGCTGGACCACCGCGTTCATGCACATCCCGACGCCGGCCGAGTTCAGGCCGGTCGTCGCGATCAACCCGGCGGCGGTCAGCACCAGTACCTCGGGCAGCCCGTCATCGGGGACGGCATGGAGGACGATCTGGCTCCCGTCGAAGTGCTGAGGCAGATCCATGTTCTGTGACACCAGCGTCGGCCGCCCCGGCGCCGGCCGCAGCCCGACCGTGGAGCAGTGGTGCGGTTCGTCGGCAGGCGGAACATCGCGGCGCCGAAGGTGGTGGAGCCACTCCTCGTCCATGAGGTTGTACGCCAGCACCGCTTGGAACGGCTGGTCGGCGCCGTCTGCGATCCCCCGGACCTCCTCCAGGAGCTGCGGGGTCCAGCGGCGGATCGACGGCACGAAGTCGGTCGTCGCGACGAAGTCCCTGAGGTAGCTGACCGGGTCCGCGCCGGTCTCTGCCGCGAGGGCGTCGTGCCAGCGTCCCAACCCTTCGGCGATCGCACCACGCAGCGCCTCGCCGTGCGCCTGGCCGCGCTGGCGCGCGTCACCTTCGACCCGGACGGTCGGGCAGCTCCGGTCGGTCATCCCCACTCCATTCCGTGCTATGCAGCTATTCGCGTACGGCATCCCATTCAGCAAACCGGTTGCACGCGTCGCGCGTGTGGTGCCAGCGCACGGGCGCGGACCCCTGCGTTCGTCGCACAGCATCAGGGCGGGCGAGCCGGCGCCGTGGTTGGCTGGGCGTACGGCACCCGAAGGAGCCCCCATGCCACGGACCGCCTTCCTGCACCCCACGACACCACCCGCCGAGAGCGACTTCCTCAACCTGGTCGAAGGGCGTGGCGCGCTGGTGTTCGACGACAGCGGACGCGACTACGTCGACGCGCTGGCCAGCCTGTGGTACTGCAACATCGGGCACGGCCGCGACGAGATGGCCGATGCGATCGCGGCACAGGCACGCAGGTTGGCCGGGTTCCACACCTTCGAGCGCTACACCAACCCGCCCGCCGAGGCGATCTGCGAGCGCATCGCCGAGCTGGCGCCGTTCCCCGGCGCCCGCGTGTTCCTGACGTGCAGCGGCAGCGAGGCGGTCGAGACCGCGGTCAAGCTCGCGCGCATCACGCATTCGCTGGCGGGCGACCCCGACCGGACGATCGTCGTGAGCCGCGAACCCTCGTACCACGGCGTCACCTTCGCCGGGACGACGCTGACGGGTCTGCCCGCGTTCCACGAGCACATCGGGCCGCTGGTGCCCGACCTGGTGCGGGTCCCCAAGGACGACGTCGAGGCGCTGGGCGCCCTGTTCGAGCAGCAGGGGGACCGCATCGCCGCCGTCATCGCCGAGCCGGTGGTCGGCGCCCCGGGCGTGTACCCCCCGGAGCCCGGCTACCTCGAAGCGGTCCGGGCGCTGTGCGACGAGCACGGCGCGCTGCTGATCCTCGACGAGGTCATCTGCGCGTTCGGTCGCCTGGGCACGTGGTGGGGCGGGCAGCACTACGGCGTCGTGGCCGACCTGTGCACCTTCGCCAAGGGCGTCACGTCGGGCTACCAGCCGCTGGGAGGCGTGGTCGTGTCACGGCGGGTCCTGGATGTGCTCGAGTCCGCCCCAGGGTTCTCGCTGAAGCACGGTCACACCTACAGCGGGCACCCGACCGCGTGTGCCGCGGCGCTGACCAACCTCGACATCATCGAGCGCGAGGGGCTGCTCGACCGGTCGCTGCACGTCGCCAAGCGGCTCGGAGACGGTCTGGACACGCTGGTGGACGGCGAGCGCATCCTCGAGATCCGCGCTGCCGGCGCGATGTTCGGGGTCGGGCTGGGCGTGCACGTCGACGCGGTCGACGTCCGCGAGGCGATGATCGAACGGGGTGTGATCGCGCGCCCGATCGGTGGCGTCACGGTGGCGTTCTGCCCGCCGTTGATCATCACCGACGAGCAGATCGACCGTTGCGTCGACGCGCTGGGCGGGGCGGTCGAGGCCGTCGCCTGACATCCGTGAGCAGTTGTGTCCGGTATCCCGGTCAGAACTGCTCACGGACGCTCAGGAAGGCGTCAAGCTCAGCCGAGGTCGTCCTCGGTGGGCAGGAACGCGGCCACGCTGGGCGGCTCGACGAGGTTTGGCGGGAGCTGGCGGTCGAGCTCCTCGAGCGTCCACCGGCCCTCGCTGCGCAGGTCGGCTGCGGGCCGGGCGGTCTCCAGCACGATCACGCGGTTGCCGTAGACGTGGAAGACCTGGCCGTTGGCAGGACAGTCGGCGGCGGCCAGCCACGCCACGATCGGCGAGACGTTGCCCGGGTGCAGCAGGGCGGCACGCGGGTCGTCCTCGGCGACCTCCTCGCGGCCCGGGATCGTGCCCGACATCCGGGTCGCTGCGGCGGGGCCGACGGCGTTGGAGCGCAGCCCGTAGCCCGCGCCCTCCAGGCGGGCGATCTGCGACAGCGCGAGCACGCCCATCTTCGCGGAGCCGTAGTTGGCCTGGCCGAAGTTGCCGATGAAGCCCGACGCCGACGTGGTGTGCACCAGCGCGGGGCGGTCGACCGGGTCGCCGTCCTTGGCCCGCTGACGCCAGTACTTCACGGCGTGGTGGGTCGGTGCGGCGTGGCCGCGCAGGTGCACCCGCACGACCGCGTCCCACTCCTCGGGGGTCATGTTGTGGATCGTGCGGTCGCGCAGGATGCCGGCGTTGTTCACCAGGACGTGCAGCTCGCCGAACGTGTCGATGGCCAGTTGCACCATCTGCCCCGCCTGGTCCCAGTCGGCCACGTCGTGACCGGACACGACCGCCTCACCTCCGGCCTGCTCGATCTCCTTGACGACCGTCTGTGCCGGCGTGACGTCGGCGCCCTCGCCGGTGACGTCGCCTCCCAGGTCGTTGACCACGACCCGGGCGCCCTCGGACGCCAGCAGCAGTGCGTGCTCACGCCCCAGCCCACGGCCTGCGCCGGTCACGATCACGACACGTCCGTCCAGTCGTCCTGCCATCGCTGCGATCCTCGTTCGTCGGGGTGACTGCCTCGCCAAGGGTCGTCCACGGCGCACACGTCCGGGTGGTTCCCACGCGAAAGACCTGGGGGTCGGGGTTGTGCTGCACGACGAAGACCTGGCACCTGGACGCACCTAGGGTCGGCCCGAGCCCGCCATGAAGGGACGCCGTTGCTCGTGCTCGACGCCGCCGCGACCCGCGCTGCGCTGCCGGTCGCCCGCGTCATCGACGTGATGCGCGACGCGATGGCCGCGTTCGCATCGGGCGACGCCTACCAGCCGGTGCGGATGGTCGTGCAGCCGCCGGGCATCCCCGGGCTCGGCGTGCTGAAGCCGGCTCACGTCGGGGGGTCGTTCGACGCGTTCGGCTTCAAGTCGGTGACGCTGTTCCCGGGCAACGCCGACCACGGCCTGGACAGCGTCCAGGGGTTCGTGGCCCTGCTCGATCCGAGGACCGGCGTGCCGCTGGCGCTGCTGGAGGGCGGCGTGGTCACCGAGGTCCGGACCTCGGCCGTGTCCGCGGTCGCGACCGACGTCCTGGCCCACGCCGATGCCGGCGATCTGGCGCTGCTGGGTGCGGGCGTCCAGGCACGCGGTCACCTCGAGGCGATCGCGCACGTCCGCGACCTGCGCCGCGTCCGGGTCTGGAACCGCACCGAGAAGCGCGCACGGTCGCTGGCCGAGTGGGGCGCCGAGCGCAGCTTGCTCATCGAGGTGTGCGACACCCCCCAGGCGGCGGTGGACGGTGCCGACCTCGTGTGCACCGTGACCTCGTCGCCCGACCCCGTGCTCGAAGGGGACTGGCTGGCGGCGGGAGCGCACGTGAACGCCGTCGGCGCCTTCACCCCGGACACCCGCGAGGTCGACTCCGAGGTGGTGCGCCGAGCGGACGTGATCGTGGTCGACAGCCGTGAGTCGATGCGGGCCGAGGCCGGCGATCTGCTGATCCCCTTGGAGCAAGGCGTGCTCACCGAGCCGTTCGAGCCGGCCGAGCTCGGCGAGATCCTCACCGGCGCGCGCACCGGCCGCGCCTCGGGCGACCAGATCACCTTCTACGAGTCGCTGGGCCTGGCTCTCCAGGACGTCACGGCGGCCGCGTTCGCGGTCGGCGTCGCCGAGGCCGGGGGTCTCGGCGTCGAGGTCGCCTTCCCGTGACCGCCCGAGCGGTCGGAACCAACAGACAACCTTCAAGGAGCGCAACATGACCAGGATCCTGTTCCACGGCGGTGACGTGTTCGACGGCACCGGCGCCGCCCCCGCCCCGGCCGACGTGGTCGTCCAGGACGGCCGGTTCGTCGAGGTCGGCAGCGACCTGGACGGCGATGTCGCCGTCGAGGTCAGCGGCCGCACCCTGCTGCCAGGGCTGATGGACTGCCACGTGCACGTGATCGTCGACCACGTCGATAGCGTGCGGCACCTGGCCGCCCCGTTCAGCTACAAGTTCTACGTCGCGCAGAGCAACCTCGGGCGGATCCTGGACTGCGGGATCACCACCGTTCGCGACGCCGCGGGGGCCGACCTCGGCATCAAGCAGGCGGTCGCCGACGGTGTGATCCGCGGCCCGCGGATGTTCATCGCGCTGTCGCTGCTGTCGCAGACCGGTGGCCACGGCGACGGCTGGATGCCGTCGGGGGCGTGCGTGCGCCTGCTCGACGGCTGGCCGGGGATGCCGCACAACCTCGTCGACGGGCCCGAGGAGATGCGCCGCAAGGTGCGCGAGCTCGTACGCGCCGGCGCCGACCAGATCAAGCTGTGCTCGTCGGGTGGCGTGATGTCGCCCCGTGACAACCCGCACCACGCGCACTTCGGGATGGACGAGCTCGAGGTCGCTGTCCGCGAGGCCGAGGCAGCGGGCCTGTACGTCATGGCACACGCCCAGGCCACGCAGGGGATCAAGAACGCGGTCCAGGCCGGCATCCGCTCCATCGAGCACGGCATCTTCCTCGACGACGAGACGGTCGCGATGATGCTCGAGCGCGGGACGTTCCTGGTCCCGACGCTGATGGCGCCGCTGAGCGTGCTCCAGGCCGCCGACGAGGGCGCGGCGATCCAGGAGGCGTCGCTCGAGAAGGCCAGGATGGTCGTGGCCTCGCACGCGGAGTCGTTCCGGCTGGCGGCCGAGGCCGGGGTGAAGGTCGCGATGGGCACCGACGCGGTCGGCATCCCGCACGGCCGCAACCTCGAGGAGCTCGAGCTGATGGTCAAGCACGGGCTCGACGCGACGGAGGCGCTGAAGGCCGCGACCTCCAACGCGGCCGAGCTGCTGCGGATCGACGACGAGCTGGGGACGATCGCGCCGGGCAAGCGTGCCGACCTGGTGGTCATCGACGGTGACCCGCTGGACTTCGTGGGGCTGCGCGACCGCGTGGCAGGTGTGTGGAAGGACGGTCAGCACGTCGCGGGTGTCGTGGGCGCCGGGGCGGCCGCGTGACCGACCTGCTGTCCACCACGCAGCCCTCGCCCGGGGCGGTCCCGTACGGGCGCCGGATCCGCGAGCTCGCCGCGTCGCACCCGGACGCCCCGGCCGTGATCACGGCCGCGCTCGACGGCACGGAGCGCGTCCTGTCGTGGCGCGAGCTCGAGGACACCAGCAACCAGCTCGCCCGCGTGCTGGCCGAGCGCGGCGTGGATCACGAGTCGATGGTGGTGATCGGGCTGCCCAACGGCCCCGAGCACTACCTGTGGACCAGCGCTGCCTGGAAGCTCGGCGCCTGCGCGCTCGCGCTCAACCCACGCATGCCCACCGCCGAGCGCGACGCCGTTCTGGAACTGGCCCGAGCCACCATCGTGGTCTCGACGTGGGACGACGTCGCCGGTCTCGCGGCCGACCCGTCTGCGGGCGAAGGGCGTTCCACCGACCCGATGCAGCCCGACCTCGTCGCCCGCCCCGGCCGGGCGGTGGCGTCTGGGGGCTCGACCGGCCGCCCCAAGATCATCGTGCTGCCGGCGGGCATGGAGGTCGTCCCGGGCGACACCGGTGGGATGGGCGAGATGGGCGGGATGCAGCCGGAGCAGGTGCAGCTCGTCCCCGGTCCGCTCTACCACAACATGCCCCACGGCTGGAGCTACATCGGGCTGATGCACGACCACACGCTGGTGGTGATGGAGCGCTTCGACGCGGCGCTGGCGGTCGACCTCATCGAGCGACACCGCGTGAGCTTCTCGGCGGTGGTCCCGACCCACATGAGCCGGATCGCCAAGCTGCCCGACATCGACCAGCGCGACCTGTCGAGCATCCAGGCCATCTTGCACTCGGCGGCGGTCTGCCCCGCCTGGCTGAAGCGCCGGTGGATCGAGCTCATCGGGCCCGAGAAGGTGCACGAGGGCTTCGGCGCCACCGAGGCGGTCGGGCTCACGGTCATCCGGGGCGACGAGTGGCTGGAGCACCCCGGTAGCGTCGGCCGACCGGTCGGCTGCGACCTCAGGATCCTGGACGAGGACGGCAACGAGCTGCCTCCGGGCGAGGTCGGCGAGATCTTCACCCGGCCCCACAGCGACGTGCCCACCTACGACTACATCGGCTCGGCCCGGGCCAAGAGCACCGAGGACGGCTTCGTGTCGGTCGGTGATCTGGGCTGGGTCGATGAGGAGGGCTACCTGTTCGTCGCCGACCGGCGCGTCGACCTCATCATCTCGGGCGGCTCGAACATCTACCCGGCCGAGGTCGAGGCGGCGCTCCTGGAGCACCCGTCCGTCGGCGACGTCGCGGTCATCGGACTCAGCGATCCGGACTGGGGCCGGCGCGTGCACGCGATCGTGCAGCTCCGTGACGGGCACGCCGCCGACGAGGACGAGCTGCGGTCCCACTGCAAGCAGCGCGTCGCCAGCTACAAGGTGCCCAAGTCGATCGAGTTCGTGGAGGCGCTCCCGCGCAACGACGCCGGCAAGCTGCGGCGCAGCGACCTCGTCGCGGAACGCGAGGCCGCCCCGGCCAGCGCCGGCTGACCACCGCGTCTGAGGGGTGTCAGGGGCGTGCGAGCGCGGGTCGCGGGAGCACGGCCGCCCCGAGCTCCGGGTCGCTGTCGAGGGCCGGCGCGTCGGCGAACCGGAGCCCGATGGGGCCGGCGGGCTCGCCCCGTTCGACGACCACGCTGAGCGGGGCGTCCGCCCACGAGGCGAGGATGTGGTCCCCGTCGCCCTCGACCTGCGCCCCGAGCAGCGCCCACAGGCGGCGGGCGTGCTCGAGGTCGGGGTGGCGCAGGGTCGGGCCGAGCAAGGCTGGGCCCTGCGCGGCGGCGGCCGTCGACGCCTGCCGTGCCTGGCGACCGCGGGACGTCCACGCGACCTGGACCACCAGGCCGCCGACCTGGGAGGGCCGCAGGAAGGCCTCGTGCCAGTGCTCGTGCTCGTCGTGGACGTCGACGGCCTCGAACCCGGCGTCGCGAAGCTCCTGGACCGCGGGGCGCAACTCGTCGACGAGCAACGTGACGTGCTGGATGCCGGCCCCGAAGCGGTCGAGGTAGCGGCGCACGAAGTTGGGCGACGGCGCGTCGGGCGTGGGCTGGAGCAGCTCGAGCCGCGCCCCGTTGGCGAACACCACCTGCTCGTTCGTGAACACGCGGTTGGCGTGCGGACCCGCGACCCGGGTCGCCCCCAGCTCGCCGACCCAGCGTTGCTCGGCCCGTTCGAGGTCGGGGACCGCGACGGCGACGTGGTCGATCGTGGCGTGCATCGGTAGCTCCAGCGAGGGGGGGCGCGACCGAGGATGGTCGCCGTTGGTCGCGTGCAACGCTACCTACACGTGTCGGGGTCTCGATCCAGATCATCCGGCACCTGCCGCACGAACCAGGCGGGTGACGTGCGTAGGCTCCCGAGGGCGACCCCCAACCGCCAGTTCGGAGGCGACCAGTGGCCGACGGGACCGACATCGTGCAGGTCGACCGCGACGGCGCGGTCGTGACGATCACGCTGCACCGCCCCGAGCGCCTCAACGCCCTCGGCAACGCGATGGCCGACGGGATGCAGCGGGCGCTCGACGGTCTGGGAGATGCCCGGGCGGTCGTGCTGACCGGGGCCGGTGGAGCGTTCTCGTCGGGGTGGGACCTGAAGGACGCCTCCGACGACCGCTCGACGGGGGCGGACTGGACCGAACTGAACGAGCGTTTAGCAGCCCTCGACATCCCCACCGTGGCGGCGATCGAGGGGTGGTGCCTCGGTGGTGGGCTGGCGCTGGCGGTCGCGTGCGACTTCCGGGTCGCGGCGCGCGATGCACGCCTGGGCATGCCCGAAGTCAGGCGCGGGATCTTCCCGGGCATGTCGTGCGCGTGGCGCATCCCGCGGTTGATCGGGGTCGCCCGGGCGCTGGACCTGCTCGTGATCGGCGATCACGTCGACGGCACCACGGCCCACGGCTGGGGCTTGGTCCACCGGCTCAGCGAGCCCGGTCGCGCGTACGACGACGCGGTCGTGCTGGCGGGTCGATTGGCCGCTGGCGCGCCGCTGGCGCAGCGTGCGATCACCACGATGGTCTGGCAGGCCTTCGAGCTCGACCGCGAGGAGGCACGCCGGCTCGAGGCCGAGGTGGCTGCGCCGGTCGGGACGAGCAAGGACGTCCAGGAAGGCATCGCCGCGTTCGTCGAGCGCCGCGAGCCACGGTTCCAGGGGCGGTGAAACGATGAGCGAAGTGTTCGCACGGTACGACTTCGGGCTCGACGAGGACCAGGAGGAGCGGGCGCGCAAACTGCACGAGCGCAGCGTGGTGGTGGACGCGCTCCACCAGGGCCCGCTCGGGTACCGCGACTACCCGCAGGCGATGGTCGAGCAGGCCCAGGAGGCGTACGCCGAGCACGGTGAGTACCGGCGCGCCATGGACGAGCTGGGTCGGGCGCTGCAGGACCGGGAGCGCGAGACCCAGGGCGCGGCGTCCCGTGAGCGGTTGGCTCAGGCGGGGTTGACCGGGATCACCCGCGAGGTGTTCTTCTTCGACGCGCGTGCAGCGCTGTCGAGCTTCGCGAGCGTGATCGACCAGTTCGACCGCCTGCCCTGGCTGGTCAAGGCGCTGCGCGCCGAGGACTTCGTCCGCGCCAAGGACCAGGGCCTCCACGCCGGCTTCGTGAACACCCAGTGGCCCGACGGCCTGGTCGACGACCCGGCGATCGTGGACGTGCTGCACGGCCTCGGCCTGCGGATGTTCCAGCTCACCTACAACGTGATGAACGGCATCGGGGCCGGCTGCACCGAGCGCACCGATGCCGGTGTGAGCCGGCTCGGAGCGCGGTTCATCGAGCGGATGAACCAGGTCGGGGTGATCGTCGACACCGGCCACTGCGGCCACCAGACGACCCTGGACGCCTGCGAGGTGTCGACCGCCCCGGTCATCGCGTCGCACACCGCCGCCGCCGCGGTGTACGAGCACGATCGCGGCAAGTCCGACGAGGAGATCCGGGCGCTGGCCGGCACGGGCGGGGTCATCGGTGTCGTCGCGGTGCCGTTCTTCCTGTCCGGCGATGTTGAGGCCAGCATCGAGACGATACTGGATCACATCGACCACATCGCCGGGCTGGTCGGTCCGCAGCACGTCGCGATCGGCACGGACTGGCCGATGCAGCACGCCAAGTGGACGCTGCGCGAGCTCATGCCGCCCTGGACCCGCCAGTTGGGCTTCGACGACTCGCACGGCCTGGACATGGCCCGCAACCTGGTCGGGTTCGACGACATCCGGGACTACCCCAACATCACCCGGGGCCTGGTCGCCCGCGGCTACACCGACGACGACATCGAAGGCATCCTCGGTGGCAACTTCCTCCGCGTCTTCGAGCAGGTCTGCGGCTGAGGCGAGGTGTCTCGAACCCCCCGTCCGGCCGGTGTGCCAGCTACGAGCGGGCATCCCGGTCCTGGAGGAACCGACTGACCTGGCGCACGTAGCGGCTGTACTGATCACGTGCGACGGGGACGGCGGCGGCGACCTTCGACAGGTCGATACGCCCGTACTCGTGTGTGAGGAGGTTGCGAAGACCGACCGACGCCTTCAGATCCGCGGCCAGGTCGGCATCCAGCGCGCCAGCGGCGGCGGCGAGCTCGAACGACTGGCTGTAGTCGGACGGAGCGCGCGAGCCCAGCGACGCTGCGATGTGTGCGTTCGTGCTCGCGGCGATGTCCACGAGCTGGGTCAGGACGCGCTCGACGACGTGGCGCGTGAAGCGGTCCGTCTCCAGCGTGCGCGCGTCGACCTCCCCCACCGCGTCGAGGTCGTCGAGCAGGTCATGCAGCAGCTCGAGCTTGCCCTGGACGCTGGTGGCGTCGAACTCGCGAGGTGTCATCGCAGACGTGTCATCGCGCGAGCGAGTCCAGGGCCATGCGCCGCATCCACTGCGTATCCCACTCGAGCACTGCGGCACCCATCTGTGCCTGGGCGTACGCGCCAGCTTCCGACTCGTAGAGCGCGAGCGCCTCGACGATCGCCCGTGCCCGTGCCGTCGGTGATGCGCGTTGCGCATCCATGACGTCGAGCGCATCGGTCCCGGTCAGCTCGATCAGCGCGGACGTCAGACCCACGATGTCGCCATCGGCATCCGGTTCGAACATGACGCCGAGGTCGAGGTCATCGGCGTGGGCAGCGTCATGGACGGCGCTGCCGAACACCGTCACCAGGCGCACCTCGAAGCGTTGGCACAACGCATCGAGCGCACCGGAATCCGCGGCGGTGCGCAGGCGATCGAGGGCCTGGCGTGGCGTCGTCACGCGACGACTGTAGCCAGCGGGGCGGTGCGGGGGACCGGCACCCGGGCGCCGGTTCGTCGCGGCGCACGAAGCCTTCGGAGGTGGGCGGTGGCAGGCTGGGGCCGATGTGGGAACGGACCCATCAACGGGCCGATCAACGGACCGATCTGGGAGCCCGGCAGGGAGGCTCGATGGACCAACACCGCGAGCTGAGGTGGCGGCGCTACCCGCCCCTGACCGGCGCCGTCGTGGCGGGCCTGCTGGCTGTCTTCGTGCTGCCGTCCGCGCTGAACGTGCCGCAGAGCAACCCCACCCAGACGCTGGAGTTCGC
>DASWKO010000127.1:0-17274 GCA_036396595.1 Nitriliruptorales bacterium | reverse complement strand
GCTCGGGGGGACCTGGGGGGCAGGGCGTGAACACGACCGCCTCGAAGGTGGAGCTGCGCTGGGACATGGAGTCCTCCGACGCGCTGGCCGAGTGGCAGAAGCAGCTCGTCCGCGAGCGGCTGGGTGGCCGGCTCACCGGCGACGGTGTGCTGATACTCCAGGCCTCCGAGGAGCGCAGCCAGCACCAGAATCGCGAGACAGCCCGCGCCCGGTTCCAGGCATTGCTCAAGGAGGCCATCCGACCGCCCAGGAAGCGCCGCCAGACCGGGGTCTCGGCGAGCCAGAAGCGCAGGCGACTCGAGGACAAGGCGCACCGCGCGCGCGTCAAGGAGCTGCGCAGGGACCCCGAGCCCCCGCCCGGCTGAGACCGGGGTCAGCGGCCGACGCGGGGGCGGAGCCAGCATCACGGTGGGGGCTGGCCTGACCCAGACACGATGGGTGCGTTCCGCGCGAGATGACGTGGGTCGTGCACCCATCACGGCTGAAGCCGATCCTGTCTGGCCTGACGCAGGTCGTGGACGAACGCCGGCCAGGCGTCGCGGTAGCGACGCCACGTGAGGCGCAGGACCGTGTAGCCGGCCAGAGCGAACTCGTTGTGACGGATCGCGTCGCGCTCGAGGTCGTCCGGGGAGGAGTGGTAGGCGATGCTGTCGCACTCGACGCCGACCGGGGCATCGGCCAGCACGATGTCGAGCTGGCGTGTGACACCCACCCGGACCGGGACGTACCGCGGACCCGGGAGCAGCACGAACCCCTCGCCCTCGAGGCGCCAGCGGACGTCGAGCTCGAACACCGAGTCGACCTGGGCGGCATCGAGCTCGCCGGCGACCCGCAGGAGACGCCCACGACCTGGCACGCTGATCGCGGGGATGGCACGGGTCGCGACCGCCTCGACCGTGGTCAGGCGCCGCTGCTGGGCGGTGATCAGCAGATCGCGCAGGTGACGGTCGTCGACGAGGGGCGCGAGGTCCAGCAGCGTCCGGGGCAGGGTCGTCACGGGCAGTCCGCGGACCCGTGCCACGTCGGGGTCGGTCAGGGTGCGCGACCGCAGCACGTCGATCCCGGCCGATGCACTGGCACGGCGTCCGTGAGGCACGACGACCTGGACGCGGCTCGGCGCCATCGGCGCCAGGCCATGGGCCCACAGCGCCCACCAGCGCGTGAGCGCGGCCGGGGGCCCTACCGCAGCCAGCGCTGCCGATGCCACCGTCCACCGAGTCGGGGTCCCCGTCCCGAGCACCCACACACCGGAGTGCGGCGAGGCCCAGGCTTCCCGACGGGCCCGGTCCTCGACGGTGCGGACGGGCAGGCCGAGCTCGACGACCTGGCTCCGGGCGATCACCCGGTGCTGTTGGTCGGCGAGTTGATTGAGAGGGCGCCAGTCGGTCATGCCCAGGACTCTGCTGCGGCCTGCGCGCGGTGTCCACCACAGTGACTCCGCGGCTGTGGACAACTCTCGGCGGGGCACGCCCCGCGATGCCTCCGCGGCTGGGGACAACGCTCGGCGTGCGCCCTGCCCGCCCGCCGGGCGCCGCCGTGATGGGTGCGTTGTCCACGTCATCTCGCGCAGAACGCACCCATCGCACCTGGGCAGGCCGGGCGCCGCCGTGATGGGTGCGTTGTCCACGTCATCTCGCGCAGAACGCACCCATCGCACCGGGGTCAGCGGCGGAGGGTGGCGCCCAGCTCGCCTGCCCGCTCAGCGATCGCTTGGATGACCTGCTCGGCATCCTCATCGGTGAGCTGACGGTCGGGTGACTGCAGGCGCAGCCTCACGGCGATGGACCGCTGACCCTCGCCGAGCTGCTCTCCCCGGTACTCGTCGAACACCCAGTGCTCGTCGAGCAGCTCGCCCGCGCCCTCGCGGATGGCCGTGCGGAGCTCTGCGAACGGCACGGTCACGGGCGCTTGCAGCGCGACATCGATGGTCATCGCGGCGTGCCGGGTGAGCGGCCTGGCCTGGATCGGCTCAGGGCTGACCTCCAGGTGACCGAGTAGCGGCTCGAGCAGCAGCTCGCCGACCACGACCGGTTCGGGCAGGTCGCGGGCGTCCGCTTCGTTGGGGTGCAGTTGACCGACCAGCCCGATCTCGACCCCTCGGACGTGCAGCGCCGCGGTGCGCCCCGGGTGCATCCCATCGCGCTCGACTGCCAGGCGTTCCAGCGTCCAGCTCGGGTCGTCAGGCGGCGCCAGACGGCGCACGACCTCGTCGAACACGGCCAGCAGGTCGTAGACGCTCCAGGTCTCGCCCTCGTCGAGCCAACCTTCACCGAGACGCAGCCCCTGTGCCGCCAACCCCAGGGTCCGCGGCTGCGTCGGCAGCGAGCGTCCCTCGGGATCGCGCCAGATCCAGCCGTCCCCGAAGCCCTTCAGGGACTCCTCGACCGGGTCGCCGGCGGGCCGGAAGATCCGTGCCAGCTCGAAGATCGCCACTCCGGGTCGCTGCTGACCCACGTTGCGACGCACCACCTGGAGCAGCGCCTCGACCAGGCTGGGCGTCATCGTCGCCGCGTCCTGGGCCAGCGGGTTCTCGAGCCCCACCCGGCCATCCGTCGGCACGACCGCCTGCAGCGTGGCGCGCCCCACGAACGGCCAGGTCCTGACCTCGTGGAAGCCGCCGGCCAGGGCGGCCTCGCGGACCCGTCGTTCCGCCTTCTGGGCCACCGACAGACCCCCACGCGTGAGCACCGGAGGCAGGGTGGACGGGACGTTGTCCAGCCCGTACAGCCGTGCCACCTCCTCGGCGATGTCCGCAGGGCGGACAAGGTCCCCGCGCCACGAGGGCGGCGTCACGGTCAGGCCGGCCCCACGCACGTCGACCTCGCAGCCCAACCGCCGCAGGTAGTCGGCCTGTGCGTCTGGTGGCAGGTCGTCCAGACCCAGGAACCGCGCGACCCAGGCGGCGTCGACCTCGACGGGCTCCCCCGGTCCTCCCGGCGCCCCGTCCTCTGCCACGCCGCCGAGCGTCCCGCCGGCCAGCTCGACCAGCAGCTCCGCCGCCCGCGTCACGGCTCGTCGCGCCCCCGCCGGATCCACCCGGCGCTCGAACCGCAGGCTCGCCTCGCTGATGAGGTTCAGGCGACGAGAGGTCCGGCGGATGGTCCCTGGGTCCCAGATCGCGCCCTCCAACAGGACGGTGGTCGTCCCCGCGGCGACCTCGGTGTCGGCGCCGCCCATCACACCCGCCAACGACACGATCCGGTCCGCGTCGGCGATGATCAGATCGCTGCCCAGCAGCGCGCGCTCGGCACCGTCCAACGTGACCAGCGTCTCGCCCTCGAGGGCCCACCGGACCTCGACGCGCCGGCCGTGGACGGTGTCGAGGTCGAACGCGTGCAACGGCTGCCCGAGCTCGAGCATCACGAGGTTGGTGACGTCGACCACGTTGTTGATGGGCCGGATGCCGCACTGGATCAGGCGCTGCCGCAGCCACCAGGGCGACGGGCCGACGGTGACGTCCTCGACGACGCGGGTCACGAAGTGAGCGCACCCACCTGCCGCACCGGCGATGTCGACCTGGACATCGGATGGATCGTCGCTCCACGCCGGCTGCGGCACCCGGTGAGCGATCCCGAGGATCGCCGCCACCTCACGCGCGAGGCCGAGTATGCAGTGGTGGTCGCCCCGGTCGGCCAGGACGGCGACCTCGATGACCGGCTCGCCGACGGGCAGCACCTGCGTGAGGCTCACGCCCAGCGGCGTGTCGGGGGGCAGGACCATGATCCCGGAATGGTCGTCGCCGAGCTGCAGCTCGCGCGCGGAGCACAGCATCCCGTTCGAGACCACCCCCCGCAGCTCGCGCGCCTCGAGCTCGAACGGCTCGCCGGCACCCCCCTGGGCGGGGATCGTCGCGCCCACCTCGGCGTGCGCCACGATGTCCCCGGTGTCGAAGTTGCTGGCGCCGCAGACGAGCTCGATCTGCTCCGTCCCGTCGGTGACCGTCACGACCCGCAGCTTGTCGGCGTCGGGGTGTGGGCCCCACGACACGACCCGCTTCGTGCGCACGCCGAGCGTGCCCCGGCCGGGTGCGTGCACCTCCTCCACCTCGAGCCCGTTCAGGCTCATCACGTCGATCAGGTCATCGACCGACAGGTGGCTGACGTCGACGAAGTCGAGGAGCCACGAGAGCGGGACCTTCACCTGGAGCCTCCGGGCGTGTCAGGAAATCGGACGTCGCGTGGCGCGGCCACCAGCCGCCCCAGCGGGGTCAGAAGCGGGCCAGGAATCTGGCGTCGCCTTCGTACAGGTCGCGGGTGTCCCGGACACCGTGGCGCAGCATGGCGACACGCTCCGCACCGACCCCGAACGCGAACCCGCTGTAGCGCTGGTGGTCGATGCCGCACGCGTCGAGGACGTCGGGGTCCACCATGCCGGCGCCGAGGATCTCGATCCAACCGGTTCCCGAGCACGCCCGGCAGGCCGCGCCGTCACGGGCGCAGAACCCGCAGGACACGTCGGTCTCGACCGAGGGCTCGGTGAACGGGAACATCGACGGCCGCAACCGGATCTCCCGATCGGGTCCGAACAGGGCCTGGGCCATGGCCAGCAGCGTCCCGCGCAGGTCGGCCAGCGTCACACCCTCGTCGATCAGCAGCCCTTCGACCTGATGGAACACCGGCGAGTGGGTCGCGTCCACGCTATCGGCCCGGAACACCCGCCCCGGCACCACCACCGCGATCGGGGGCGTCTGGGTGGTCATCACGCGAGCCTGCACCGGCGAGGTGTGCGTGCGCAGCACCACGTCGTCGTCGGTCGACACGTAGATCGTGTCCATCTCCTGCCGGGCCGGATGATCGGCGGGGATGTTCATCATGTCGAAGTTGTAGGCGCCCGCCTCGGCCTCGGGCCCGTCGGCCACGGAATAACCGAGCCCGATGAAGGCGTCGACGATCTCGTCCAGCACCTGGGTGATCAGATGCGGGCGACCCGGCCGGACGCGCCGTGGCGGCAACGACAGGTCCAGGCGTTCGGCCTCGAGCCGCTCGCCCAGTACGGCCCGCGCCAGCGCGTCGTGCCGCGCCTCGAAAGCTGCATCGAACTCCTGACGCAGGCCGTTCACCGCCTGACCGACCTGCTTGCGCTGCTCAGGGTCCAGCGACCCCATCGACTTCTGGATGCCGGCGAGCTCGGACTTGCGCCCCGTGAACCTCACCCGGACCTGATCGAGCTCGTCCAGCGTCCGGGCCTGTTCCATGGCGCCCAACGCCTCCGTACGGACGCGGTCGACCGCTGTGGTCGTCTTCTCGGACACGTGCGTTCCCCGGTCGGTCAGGTTGGCCGCGAGGCTACCGACCGCGCTCCCCCACCGGGGCCGGGGGCTCAGCGATCCAGGGCCGCGTCGACCTCGGGGGGCGTACGCGGCAGCGTGAGGTGGAACGTGGCACCACCTCCGGGCGTGGCCTGGCAGACGACGTCGCCGCCATGTGCGCGTGCGATGCCTCGCGTGATGTACAGGCCCAGGCCCGTGCCGGCGCGGCGGTTCTCGCGGCCACGTCCGAACTTCTGGAAGATCCGTCGGAGCTGGTCCGGGTGGATGCCGGGGCCGGCATCCTCGACCGAGACCCGCACGAAGCCGTCGTCGGAGCGCGCCCGCACGGTGACCGGGCTCTCCGGTGCGTACTGCAGCGCGTTCTCCACCAGGTTCGTGATGATCTGCTCGACCTTGTCGGGGTCGGCGAACACCGTGGGCAGGTCGTCGGGCAGGTCCGCCTCGAGCGTGCGGCTCTCGCCTTCGGGGCGGTGCTGCGCCTTCTCGATGACTGCGGGGATGGCGGAGCGCAGGTCGACGATCTGCTTGCGTAGCTGCACCCGTCCAGCGTCGATGCGCGACACGTCCAGCAGTTCCGTCAGCAGGCGGGTCACCCGGTCGGCGTCGGCGTTGATGGTCTCGAGCATCGTGCGCTTCTGCTCGTCGCTGAACCGTTCCCACTTCGCGAGCAGGGTCCGGGTGAACCCCTTCACGGACGTGAGCGGAGACCGGATCTCGTGGGACACCGTGGCGACCAGATCGCTGCGGGCGGCGTCCAGTCGCTCGCGCCGGCCGGCGTGCCGGAACGTGTAGATGGTGCCGTCCTCGAGGACGGCACCGCTGAGCGCCACCGGGCGACGCCTGCCGTCCACCACCGTCCCGAGCAGCCGCTCCGCAACGCGGTCACCGCGACGTGCGGCCAGCACGACGTCGGTGCAACGGTTGCCGGCGTCGTCGTACAAGTCGACGGTCTTGACGAACGGCTCGCCCAGCACGGACCGGTCGATGCCCAGCAGCGCGCACGCACGGTCGTTCACGTACGAGATGTTGCCGTCGGTCGTGACCACCACCACTCCCTCGGGCAGTAGCTGGAACGCATCCAGCGAACGACCCTGCAACGACGCGCCCACGCAACTCCCTCCCGATAGTCCGGGACCACGTACCAAGCCTACTAGGAGGGTTGTGCGTAACGTGGTGTGCGGCTGGGCGATCGCTACCCCACCCGGTTCGTTCAGCGCGCCCGAGCGGCCGCGTAGCACGCGACGGCAACGGTCGCGGCGACGTTGAGCGACTCGGCCCGGCCGTGGATCGGCACGTGCACGGTCCGGTCCAGCCCAGCGAGCACGGGCGCGGGCAGCCCGTGCGCCTCGTTGCCGAACACCAGCGCGAGCGGCGAGGACAACGCGCCCGGCTCCTCGAGGCTGGTCGATCCGCCGGCATCGAGCCCCACAACCTGCTGGCCCACCTGTCGGCAGGCCGTCACGACGTCGTCCAACGCGACCCCGGTGACCAGCGGCAGGTGCGTGACCGACCCGGCGGCCGCGCGCACGGCCTTCGGGCTGTACGGATCCACGGAGCCGGTCGTGAAGATCACCCCGGCCGCGCCCGCCGCGTCCGCCGTCCGGACGATGGCGCCCGCATTGCCCGGGTCCGCCACCTCGTACAGCACCACCAGGAACCCGCGCCCGACCACGTCCTGCAAGCGGGCCGGGCTGGCCACCGCGACCGCGACCACGCCCTGGGGTGTCACGCTGTCGGCGATCTTGCGCAGCACGTCGGCGTCCACGAGGGTCAGCGACACGCCCGCTGCCGCAGCGGTCGGGCCGACCTCGGCGGCAGCGTCGGGCGTGACGAACAACTGCTCCACGACGCCGTCGACCAGGGCATCCAGGACCGGGTTGGGCCCCTCGATGAGGTAGCGCCCGGTGGCCTCGCGCGTGCGGCGGCGCTGCAGCGCCGCCGCCTCCTTCACGCGCCGGTTGGTCAACGACGTGATCGCCTCGTCAACGCCACCCATGATCGCCGGCTTGCCCTCAGGTCGTGTCGGCGGACTCGATCGCACCCTTGGCGACTGCGACGAGCTCGCCGAACGCCTGCGGGTCACGCACGGCGAGATCGGCAAGGTTCTTACGATCGACCTCGACCTCGGCCAGCTTCAACCCGTGGACCAGCGTCGAATAGCTCATGCCCTCCTGCCGCGCCGCCGCGTTGATGCGGGTGATCCACAGACGCCGGAAGTCGCCCTTCTTCTTGCGCCGATCCCGGTACGCGTACCGGTCCGCGTGGTTGACCGCCTCCTTGGCTGCCTTGAACCGGCGGCTACGGGCGCCGCGGTAGCCCTTCGCCCGTTCCAGGACCTCGCGGTGCTTCTTCTTGCCGTGAACGCCACGCTTCACGCGTGCCATGGTCCTACCTCCTTGACGACGCTCGCGCGCCGTCGTGTCAACTGGTGAGCACGTGGGCTAGCTGTTGAGCAGCTTCTTGACGGCCTTGGCGGCCGAAGGCGCCAGCGCCTCCTTGCCCTTCAAGCGCCGCTTGCGCGCGCTCGACTTCTTCTCCAGGATGTGGGCACGGTTGCGCTTGCGGCGCATCACCTTGCCGTTCTTGGTCACCTTGAAGCGCTTCTTCGCGCCGCTGTGGGTCTTCTGCTTCGGCATCGTCGACTCGCTGGTCGTGGCGGTCATCGGTCGTGGAGCGGGTCGCGCGCGTCATGTGCGCGACCCTGCGGACGCAGCGATGCGTCCGAGATCGTGCGGGGCGGGGGTGTCCCCGGTGACGTCAGGCCGAGGCAGCCTCTGACTCGGGCTCGGCGGGCTGCTCCTCGGCTTGGTCGTCGGCTTGGTCGTCGGCTTGGTCGTCGGCGGGCTCGGACGGCTGCTCGTCGGCTTGCTCGTCCTTGGGCTTGTGGCGCTTGAGGGGCGCCAGCACCATCACCATGTTGCGGCCGTCCACCTTGGGGAACGACTCGACGGTGGCCAGGTCTTCGACGTCCTCGGCCAGGCGTTCGAGCAGGTCGCGCCCGATCTCGGTGTGGGCCATCTCGCGGCCCCGGAACATGATGGTCGCCTTGACCTTCGAGCCGTCCTTGAGGAAGCGCTTGACGTGGCCGGCCTTGGTCCCGAAGTCGTTGTCCGAGATCTTGGGCCGCATCTTGATCTCTTTGATGGTGATCTGGCTCTGGCGCTTCCGGGCTTCCTTCTCCTTCTGGGCCTGCTGGTAGCGGTGCTTGCCGTAATCCATGATCCGGCACACCGGCGGGTCGGCCTGGGGCGCGACCTCGACGAGGTCCATGTCGGCCTCGCGCGCCATGGCCAGTGCCTGTGCCAGCGGCACGATGCCGACCTGCTCACCGTCCGCGCCCACCAGTCGGACGCGGGGAACCTTGATCTCCTGGTTGATGCGATTGTCGTTGATGCTGTTGCCTCCTGCCGGAGCGCCACCGAGGCGTCGGTCGGGTCGGGTTGGGAGCCGGCGCGCACGGGCCAATGCGGACCCTGGAACGACGGACGGCGGCCTGCGAGGGCCGCCGTGATTGCGCCCAACAGCAGCCCACGCGGGGCTGGTCGGTGTTGCGACCCTGACGAGGAGCCTGCTGGCCCTGTCGGGTGGGAGACGCTGGCGGCCTCCGCTTTTCTGCAGTTGTGATGCGCTCACGCGGGAATCACCCCGGGAATCACCCGGTGAGCACGACGTCCCGGCGAACGCCGGGACGCGGATCGCAAGTCTAGCAGGCGGCCCCGGTCAGCGCGAGGTGCCAGGAGGCGTTGCCGTCACCTGCCGGGCGTCCAGAGGCGCGAGCCGCTCGAGCCCTGCTGGTCCGCGGTCGTCGTGGGACCAGCAGCGTCCCCCGGAGCCGCTTCGGCGAGGCCGCCATGCTCGTCCTGACCGCCCTGCGCGGCCTGCGCCGCCAGGTGCGCGACCTCCTTCTCGCCCTCGACCTGGGCCATGCGGAGCTGACCGAGCAGGTCGTCGACCTGGGCGGCGAACTCGGTCGGCAGGACCGAGTCAGCAGCCGACTTGACGGCCCCGATCGCATCGATGAGCACACGCGCGTCGTTGCGGCCGAGCTTGACCTGCGCGCCGTTGGCCAGCACGGTGATCACCTGGGCGATGATCTCGGCCGCTGGGGCCTGGCGCATCTCGCCGAGGTACTGGCGGATCTCTTCCTCCGACAGCTCCTGCTCGGGACCCGGGCCGGTGCCGGGCGCGTCAGCGCCGCTCACGTCAGTGCCCCGCTTCGTCGCCGTGGTGCCCACCCTGATCGGCGTCACGCGCGTATGCGTCCAGGAACAGGCCGACCCCGACGATCGTGCCCAGGATGAGCGCGAACAGGATCCCGTTGATCTGCGGGTTCGCGCCCTGGACGTCACCGGTTCCGCCGTCGGCGGCCAGGGCCGGCAAGATCGACAGCGCGAGCACGGACAGCGTGAGAGCGAGCGTGGTGAGACGGCGACGCACGGTGGTCCTCCTCGGGTTGGGGCCAGCCTACCGAGTCGGCCTGCGGCAACCAGACGCCGTACGCTCCTGCTCCCGACACCCGACGGAGGCACCGGGTGAAGTCCATCGAGACGCTCTACGCCGAGCTCGAGACCAAGGTCGCCACGCGCGCCGAGGGCTCGGGGACCGTCGCGCTCGTGGACGCGGGCGTGCACGCGATCGGCAAGAAGCTGGTGGAGGAGGCGGCCGAGACGTGGATGGCTGCCGAGCACGAATCCGACGAGCGGTTCGCCGAGGAGGCCTCGCAGCTCCTGTACCACGTCCTGGCGCTGCTGGTCGCCAAAGGCCTGACGCTCGAGGATGTCTACCGCCACCTCTGATGTCACCGGCAACACGGACAAGGAACACCGATGCTGCGCGTCGCCGTCCCCAACAAGGGTGCGCTGTCCGACCCTGCCACGCAGATGCTGCACGAGGCCGGCTACCGGATGCGCAACGACCGCCGCGACCTCGTCGTCGCCGACCCCGACCACGACGCCGAGTTCTTCTTCCTGCGCCCCAGGGACATCGCCACGTACGTCGGTGCGGGACAGCTCGACGTGGGCATCACCGGACGCGACCTGCTGCTCGACAGCGGAGCGGACGCCGAGGAACTGCTGGCGCTCGGGATGGCGCGCTCGGCGTTCCGGTTCGCGGCTCCTCCGGGCGGCATCGAGCACGAGCGCGACCTGGCCGGCCGGCGCATCGCCACGACGTTCGTCGGACTGGTCCGGCGTCGCCTGGACGAGCTGGGCATCCACGCCGACGTGGTGCACCTGGACGGAGCGGTCGAGACGTCCGTCCAGCTCGGCGTCGCTGACGCGATCGCCGACGTGGTCGAGACCGGCGGGACCATCCGTCGAGCAGGCCTGGTGCTCGTGGGCGAGCCGATCCTCGAGTCCGAGGCGCTGCTGATCCGGCGCAAGGGGGCCGAGCCCGACGAAGCCGTGGGCGTGCTGGTCCGCCGCCTCCAGGGCGTCATCATCGCGCGTCAGTACGTGATGATGGACTACGACTGCCCCCAGCAGGCGGTCGAGCGCGCCTGCGAGCTCACCCCCGGGATCGAGTCTCCGACGGTGTCACCACTGCGCGAGGAGGGCTGGGTCGCGATCCGGGCGATGGTCCCACGCCGTGACAGCCACCGCCGCATGGACGAGCTGTACGCCCTGGGCTGCCGCGGCATCCTGGTGACCGAGATCGCCGCCTGCCGCCTCTGACCTGCACCCAATCTGCACCCGACCAAGACCACGCGCACGCGCAGGTCACACGTCACAGGTCACGGGGGTCGGTCACAGCTCCTTGAGCAGGTTGGCGGTCTCGACGGCGCTCAGCGCTGCTTCAGCACCCTTGTTGCCGAGCTTGCCGCCGCTGCGCTCGACCGCCTGTTCCCAGGTGTCGGTGGTCAGAACGCCGAACGCGACCGGGATCCCGTGCTGGCGCCCGACCTCGGCAGCGCCCTTGGCGGCCTCGCCGGCGACGTAGTCGAAATGCGGGGTCGATCCCCGAACGACCGCGCCCAGGGCGACGAGCGCGTCGAACCGGCCGCTCTCGGCCAGCTTGCGCAGGACCACGGGGATCTCGAAGGCGCCTGGCACCCAGGCCACATGGACGTCCGCCGGCAGCGCACCGTGACGGATCACCGTGTCGACCGCTCCCTCGACCAGCTTCTCGACGACCGTCTGGTTGAAACGCGCGGCCACGATGCCGATCCGCAACCCCGATGCATCCAGCCGTCCGGTGTGCACGTTCACGTGGTTCATCACGCGCTCTCCTCGTACTTCGGTCGGGCCATGCCCAGCCCGCTGACGTCGTCATCGGCGACATCATCGCGTGTCGCGGCCGGCGCCGCATCGTCGGGCGGCGCCATGCCCACACCGAGTCGCGGCTGGATGACCCGTGCCGGCGCGCGCGACTCCTGGGCCGCGATGTCGCCCACGCCGGTCGACACCACGGCATCCTCACCGGTCAGCAGGTGACCCAGCTTCTCGCGCTTGGTGGCCAGGTAGGCGGCGTTGGCCTCGTTGGGCACGACCTCGAGCGGGACCCGCTCCGAGATCGACAGGCCGAACCCCTCGAGCCCGGCCCGCTTGGTCGGGTTGTTGGTCAGCAGCCGCAGGCTGGACAGGTGCAGGTCCACCAGGATCGAGGCCCCGGTCCCGTAGTCGCGCGAGTCCGACGGCAGCCCGAGCGCCAGGTTGGCCTCGACCGTGTCGTGGCCCTGGTCCTGCAGCTCGTAGGCCTGCAGCTTGTGCAGCAGCCCGATGCCACGCCCCTCGTGACCCCGGATGTACACGATGACACCCTCGCCCTGGTCGGCGATCCGCGCCATGGCCAGGTCGAGCTGGGGGCCGCAGTCGCAGCGCAGCGACCGGAACACGTCGCCGGTCAGGCACTCCGAGTGCATCCGTACCATGACGTCGGGCTTGCCTTCGGGCTCCCCCAGCACCAGTGCGACCTGCTCGGTGCCGTCCGCCTTCGAGCGGTACCCGAGTGCTCGCCAGACGCCGTACGGCGTGGGGATGCGGGTCTCGACGATCCGCTGGACCAGTTCCTCGCGCTCGCGCCGGTAGGCGATGAGGTCGGCGATCGTGACCAGCGGCAGGGCGTGCTCCGCAGCGAAGCGCTCCAGCTCCGGCAGTCGGGCCATGGTCCCGTCGGGGTTGACGACCTCGCAGATCGCTCCGGCGGGACGCAGGCCGGCGAGCCGCGCGAGGTCGACCGCCGCCTCGGTGTGCCCGGCACGACGCAGCACGCCGCCCGCGTGGTAGCGCAGGGGGAAGATGTGACCGGGGCGCGTCAGGTCGTCACGCCCCGCGTCAGCCGACGCGAGCAGCCTGATGGTCCGCGCTCGGTCCGGGGCCGAGATGCCGGTCGACCCGCCTTCGGCGGCATCCACGCTGACCGTGTAGGCGGTGCCCTTGGGGTCCTCGTTGCGGCCCACCATCATCGGGATGTCGAGCCGCTCGAGGTCCTCCCCCAGCATCGGCACGCAGATCACGCCGCTGGTGTGGTTGACCATGAACGCGATCGCTTCTGGCGTGGCGTGCTCGGCGGCCAGCACCAGGTCGCCCTCGTTCTCGCGATCCTCGTCGTCGACGACGACCAGCATGCCGCCCTGACGGACGTGGTCGATGGCCTGCTCGATGGGGGTGAAGCGCATCACGACTCCGGGCCGGGTGGGCGTGCGTAGGGGGAGGCTGCGCCACCTTCGAGCAGTCGCAGCACGTACTTGGCGATCACGTCTGCCTCCAGATTGACCCGGTCCCCCACCGCCAGCGAGCCGAGCGTGGTGACCTCTCGGGTGTGGGGTATCAGACCCACGCTGAAGGTGGTCGCGCCCTCGGGGGCGCGCTGGACATCGATGACGGTGAGGCTGACGCCGGCGAGCGTCACCGACCCCTTGGCGACCAGGTACGGCGCGACCAGGTCCGGCGCACCGATCGTCACGAACAGGGTGCCAGGGTGCTCGTCGATCGCCACGATCGTGCCCACGCCGTCCACGTGTCCCTGCACGAGGTGACCGCCGAAACGGTCGGTGGCCATCATCGCCCGTTCCAGGTTGACCGCGTCTCCGGCGGCGAGGTCCCCCAGCGCCGTCGCGTGCAGCGTCTCGGCCATCAGATCGGCCGTGAACCCGACCCGGTCACGCCCCTCGGCCAGCAGCGTGGTGACCGTCAAGCAGCAGCCCGACACCGCGATCGAGTCGCCCGTCGTGACATCGGTGACCACGCCGGGGCCCTCGATCGCCAGACGGGCGCGATCCCCGGCGCGCTCCAGCGAGCGGACCCGACCGATCTCCTCGACGATGCCGGTGAACACCTACGCCTCCCTTCCGCCCGCCGTGCCAGCGCGTTCGCAGGCCGGCAGGTTCGGGGTCACGACGACCTCGAGGTCACGGCCGAGGTGCCCGACCTTCTCGGTCGCCCAGCACCAGGGACCGTCCGGCGCCGTGGCAGCGGACGTGACGCTGGGCAGTCCGAACGGGCCGACGATCGTCAAGGCGATGTGCAGGACGAGCCGATCGATCAGCCCGCTGGACACGAACTCTCGGGCCACCGTTTCGCCCCCCTCGACCAGCACGTGGTGCAGCCCACGCTCGAGCAGGGCGCCGGTGACAGCGGCCAACTCCACGCCACCCCGCGGTCCCGCGGGCAGCACGACGACCTCGACGCCCGCGTCGTCGAGCTTGCGACACCAGATCGCGTCGGCGGCGCTGGAGGTCAACACCAGGCTCGGCGGGTCGGCGTCGGTTCGGCCGCGCTGGGTGACCAGGGCCGCATCCAGACCGATGCGGCCGCGCGCGTCCAGCACCACCGCGCGGGGCTGCCCCCGCGGCGCGTCCAGGTGCCGGACGGTCAGAGCGGGGTCGTCGTCGATCACGGTCTGGCTGCCGACCAGCACGGCGTCGGATTCGGAGCGCAGCCGGTGGACGGCGGTCCGCGCGGTCCTGCCGGTGATCCAGGGCACACCGCGCGGGGTTCGCAGTTGTCCGTCCAGGGTCTGGGCCAGCTTCAACGTGAGGAAGGGGCGCTTCGCGCGCCGGGTGAGCAGGAAGACCTCGTTCTGGGTCTCGACCCACTCCGCGAGCAGGCCCGACCGTACGGGGATGCCGGCGGCCCGGAGGCTCTGGGCCCCACCGCCCGCAGCCGCGTCGGGATCGTCCAACGCGTAGACGACCTCGGCCACGCCCGCCTCACGCAACGCCGTGGTGCAGGGACCGGTGCGCCCCGTGTGGTCGCAGGGCTCCAGCGTGACGTAAGCCGTCGCACCGCGGGCTGCCTGGCCGCCAGCCCGCAGGGCCGCGATCTCTGCATGGGGGCCCCCGGCGCGTTCGTGCCACCCCTCCCCCACGATCTTGGCGTCACGCACCAGGACACACCCGACCATCGGGTTGGGCCGTACGGTGTTGCGTCCCAACTCCGCGAGCACGAGCGCGCGGGCCATGGCGTGGCGGTCAGCGTCGCTCCAGGGGCGCTCGGTCACGCCAGACCTCGGGTCGGCAAGGACCGGCCGCCGCACCGGCCTGCGGTGTGACGCGGTCGCGGACGGGACACCAAGGTTACCAACGACCTTCCATGCGCCCTGCCCGCCGCCTACGTCGAGGGCCGCGAGTCGCGCTGGTCGGCCGCCCAGTTCGACGGCCCGTGACTGCTGGCCTTGGCGAACGACTTCATCTCGGTGGCGATCTCCACGGGTTCGGACGGGTGCACGAACGCCCGGTTGCGGTTGGTGGCGATGCCGATCGACACCGAAGTGAGTGGATACTGGCGGTCGTTGCCCTGCCGGTCGGCGACCACGACGTAGCCACGTTCCCGATCATCGGGGTCGTACAACGCGGGAACCCGATCGTCGAACCGGCGGCACACCTCCGCGGCGATCTGCTCGAGCTGCTCGGCGCCACAGATCACGACGAAGTCGTCGCCCCCGACGTGGCCGATGAAGGTCTGGTCGTCACCGTGCTCGTTGCCCACGTCCGCGAGCACGTTGGCCAGCGTCTTGATGACGTCGTCGCCGCGCAGGAAGCCGTAGTGGTCGTTGTAGGCCTTGAAGTTGTTCAGGTCCGCATACAGCAGGGCGAACCGCTCGCCGGTGCCCGCCCGGCGCGCGATATCGCCCTCGATACGCGCGTTGCCGGGCAGCCCGGTCAGCGGCGAGACCGCCTTCATCTGCCCGGCGCGCCGCAGCGTCGCCTCGACCCGGGCGACGAGCTCGTCGGGATCGAACGGCTTGGTGACGTAGTCGTCTGCCCCCGCCGCGAGCCCCTCGACCTTGTCGGTGCCCTGCGCACGTGCGGTGAGCATGATGATCGGGATGTGGCTGGTCCGGGCGTCGGCGCGCAGGCGGCGGCACGACTCCATGCCGTCCATGACCGGCATCATGACGTCCATCACGATCAGTGCCGGCTGCACGCTCAGCGCCTTCTCGATGGCATCGGCCCCGTTGATGCCGGCCTGGACCTCGAACCCCGCCAGCTCGAGGGTCACCTCGAGAAACGTACGGATGTCCGGGTCGTCGTCGACGATGAGGATCGCGTCCGACACGTCAGCTCGCCTGACGTCGCGCGAGCGCGGATCGGGCGGCTGCGAGGATGGCGCGCCCGGCCGCTACGCGGTCGTCGTGGCCGAAAACCGCCGAGCCGGCGACCAGCGTGTCGGCGCCCGCAGCGACCGCGAGGCCGACCGTGTCCGGGCCGATCCCGCCGTCGACCTCGATCGCGTAGCGGTAGCCGTGACGCGACCGCAGCGCCGCCGCCCGCTCCACCTTGGGCAGGACCTCCGGCATGAACGACTGGCCGCCGAAGCCCGGCTCCACCGTCATGACGAGCAGCAGGTCGATCTCGGGCAGCAGGTGCTCGAACAACTCCAGCTCCTCGCCTGGCTTGACCGCGATGCCGACCAGCGCGCCGCGCTGATGCAGGTCGTCGATCAACCCCTCGGGATCGTCGTCGACCAGCGGATGGAAGGTCACCGAGTCGCTGCCCGCGTCCACGAACCTGGGGGCGTAGGTGCGCGGGTCGCAGATCATGAGGTGGGTGTCGAAGGCGATGTCGGTGACCGGTCGCAGTGCCTTCACCACACCTGGCCCGATGGTGATGTTCGGCACGTAGTGACCGTCCATCACGTCGATGTGCACCAGGTCCGCCACGGATGCGATCGTGGCGATCTCGTCCGCGAGACACGCGAAGTCGGCTGAGAGGATGGAGGGGGCGAGCCGGAGGTCCACGGGTGGAACTCCCGGGGTCGATGGTGCGGCCGTGGTCGTCGGCGAGCGTAGCCCAGGCGGCAGGCGTGGCCCGGCACATCGCGCCGCCGCAGGCATCGACCCGCCCTCACGCGACAGCGCGACGGAAGCGGGCGAGGTACATCCCGTCCGTGCCGTCGAGGTCGGGCAGGAGCTGGCGCTCGAGCTCCAGCTCGAGGTCGTCACGCTCCGCGAGCAGGCGCCGGACCTGGCCCACCGTCTCGGCCCGTGTCCACGTACAGACCGCGTAGACCAGCCGGCCACCCGGCTTGACCCGGTCCGCTGCCGGGTGCAGCAGGCGGCGCTGGAGGTCCGACAGCGCGACCACGTCCTCGGGGCGGCGGCGCCACCGGATCTCCGGGCGGCGCCGGCCGACCCCGAGGTCGCTGCACGGGGCGTCGACGAGCACCGCGTCGAAGTCACCGAGCGGGGCCAGGGTCGACGGGTCCGTGGCGTCCCCGGTGCGCACGTCCAACGTCACGCCGAGCTGCGCCGCTGCCTCGCGGACCAGGCGCGAACGGTGCGGGTGCAGCTCGACCGCGACCACCTCGCCGGTCCGGCCCACCATCGCCGCGAGGTGGGTGGCCTTGCCTCCGGGGCCCGCGCCCACCTCGAGCACGCGCTCGCCTGACGCCGCCTGCGTCTCGTGGGCCACCACCATCGACGCCTCGTCCTGGGGCCGCGCCCGACCCTCGTTGACCGCGGCCAGGCGCCGAGGGTCGGCCCCCGGCGCACGCACCGCCTCCGGCGCGAGCGTGCCCGGGTGGGCGTCCACGCCAGCTCGGTGCAGCTCGTCGACCAACGCCTGG
>DASWKO010000126.1:0-2589 GCA_036396595.1 Nitriliruptorales bacterium | reverse complement strand
GCTGTGAGGATCGACAGTTCACAGAGAGGACAGCCTCGCGGCGTCAGTCAAACCGTGGGTCAGACCCTCGAGCGGAGCCACCGGACCGGAGTCTCCACCACCGTGACGGTGGCCTTTGCATCGTGGCAGTCAAACCGGGGTGTCCACATCGGCAGTACCTTGGGGATCAGAACGTGAGCCGACCTCCCGAGGTGCGCGTGCACACGTGTCCAGCCTGTGGCCTCGCCACGCCGGATGCACGCTTCTGCGGCGCGTGCGGGCACCGGCTCGCCACCCATCCTCCGCCGGACACCGCCGACGCCCGAACCGTCCGTGCCAGCGCGACGACGACCACGGAACGACCCCCTGGCCGCGACCCCCACGCGCTGCGCAACACCCTCGCCACGGTCACGGTGGTCGCGCTGGCTGCGGGTCTGTTCACGCTCCTGCGCCCGACACCGGAGATCGTGCACGCGGACCGCTGGCGCGGCGACGGCACCGGTAGGACGTCCACACACGCCGCGATGCCCGAGCGGGTCCTGTGGAGCATCAACCGGCTCGGCGCGACGTCGTTCGACGTCTTCCGCGAGACCGTCGTCGTCCCGGTCGGCACGTACGGGGACCTGGTGCTCGGGGTCGCCGGCGGCCAGTTGCTCGCGGTCGACACCACCACCGGGGAGGTCCGTTGGGAGCGCGAGGTCGGGCGTGAGACCCCCGAGCTCGTGGGTGACCGGATCCTGCTCCCGCTCGGGCCGGGGGTTGCCGAGCTCGGGGCCCAGTCAGGTGAGGAGGTGCGCTGGTTGGCGACCGAGCCAGCCGAGGGGGTACCGAGCCACATCGTTGCCGCGGACGAGCGCACGATCGTCGTGAGCTGGACCGATGGTCCCGACCACGGCATCGCGGCCTACGACCGCGACGACGGCCACCGGCTGTGGTCACGACGGTCGGCGCAGTACCGCTCAGGGGACGGCGGCGACCTGTCCCGGCTGCTCCTGTCAACCAACGGTGGGGTCGGCAATCCGGTCTTCCACGAGGTCGAGTTGCGCACGCGCGAGCAGGTGTCCCCGCCGCTCCCACCCGGCTCGATCCTCGCGTTCGCTGGCGACTGGGTCGCTCTCGAAGCGCGCGACGGCGTGCGCGTCCACAACGTGGCACAGGCCACCACCACACCGATCGACTTCGTGCAGGTCGTGGCGCTGCATCCGAGGGACGACGGGGTCGTGGTGCTGGGCTTGCGGATACCGCCGCCGTCCCCGCCGCGCGGGGGGCTCGAGGCGCTCCTGGTCGATCCCGGGGCGGGGACGGCGACCCCGATCGTGCTCGATGCCGGGTTCGGTGACGTGCTCGCGAGCCGCCCCGGTGGCGTGCTCGCATCCAGCGGGTCCCTCATCCGGCTCGTGGACATCGGACGGACCGGTCCGACCCGCCGTTGGGAGCGCGGCGTGGATCCCACCGTCACCGTGGCCGCGATCGGGGACCTCGTGGTCCAACTCGGCCGCGACCGCTGGTTCGGGATCGATGCCGACACCGGCGTGATCGCCTTCGACCTGGACGTGGCCGGCGCGATCCCCGGACCGGACCGGCGTGCCGAGGTCCGGTCCCAGCCGTACCTCCGAGCCGACGGCTTCGTCCTGGACTCGGCCGACACCCTCACCCAGGTCATCGACCCCATCGGTGGCGTCCGGGTCGACGTGCGCGGCTCGGTCCACGTCGCGGCCACGCCGGCCGGCGACGTCGTGCGGCGGGGCGACGTGATCGAACTGCTCGATCGGTCGGGCCAGCTCGTCTGGCGGATCGAGGCACGCGGGAGCATCCACCCGGGCGGGATCGCCGTGACACCCACCCACCTCGCAGCACTCACGCAGTCCGGGACCGGCGCGTCCACGATCGCCTCCTACGCGCTCGACGACGCCTCCTTCGCTGGCGAGCTCACCTCCCCTGCCGGCTCCTGGCACGAGCTGCACCGGCTCGGCGGCGACCGGCTGCTGCTCATCGGGGATACGACCGCGCTGGTCGAGGTGTCTCCGACCGGGCCCCGGATGGCGTGGCACACGCAGACCGCGCTCCCGGTGGACGTCACCGTGATCGTCGACGACGCCGAGGTCGTGCTCGTGAGCCGCTCCGCGGTGCAGCGGCTCGACCTCGCCTCCGGCGCGGCCAGCGAGATCCAACGCCTCCCCCGCCTGGTCGACCCCATCGTCGCCAATGACGGGGGCACGCTGTTCGCGACCAGCGGCACCGACCTCGTCGCCCTCGACCTCGCCTCGCTCGAGGAGCGCTGGGCCAGCGCGCTCGGCGACCGAGCCACGTCGGCACCCACGCTCGCCGGGGACCGCATCTACGTGGGGACGCAAGCGGGCCACGTGATCGTCCTCGACCGCAGCGGCACGGTCACCGACCGGCTCGACACGGGGTTCGCGCAGCCCGTCCTCGGCGCCCCGACCGTCGCCAACGGCGTGGTCTACGTGTTCGCCGACCGCGGCCGCCGGCTCGTGGCCTTCGGGAGCCCCTGACGCGTCCCGGGAGGCTCAGCCACCCCGCTGAGAGCCGAGGAGCTGGCGAGCGATCACGCGCAGCGCCAGGACCTCGTCCGCACCCTCGAAGATCGAC
>DASWKO010000125.1:0-5910 GCA_036396595.1 Nitriliruptorales bacterium | reverse complement strand
CTCGGCTGCCGTGATCCTGGCGTTGCTGATCGGCGGCAGCTCCGTGTTGCTCGAGCCCGGCATCCGGGAGCCGGGCGAGCTGCTGCTGTTCGCGCTGATCGCCGTCGCGGCGGAGTGGTTCGCGGAATCGATCTACGGCCGGGCCAACTCGTCGTGGGCCGCCGTGCCGCTCGTGGCCCTGGCGATGCTGGAGGGCTCGACCCCGACCGCGCTCGTGCTGGCGGCCGCAGCGACGGCCGTCGGCGGGGGGGTGCTGCGCGGGCTTCGCGGGCGGCAGATGCTGTTCAACGGCGCGGTGCTGATGCTGGCCACGCTCGCGGCAGGCGCTTCGGCCCAGCAGGTCGTCGCGGTCGTCGGTGGACCCGAGCTGCTGGCGTTCTTCCTCGGTGGGCTCGTCGGCGGCACTGCCTTCTTCGCCATCGACACCTGGCTGGTGGCGACGGCAGTCGGGCTGGTGACCGGCTCTTCGGCCTTCGACGTGTGGCGTGAGGATCTGGCCTGGCTCGTCCCGCATCAGGTGGGGATGGGCGTGCTCGGCGGGATCATGGGCTACGCCCACCTGACGCTGGACGTCACGGGGACGCTCGTGCTGATCCTGCCGGCCCTCGGCCTGCACTTCGCCCAGCGCCAGTTCGTGTCCCGGACCCGCGACCACGTGGTCCGGCTGCGGACCTTGAACGACGACCTGCAGCACGCCAACCGGCGGGTCGGAAAGGTCAACGAGCGGCTGACCGACGCGCTCGAACAGGTGAACAACGGCTACCTGGTGACGGTCGAGTCGCTGGCGTCCGCGGTGGATGCGAAGGACAGCTACACCGGCAGCCACATCGATCGGGTCGAGGCGTTCGGTCGCCGGCTGCTGGAGGTGCTGGACCCGGAGCTGTCCCATGACGAGGCGCTGCTGTGGGGCTTCCGCCTCCACGACGTCGGCAAGATCGGCGTGCCCGACTCGGTGCTGCTCAAGCCGGGTCCACTGGACGACCACGAGTGGGAGATCATGAAGCGCCACCCCGAGATCGGCGCGCAGATCGTCCAGGCCGCCCCGTTCCTCCAGGGCGCCCGCGACGTCATCCTGCACCACCATGAGCGGTGGGACGGCCGGGGCTACCCGTTCGGGCTGCGTGGGTCGGCCATCCCGTTCTCCGCGCGGGTGTTCGGCTGCATCGATGCGTTCGATGCCATGACCTCGGACCGGCCCTACCGCAAGGCGATGCCGGTCGACCGGGCGATGCAGGAGCTGCTGCGCCACGCAGGGACGCAGTTCGACCCGGAGGTCATCGAGGCGTTCGTGCAGATCGAGGCGGAGGAGTTGGAACGCGCCCGGGTCGAGGTCCAACAGGCACGGGGCGCGCGCCGGGCGCGCGCCGGTGGCCTGCTGATCCCGATCGCTTCCGAGACCTTCGAGGCCGTCGGCCAGGGCTGACCGTCGCGGATCATGTCGGGATCGCTCCCCAAGGCCGGACGCGCCAGACCGCCTGACCGACGTACAGCTCGTACGGCACGGCACCGTAGCTGCGGCTGTCGGTGGAGGCGGACGGGTTGTCGCCGAGGACGACCAGTCCGTCCTCGGTGTGCAGCCGCAGTCGCTTGACGGTGCAACGGTCGGGCATGCGGGGGTCGCGGACGACCACGACCGCCCCCCGTCGCACACGCGCCGGTGGGACCGGGGCGACCAGGATGCGATCGCCGGGCTCCAGCGCGGGGCTCATCGAGCGGCCCTGGACGTCGCGCAGCGACCGGTTCACGGCCAGTGCCCCGAGGTAGGCGGCGCCGAGCCCGAGCGAGAGCCACGTCCACGCGTTGCGTCCGTTCGTGCCCACTGCTGGCCTCGCGTCGGATCGACAGGGGCTAGTAGCCTCGGCACGGACGTGCCCGGCCGCAAGCCCATGCGGTGGGGACGCCTCCCGCCGGGTCCCCCCGGACCTCACAACTACCGACCGAGGATCTTTCATGCGACTGCTGCAGGCCCTCAACCCGTTCCGCGACATCGAGACCGTGGCCGCCCACTGCGACCTGATGTGCGGGGTCTACAACCCGGCTCAGGCCCGCATCGAGGCCGAGTCCGTCCACGAGATCGCCAAGAAGGCGCAAGACTCCGACGACCCCTACTTCAAGCAGCGCGCGACCTTCCTCAAGGAGGAGCGTGCCGAGCTGGCCAAGCACCACCTGTGGGTGCTGTGGACCGATTACTTCAAGCCGCCGCACGTCGAGGAGTACCCGCAACTGCACGACCTGTTCTGGCGGGCGACCAAGGCCTGTGGTGACGCCAAGAAGTCCGCCGACCCGGCCGATGGCCAGAAGCTGCTCGACCTCATCGACGAGATCTCCGAGATCTTCTGGAAGACCAAGGGCGGCAAGCCCGACTGGATGACCGGCTGACGCCCACGGTCTGACGACCGTGGCTCGACGAGGACCCGTCAACGCGCGGGTCCTCGTCGTTGTCCACAGGAGCAGGCCCATCAGGCTGGACCGCGCACCGAAGATCGGCGAGGGTGGCCCTGTCACCGGATCGAGGTCCCGGCACGATGTCCATCACCGAACGCACGCGACACGACCTGTTCTCCACACGACCGCGAGGTCGCCTGCGGCGCTGCTCGACAGGCTGGAGCAGGTGCTCGGTCAGGACGAGGCCACGACGTTGATGGACCACCTGCCGCCGGTCGGCTGGGCCGACGTCGCCACCAAGGGCGACATCGAGGGCCTCCGTGCGGCCACCAAGGCCGACATCGAGGGCCTTCGTGCAGCCACCAAGGCCGACGTCGAGGGCTTTCGTGCAGCCACCAAGGCCGACATCGAGGGCTTCCGTGCGGAGATGGCGAGCTTCCGTGCGGTCACCAAGAGCGATATCGAGGGCCTTCGTGGGGAGATGGAGGGCTTCCGTGCGGTCACCAAGAGCGACATCGAGGGCCTTCGTGCGGAGATCGAAAGCTTCCGGGTGGTCACCCAGAGCGACTTCAGGGAGTTCGGGAGCCGGATCGACGGGCGCTTCGATGCGTTCCGGGCGGAGTTCGAGAAGCGAATGAACGAACAGACCAGGGTGATGCTGTTCTCGATGTTCTCGATGTTCGTGGGTGCGGTGGGCGTGCTGTCGCAGATGGCCTGACGCTGCGGCCGGAGGCTCACGGCGCGGGGTCGATGGCGTGCACGGCCTGCTCCCAGGTCTCCACGTCCACTGGAGGTGGCATCCTTCCGAGCCAGCGGCGAGCCAGGAGGGCGGTGATCACGCCGACGATGCCGACGCCGATGAGCAGGTCCTCGGCCCTGGTCGCGTCGGGGAGGAAGGCAGCGGCCACGAGCGCCCCGACGAGGAACCCCCCGTTGTAGAGGATGTCGTACGCGGCGAACACCCTGCCCCGGTAGCGGTCGGGCAGCGCGCTCTGGACCAGCGTGTCGGTGGCGATCTTGGCCATCGAGAACGCGATCCCCGACACGACGTGCATGACGAGCAGGGCGCTCCGGGCCAGCCCGGGTGCCAGCACGAGCGCTGCGGCCCCGCCCAGCCCGAGCGCCAGGCGTAGCGCCGTCTCGGGCCGCATCCCCAGCCGCCGCTCGATCACCGGCATGCCGGCGGCACCCAGGCCGGCACCGATCCCGAACACCACCAGCACGACGCCGATCTCGCCGGGTCCCGCGCCGTAGATGTTGCGGTAGACGAGCAGCACCGCGATGGACACGATGCCCGACAGCCCGCGCAGCGCGCTCATCATCACGATCGGCGCCCACGCGCGCCGGGCGCCGGCGATCCGGCGGACGCCGTCGATCAGCTCCTGCGCGCTGCGGCGCAGGCTGCGGCGTAGCGCCGGTGGAGGGGTGACGAGGTCGGGGCCGAGCGCGTCGGCCGGGATGCGCGCGGCCCAGAACACCGACGTGAGGTAGAGCAGCACCGACAGGACGACCACGGCCTGCGGTCCGCCGCTGTCCTCGCCGATCAGCTCGGCCAGCCCGGCCGCGACCACCGCTCCGAGCAGCGACGACAGCGTCCCGCCGATCGAGGCGATGGCGTTGGCCGGGACCAGTTCAGCGCCCGGGACGACCTTGGGGGTCACCGCGCCGAGCGTTGCCAGCAGCAGCCGGTTGATCGACAGGGCCAGCAGCGTGGCCACCAGGAAGACCGCCTGTCCGCCCGGCGCTCCGGCGAGCAGCAGGCCGACGATCACCACGCCGACGCGGACGAGGTTGGTCCAGACCAGGATCCGCTGCCGCCGCCACCGGTCGATGAGCA
The DNA here is from genome assembly GCA_036396595.1 of Nitriliruptorales bacterium. Lineage (GTDB taxonomy): Bacteria > Actinomycetota > Nitriliruptoria > Nitriliruptorales > Nitriliruptoraceae > DASWKO01. Next base: position 1,688 of record DASWKO010000125.1, on the reverse strand, counting down.
CGCCGGCGAACGGCCCGATCAGGGTGAACGGCAGGGTGGTCACGGCGATGACGAGCGCGATCTGCCCGGCGCTGGTCGCTTCGGTCGGCGACAGGGTGAACAGCAGCAGGAAGGCGGCGCCGAACTGGAACGCTCCGTCGGCCGCCTGGCTCGGGTATCGCACCGCCAGCAACCGCCGGAACCCCGGCAGCCTCAGCAGATCGCGTAGGGCGTGGCGGTCGACATCGGCGGCAGGGTCGGTCACCTGCGCAGCCTACGTGGACGGGCCGACCGTCCGTGGACCGGCACTAGCAGGTTCGGCGGCTCGGTGCAGCGTGTTGCGCGACCATCGCAATCCCGGTGTCACTCACCCTTCACCGGTGCAGCGGTGAGCCGTACCCTGGCGGCGATGATCGATCCGAGACAGCGCACACGCGGCGTGAGCCGGGACGGGCGGACCGACTACCGGATGGCCCGCCGGGCGACGCTGCGCGAGTACCGCGAGGGCATGCGCAACCGCGACGACGTCTGCGATGCCCACCCCGATCTGGTGCGCGCGGGCGAGCACATCGGTGACCGGGCCGGTTCGCCCTGCCCCGTGTGCGACGACCCGGCTTCGCTGGCGCACGTGACCTATGGCTTCTACGGCCGGGGCCCGACCCGCTCGTCGGGCCGGGCGCTGCCGCGAGCCTCGCTGGTGGGACTGTCCAAGCGCTACGGGGACGTCGCGGTCTACACCGTCGAGGTCTGCCGCACCTGCCGCTGGCACCACCTCCTCGAGTCCTACTGGGTGACACGCAAGCGCGCCGTCTGATCCGGCGCCGAGCACGCACGGCTCAGAAGATGTAGCCGGTGGCGCGCAGCGCAGCGAGCACGCACGGCTCAAAAGACGTAGCCGGTGGCGCGCAGCGCAGCGAGCACGCACGGCTCAGAATATGTAGCCGGTGGCGCGCAGCGCAGCGAGCACGCACGGCTCAGAATATGTAGTACCAGTCGACGAACAGGAGGGCCTGGACGCCGAGGAGGGCGGCGCTGGTGGCCCACCAGGCGGGGGCGAGCGAGTCGCGGCGGGTCCACACGGCGAACGCCCAGAACACCGGTGCCACGGCCAGCGCGAACCGGGGCGTGCTCATCAGCGGCCGGTCGGCGAACGGGTAGGCCAGCCACACCCCGACGTGGGCCAGCGCGTACAGGCTGTAGGTGAGCGGCGCCCGACGGACCAACCACCACACCGCCAGCAGCACCGGCACGATCACCAGCAGGTCGAGGGTGTGGTACCCGGTCGCGTACCGGCCGGGCGTCGACACGGCCACGTCGATCGCGCGCCCCACCGTCACCCACGGCCAGGTGAACTCGCGCTGCCACCCGCTCTGGATCGTCACGGTCGCGAGCAGGTCGCCCCAGGTGGTCCACCCGTACAAGGCGAACAGCCCCAGCCCCACCGGGGCGCCCGCGACCGCCGCGAGGCTCCAGCCTCCGACCGCCCGCCCCTCACGATGCTGCCGCCAGGCCTCGAGCGCCAGCGCGAGCGCCAGCAGGACGCCGACGTTGCGGGTCAGCCCGGTGTAGACGGCCAGGGGCGCCGCCCACCGCCACCCCCCACGACGTGCCCAGACCAGCGCCCACACCGAGGTCGCCAGGAACAGCGACTCGGTGTACGGGGCCACGAGGAAGAACGCGCTCGGGAACACGGCTGCCACCACGATCGC
>DASWKO010000124.1:0-3028 GCA_036396595.1 Nitriliruptorales bacterium | reverse complement strand
CGACCGACCCCCGCCGCGGCCACGACCATCCCGACGGCGCCGGCATCGAGGCCGAGGTGCTACCCGTCAGGACCGACCCGGACGGCTCCACGCACCGGCTCCCGCTCGTCGAGGTGGCTGCCATCTCGCGCGCCTGGGCGCAGGCCCACCGCGCCGTGGTCGCGACGCACGACCACCCCGCGCTCCCGGGTTTCGGACTGCCCGACCGGACGCGCGTCACCTTCGAGCCGGGCGGCCAGCTCGAGGTGAGTGGCCCGTGCTCGCCAGGCGCCAGCACGGCAACCGCCTCTGTCCAGGAGGTCCTGTCGGAGCTGGCCCGCACCTTCGCTGCGGAGGGCGCCGCGCTGGTGTCTGCGGGCATCGACCTGTGGCACGACGTCGCCGACGTTCCACAGCAGCTCCAGGCCCCCAGGTACACGGCAATGGCGTCGTACTTCGCGGCGCGATCCGACGCGGGCGCCGCGATGATGCGCCACACCTGTTCGCTCCAGGTCAACCTCGATGCCGGCGCCGGCGCCACCTGTGACGAGCGCTGGCTCGTCGCCAACCTCGTCGCCCCGCTCGCGACCGCTTCGTTCGCCACGAGTCCGGCGATCCCGAGCGGCCCGGTGTCCACGAGGGCTGGCTTGTGGCGCCGGCTCGATCGGACGCGCACGGGGTTCCCGGCAGGTCTGCTGGACGGCGAGCCCGATCCGACCCTCCAGATGGCTCGGGCGGCGCTCGAGGCCGACGTCCTCCTCGTCAATTCAGGGACCGAGGCCACGCCCGCCCGGCCGGGCTGGTCGTTCAGGGACTGGATCGTGGACGGGCACCCGGACCACGGCTACCCGACCCCCGCTGACCTGGCGTACCACCTGACGACGCTTTTCCACGAGGTCCGGCCCCGCGGCTCCTTCGAGGTGCGGTCGATCGACGCGCTACCGGCGCGATGGCGCGTGGTCCCGGTCGTGCTGTACACGGGACTGCTGTACGACCCCCGGGCGCGCCGCGACGTTCTGGGGGTGCTCGAGTCCTGGCGGCCACGGCTGACGGCGCTCCTGGCACGCTCCGCCGACGTGGGCCTCACGGACGCCTCCCTGTGCGCAGCGGCCGTGGAGACGTGGTCCTTCGCGATCGAGGGTGCGTGGCGGCTGGGGCGCGGCGTCGTGGACGAAGCGGACATCCGCCGGGCAGAGGCGTTCGTCGACCGCTTCGCCATGCGCGGCCGCTGTCCCGGTGACGACCTGCGCGAGCTGTTCCTCGCCGACCCTGCTGCAGCGCGGTCGTGGGCCACGGAGCCGGTGCCTACGGTGAGCCTGTGCTGAACGCCACCGGCTCCCCATCACCCACCGAGCCCGACGCCCTGCGTCGGGAGCTGACGAGCCTGCTCGATCGTCGCCGGCAGCGGACGCTGGCGCTGATCGCCCCGCTCGAGGACCGCGAGCTGCACGAGCAGTTCGCCCGTTTCATGAGCCCGCTGGTGTGGGACGTCGGGCACGTCGGCAACTTCGAGGAGCTGTGGCTGCTGCGACAGCTCGACGGCCGTGATCCGACCGATCCCGACCTGGACCGGGTGTACAACCCGTTCGAGAACCCCCGCTGGACCCGTGGCGCGCTGCCCGTCCTGGACCGCGCGGCGGCCGTGGCTTACCTCGCCGGTGTCCGCGCCGAGGTCGTCGACGTCCTGCAGCGCCTCGAGCTGGCCCCGGACCACGAGCTGCTGGCCGACGGTTTCGTGTACCGGATGATTGCCTCGCACGAGGCCCAGCACCAGGAGACGATGCTCCAGGCCCTGGGGTTGCGCGACGACCTCATGCCCTACCCGTTGCCGGCTCCGCCGAACGAGCCCACGCGCAAGGTCGACGACGAGGACCGCGTGCTGGTCCCCGGTGGCCCGGCGAGGATCGGGACCGACGACCGCACCTGGGCCTACGACAACGAGCACCCGAGCCATGTCGTCGACGTTCCCGCGTTCGCACTCGACCGGTTCCCGGTCACCAACCGTCGGTACGACGCGTTCATCGAGGACGGCGGGTACGCCCGAGCGGACCTGTGGAGCGAGCGCGGTCGGCGGTGGCTCGACCAGCACGGCCACCGTCGGCCCCAGGGGTGGGTACCAGGTGACGGCGGGTGGGGCGTCAGGCGGTTCGGCAAGCTACTCGCGCTCGATCCCCGCGAACCGGTCCAGCACGTGACGTTCTTCGAGGCCGATGCGTTCGCCCGGTGGTCCGGAGGTCGCCTGCCGACCGAGGTCGAATGGGAGAAGGCTGCGGCGTGGGACGCGGCCGCGGGTCGCGCCCGGCGCCACCCCTGGGGCGATGAGCCGCCCACCCCCCGGCGCGCCAACGTCGGGCTGGTTCGACCGGGTCCGGCGCCGGTCGGTGGCTACCCGGACGGCGCCAGCGCCTACGGGGTCGAGCAGCTCGTCGGCGACGTCTACGAGTGGACCTCGAGCCCCTTCCAGGGCTACCCGGGCTTCACGCCCTTCCCGTACCCGGAGTACTCCGAGGTGTTCTTCGGCGGGGACTACCGGGTGCTGCGCGGGGCCTCGTGGGCGCTCGCGGCCTCGCTCGCCCGCTGCACGTACCGGAACTGGGACCACCCGTACCGCCGCCAGATCTTCGCGGGCATCCGGGTCGCGTACGACGTGGCGTCGGGCGGGTCGTAGATGTGCCGGCTCGCTGCCTACGTCGGGCCGCCGGCGCCGCTGTCGACCCTGCTCTACGACCCACCCAGGTCGTTGCAGGTACTCAGCTACCAGCCCCGTGAGCTGCTGTACGGCAGCGTGAACGTCGACGGCACCGGCATCGCCTGGTGGGATGAGATCGATCAGCCGCCGCTGCGCTACGTCACGGCGTCGCCCCCGTGGTCCGACCCCAACCTGGCGTCCCTGGCACCGCGATTGACCGGGCGGGTACAGCTCGCGGCAGTGCGCGGCGCCACGCCCGATATCCCCTTCGGGCCTGCCAACGTCGCGCCGTTCGCGCACGACGGCGTGGCCTTCGTGCACAACGGCTGGGTGGGGGAGTTCCGCCGGGGGACCGGCCGG
>DASWKO010000123.1:0-8386 GCA_036396595.1 Nitriliruptorales bacterium | reverse complement strand
TAGACCTCGTTGTTGAACAGCAGGATGGTGATGTTGACGTTGCGCCTCAGCGCGTGGATCAGGTGGTTGCCGCCGATCGACAGCCCGTCACCGTCGCCGGTGATCACGAACACGTCCAGATCCGGGCGCGTCACGGCCAGTCCGGACGCGATCGCCGGCGCCCGGCCGTGGATCGAATGCATCCCGTAGGTGTTCATGTAGTAGGGGAACCGGCTCGAGCATCCGATGCCCGAGACGAACACCGTGTCCTGCGGACGAGCGCCCATGTCCGGCAGCGCCATCTGCACGGCGGCCAGGATCGCGTAGTCACCGCAGCCCGGGCACCACCGCACCTCCTGGTCGGACGTGAAGTCCTTCTTCGAGAACGCGGTGGCCTCGGTCACGGGGTGTCCTTGCCGTCAGCAGCATCGAGGTGGTCGGCGATGACGTCGGCGAGCTCGCCTGCGCCGAACGGCAGCCCGGTCACGCGGTTGTAGCCCTTGACGTCCTTGAGGAAGCGGGCACGCAGCAACATCGAGAGCTGCCCCATGTTGTTCTCGGGGACCAGCACCGTGTCGAAGCGATCGAGCACGTCGCCCAGGTTGGCGGGGAACGGGTTGAGGTGGCGCAGGTGCGCCCGGGCGACCTGGCGACCCTCCTCGCGCAGCCGCTTGACCGCACCCCGGATCGGCCCGTAGGTGGAGCCCCACCCGAGCACCAGCAGCCTGGCACCCTGGTCACCTTCGACCTCGAGGTCGGGCACGTCGATGCCGGCGATCTTGGCGGCACGCAACTCGGTCATGCGTTGGTGGTTGGCCGCGTCGTAGCTGATGTTGCCCGAGATCGCGTCCTTCTCGAGCCCGCCGATCCGGTGCTGCAGACCTTCGGTGCCCGGGATCGCCCACGGGCGCGCCAGCGTGTCGGGATCGCGCTCGAATGCGAGGAACGCGCCGTCCCCCTCGCTGCGCGCCTCCGCGAACGGTACGGAGATGTCCGGGAGCGCGGCGACGTCCGGCAGCAGCCAGGGCTCGGCCGAGTTGGCGAGATACCCGTCTGACATCAGGACGACCGGCGTCCGGTACTCGAGCGCGATACGCGCCGCCTCGATCGCGGCGAAGAAGCAGTCGGAGGGCGACTGCGCGGCCACGATCGGGATCGGCGACTCACCGTTGCGCCCGAACAGCATCTGCAGCAGGTCCGCCTGCTCCGTCTTGGTCGGCAAGCCGGTGGACGGTCCGCCGCGCTGGACGTTGATGACCAGCAGCGGCAGCTCCACGGCGACCGCGAGCCCCATCGCCTCGGTCTTCAGCGCGATCCCCGGCCCGGACGAGGCCGTCACGGCCAGCGCCCCGCCGAACGCGGCGCCGAGAACCGAGCCCATCGCCGCGATCTCGTCCTCGGCCTGGAACGTGCGCACGCCGAAGTGCTTCTGCTTGGACAGCTCGTGCAGCACGTCGGAGGCAGGCGTGATCGGGTAGCTGCCGTAGAACACGTCCAGGTGGGACTGCACGCCCGCGGCGATGATCCCGTAGGCCAGCGCCTGGTTGCCGGTGACGTTGCGGTAGCGACCGGGCGGGAGCTTGGCGGGCTTGACCTCGTAGACGTGCTGGAAGACCTCGGCGGTCTCGCCGTAGTAGTAGCCGGCCTTGAGGGCCCGAACGTTGGCAGCGGCGACCGCGGGCACGGCTTTGAACTTCTTCTCCAGCCAGGCGACCGTCGGGTCGATGTCGCGGCCGAACATCCAGCTCACCAGCCCCAGCGCGAACATGTTCTTGGCGCGCTGAGCCTCCTGCTTCGTGATCTCCTTGGCCTCGATCAGGTCCTCGACCGAGCGGGTCGTCAAGTCGGTGATCGCGACCTCGTGGACCTTGAAGCCCGCCACGGTGCCATCCTGGAGCGGATCGGTCTGGAGGTTGGCCTTCTTCAGGTTGCCACGGGTGAACCCGTCGGTGTTGACGATGATGGTCCCGCCGCGGACGACGTCCACGACATTCTTGACCAGGGCCGCCGGGTTCATCGCAATCAGCACGTCGGGCTGATCGCCGGGCGTGTGGATTTCGTGGTCGCTGAAGTGGAGCTGGAACGAGCTGACCCCGGGCAGCGTGCCCGCGGGGGCGCGGATCTCGGCCGGGAAGTCCGGCAGGGTCGCCAGGTCGTTGCCCGCGACCGCGCTCTGTTGGGTGAACCGGTCGCCCGTGAGCTGCATGCCGTCGCCGGAATCGCCCGCGAAGCGGACGACGACGCTGCTGCGCTGCTCCCGGCTCAGGCCGGCCTTCTCGGAGCGGTCGGTCGTCGTGGTGGTGGTGGTGGTGGTCGTGCTCATGTCGGGCTCATGTCGGACTCATCCTGTGAGCTGCGCCTCTCTGGCGGGCGTCGTGGTCGCCCGCGCTCCGCTCGCCCCCGTAGTCTGCCGGGCGCATCCCCTCGACGCGAACACGGAAGGCCAAACCGTGCGACGACTCGCCATCCTGTCACCCCTGCCCGCCGAGTCCGTCAGCGGTCGGTTCGACGACATCGACGTCCGGGCGGTGCTCGACATCGGTGACCCGATCGAGACGTGCCGCGGGGCCGACATCGTCATCGCGGACTTCAGCGGGACCCATCGAGTCACGCCCGAGATCGTGGAGGTGATCGCCGACACCTGCCGGCTGGTGCAGGTCCCCGCGGCCGGACTCGACAGCGTGGACGTCGAGGCGTGCGCCGCGGCTGGCGTGCCGGTTGCGTCGTGTGCGGGGTTGAACGCCGCCGGCGTGGCCGAATGGTGCGTCTGGGCCACCATCTCGGCCCTGCGCAGGACCTCCGAGGCCGATCGTGGGCTGCGCGAGGGTCGGTTCGAGCAGCTCGGCGTCCCGCGCTACGAGCTGCGCGGCAAGACCGTGGGGCTGATCGGGATGGGCGACATCGGCGTCGCGTGCGCGCCGAGGTTCGCCGCGTTCGACGTGGATCTGCGCTACTGGACCCGCACCCGACGCGCGCCCGAGCGCGAGGTCGAGCTGGGCGTCACCTGGTCGCAGCTCGACGATCTGTTCCGACAGGCCGACGTGATCGTGCTGGCGATCGCACTCTCGGCGGCGACCCGCAACCTGGTCGACGCCGATCGGCTGGCCACGGTCAAGCCCTCGGCGGTGATCGTCAACGCTGCTCGCGGCGAGGTGTGGGACGAGCACGCCGTCGCCGGGGCGCTGCGGGCCGGGCAGCTCCACGGGGCCGCGACCGATGTCTTCAGCCAGGAGCCACCGCCGGCCGACCACCCGTTGCTGGACATCGAGGCCATCGCCCTCACGCCGCACATCGCCGGGTCGACCGCAGAGGCGGTGGGCGCGATCTTCGGGCGCGTCCTCGACAACGTGGGCCGGGTGCTGCGCGGCGAGCAGCCCGAGGGCCTGATCACGTAGCCGCACTACGTGCCGAGCGCCTCGTGGAACCGGTCGGCGAGCACGTCGGCCACCACCGGATCGGGTCCGAAGCGGCCGGCGAACGCCACCCGGACACCGGCATCGAAGGCGGCCTCCTCGACCTGACGCTGCGCCTCGTTCACGAGCCGGCCAGCCAGCAGGCTCCAGGACATCGCCGTCACCTGTGAGGCACCCGCGACGGCCAGCGTCGCCGTCGCCACCGCGATGTCGCCGCCCGACAGGGTCGCCAGGGCGTGAGCCACGTGCGGGTGGCCCGTGAGCGCGGCGAGCTGGCGGGCCGCCACCTGGGCCTGTGCCAGCGCGTCGGGATCGGAGGTCCCGCTACTGACGACCAGCAGCGCATGGTTCGATGCGGGCTCCGGGTCCACACCAGCGACCAGCTGCGCCGCCAGGGCCAGCAACCGCGCGTCGACCCCCAGCGGCCGTCCCGTGACGACCCGGACGCGTGGATCCGCCGCGTCGATCCCCGCCGCCACGTCGGGGAGGTCGCTGGTGGCGTGGTAGGCCGAGAACAGCAGCAGGGGCTGGACCACCAAAGCCACGAGCCCGTGCTCACGGACCATCGCCAGACCCGCGTCGACGGCATACGGCTCAGCGTTCTCGAGCCACCCGACCCCGACGGGCACGTCACCGAGCCGTTCGCGCAGATGGCCCACCAGCAGGTCGGCCTCCTCGGCGGCGCGCTCGAGGCGCGAACCGTGGCCGACCACGAGCAGCCCGGTGGTCACCCGTCAGCCGCAGATCTGCTTGAGCAACGGGTACGGGTTGACGGGCGCGCCCCCACCGGGGTGCTGCTCGAAGTGCACGTGGGGGGTTCCGCGGGCGTTGCCGGTGTCGCCGTTGGTCGCGATCTGCGCACCCGCGGACACCCGGGCCCCGCTGGCCACGGTGTAGCTCTGCAGGTGCATGTAGTGGTAGTTCGTGCCGTCGACGCCCCGCAGGATGATCCAGCGGCCGGACAGGCGACCAGGCGAGCGGACGTCGACGGTGCCGCCGACGATCGCGTACACCGGAGTGCCGTACGGCGCGAGGATGTCGATCCCCTGGTGGCGGCGGCCACCCGAGCGGGGCGCACCCCACGAGTTGGTGAAAGAGCGCGGCTGGGCCACCGGGCACGCGTACCCGCCCGCGGCCCGGATCGCGGCCTGCCGCTCGGCCTCTCGGGCGGCGCGGGCCGCGGCTTGCCGCCGTGCCTCCTCAGCCGCCCGCTCGCGGGCCACCTCCTCGAGTCGGGCCTCGACCGCCTGCGCCTCGGTCAGATCCGCGTTGAGCTGCGCGACCAGCTCCTGGTACCGCGACAGAGCGGCGTCCAGCTCGGCGTTAGCGTCGGCGATGGCAGCCACCGTCGCCTCGACCTCGGTGCGCGCGTTGACGGCGACCTCCGATGCGACCTGGTCACCTCGGACGAGCCGGGCCACCATCGTCGCGCGGTCCAGCGCGGCGGTTGGATCGCCGGTCCCGAGCAGCGCCGTCACCGGATCCACCGTCCCGTGCTTGTAGAGCGACCGGACACGACCAGCGATGCGGTCCGACGCCGCATCGAGCTGCTGCTGCAGATCGTCCAGACGGCGCTGCAACGCCCCGCGCTCGGCTTCGATGGCGGCCAGCTCGACGTCCAGCTCGTTCAGCGCCGTGGCAGCCACGTCGAGACGCTGCTGGAGGTGGGCCCGTCGCTCCCGTGCCCGCCCGAGCTCCGAGGCCTCCGCGGACGTCGCCAGCAGCGACGCGACGATCGCGGCGATCACGAGCAGGCGTGGACGGCTGCGCCTCAGGCTCGTGCTCCCGGTCGAGTGGTGCGTGCGCACGCAGGCTACCGCCCGCCCCCGGTCAGTCGCCTGCACCGGCACGCGGGGCGCTGCTAGCGTGCGGGTTCACCGCTCGCGTGGGGACCTGATGCCGAAACTGGGTGACCTGATCGAAGGTGAGGCCGCCACGGTCGAGCGGCACGAACCGCTGGCGATGGCCGCGAAGCGGATGTACGAGAGCCACATCGGCTCGGTCTGCGTCGAGGACGAGTCCGGCGAACTCGTCGGCATCTTCACCGAACGCGACCTGCTCCGCGCCGCAGCGGCCGGCGTGGACAGCCACGCCTCGACCGTGGGCAACTGGATGACCGAGGACCCGATCACCGCCACCGCGGACGACGAGGCCGGTGCGGCTCTCCAGGTGATGATCGACCGCAACTTCCGGCACCTGCCCGTCATGGGTGACGCGGGGCTCCTCGGCGTGGTGTCGATGCGGCGCCTGTCTGCTGTCCTGCAGTCCGAGCGGATGGGCTGAAGCTCAGTCGACGTTCAGCTCGAGACGAGGCGCACGATGAACGGTTTCGACTACGACGTGATCGTCGTCGGCAGCGGCTTCGGCGGCAGCGTGTCGGCGCTGCGTCTGACCGAGAGGGGCTACCGGGTCGGCGTGATGGAGGCGGGCCGTCGGTTCGGCCCCGACGACCTGCCGAAGACCTCGTGGGACGCCCGGAACTTCCTGTGGGCGCCCAGGCTGGGCCTGAAGGGCATCCAGCGGCTGTACCTGCTGAAGGACGTCCTGATCCTGGGAGGTGCCGGCGTCGGCGGTGGGTCGCTGGTCTATGCCAACACGCTGTACGAACCGCTCGAACCGTTCTACGACGACCGCCAGTGGGCCCACATCACGGACTGGCGCGACGAGCTGGCCCCGTACTACGACCAGGCCAAGCGGATGCTCGGCGTGACCGAGACCCCGTTCACGACCGCAGCGGACCGGGTCCTGAAGGAGGTTGCCGACGACATGGGGGTCGGCGACACGTTCCATCCCACGCCGGTGGGCGTGTACTTCGGCCGGCCCGGCGAGCGCGTACCGGATCCGTACTTCGGCGGCCAAGGCCCCGACCGCGTGGGCTGCATCCGGTGCGGCGAGTGCATGACCGGGTGCCGTCACGGCGCGAAGAACGACCTGACGACCAACTACCTCTACCTCGCCGAGGGCCATGGCGCGGTCGTCCACCCCGAGCACGAGGTCCGCGACCTGGTGGCGCTGCCAGGAGGCGGCTTCGAGCTGGCCACCCAGCCACCCGGCGCACGCGGCAACAACGGGCGCCGGGTGTGGCGGGCCGAGCAGGTCGTGCTGGCGGCCAGCGCGCTCGGCACCCAGCGGCTGTTGCACCGGCTGAAGGCCGAGGGTCGCCTGCCCGCGCTGTCGGACAAGCTGGGCGAGCTGTCACGCACCAACTCCGAGGCGATCCTGGGCGCGCAAGCGCGCAACGCCAGGATCGACTACTCGAGCGGTATCGCGATCACGTCGTCGATCCACCCGGACGCGAACACCCACGTCGAACCGGTGCGGTACGGCAAGGGCTCCAACGCGATGGGGCTGCTGGCCACGCTGATGGTCGACGGCGGTGGCAAGCTGCCGCGGTTCGTCAAGTTCCTGCTCCAGATCCTGCTCCACCCGATCGTGTTCCTGCGCTCACTGTCGGCCCGACGGTGGAGCCAGCGGACCATCATCCTGCTGGTGATGCAGAGCCTCGACAACAGCATCAAGGTGGTCCACAAGGAAGGCTGGCTCGGCTCGAAGCTCAGCTCGACCCGGGGCCACGGTGAACCCAACCCGACGTGGATCCCCGCGGGGCACGAGGTCGCCCGGCGGGTCGCCGAGAAGATCGACGGCTTCCCCGGGGGCGCGTGGAACGAGGTCACGATGAACGTGCCCACGACCGCCCACTTCATCGGGGGCTGCACGATCGGCGAGACTTCGGATGACGGCGTGATCGACCCCTACCACCGGGTACACAACTACCCGGGCCTGCACATCGCCGACGGCTCGGCCATCAGCGCCAACCTGGGCGTGAACCCGAGCCTCACGATCACCGCGATGACCGAGCGCGCGATGGCGTTCTGGCCCAACCGGGGCGAGCCCGACCCCCGGCCCCCGATGGGGTCGGGCTACGAGCGGATCACCCCGGTGGCCCCGCGATCCCCCGCCGTCCCCGCCCACGCGCCGGGGGCGCTGCGACTGCCGGTCCTGACATCCCGTCTCACCAGCCATCACGACGCTGCGGACCTGCCGAGCCCACAGGAGGACGCATGACACTCGTCGAGGTCGACCGACGTGACGACGGCATCGCCGTGGTCACGTTGAACGACCCGGACCGGCTGAACACCATGACCGTCCACATGGGTGAAGCCCTCGAGGCGACGTTCGACCAGCTCGCCACCGACGAGGGGCTGCGGGTCGCGGTGTTGACCGGCGCCGGCCGGGCCTTCTCAGCCGGCGGCGATCTCGACATGCTCGAGGAGTACGCCCGACGCGCCCGCGAGGAGGGCTGGTCGGCCGAGGACGCGATGTGGTCGTTCTACTCGCGCTTCCTCGCCCTGCGCCGGCTCCCTGTCCCCCTGATCGCCGCGGTGAACGGGCACGCGATCGGTGCCGGCTTCTGCGTGGCGCTCGGGTGCGACCTGCTCGTGCTGGCTGAGGACGCCCGGCTCGGGCTGAACTTCGCCAAGCTGGGGCTGCACCCGGGGATGGGCGGCTCCTGGCTGCTGCCCCGCGCAGCCGGGGCTCAGCGCGGGGCCGAGCTGCTCTACACCGGGAGGCTCATCGACGGGGAGACCGCGGCCCGCTACGGCATGGGGCTCGAAGCGGTGCCAGCCGGCGACGTCCTCGACCGGGCACTCGAACTGGCGGCGGACATCGCTGCGTCCGCACCGGGGGTCGTCCGCCGCCTCAAGGCGTCCCTGCGGATGAGCCCGCAGAACACGCTCGAGGAGCAGCTACGCCGGGAAGCCCAGGTGCAGGCCATCGACTACACCACGGATGATGTCATCGAGGGCCTGGCCGCCGTCCGCGAGCGGCGCCCACCCAGGTTCTGACGTGAGTCGTGCTTGGCACGTCCTCGGGGGGGCGGCGCGTGGTCCGTGCGCTTGGCACACCCACGGGAGGGGCGCCCCGTGGTCCGCGACTCCGGTACCCCGTAACTGCAACCTGCGTCACGGCCCCCGGCGCGCCCCTCCCTCCGC
>DASWKO010000122.1:0-3713 GCA_036396595.1 Nitriliruptorales bacterium | reverse complement strand
CCTCCTGAGCCGGGGCCCTCCCATGTCCGGCGCTAGCCTCGCGACTCGCCTGCCTCCCCCGCCCTCGCCTGGAGCGCCCGTGACCCGCATCGCCGACCTGCTGGCGGCCGGCCGCACCTTCTCGTTCGAGTTCTTCCCGCCGAAGACCGACGAGGGCGACCGGCAGCTACGGCAGGCGCTCGACGAGCTCGAGCCGCTCGGGCCCTCGTTCGTCTCGGTCACCTACGGCGCGGGCGGCTCCACCCGCGAGCGCACCCACCAGATCGTGGTCGACATCCTGCGCAACACGTCGATGACCCCGATGGCCCACCTGACGTCGGTGGACCACACCCGCGACGAGCTGCGCACGATCCTGACCCGCTACCGGGACGCGGGCGTCGAGAACATCCTGTGCCTCAAGGGCGACCCGCCACGGGGCGTGGACCCGGCCGACGTCGTCGAGGAGATCACCCACGCGGGCGAGCTGGTCGAGCTGACCCACGAGGTCGGCGAGGGCGCCTTCTCGATCGGGGTCGCCGCCCACGCCGAGGGCCACCCCGCCAACCCCGACGTCGCCGCCGACCGGCGCCACCTGGCGGCCAAGCTCGCCCGCGCCGACTTCGGCATCACCAACCTCTTCTTCGAGGCACGGCACTACGTGCGCATGGTCGAGGAGCTCGCCGAGCTCGGCTGCGACACGCCGGTCCTCCCGGGGATCATGCCCATCACCAACGTGGGTCAGATCGAGCGCATGGCCCAGATGTCGGGAGCCTCGGTACCCGACGACCTGCGTGAGCGGCTGCACGCCATCGCCGACGACCAGCCCGAGGTCCGCCGCGTGGGCGTGGAGCTGGCGACCCGGCTGTGCGACGACCTGCTCGAGGCCGGCGCCCCGGGCCTGCACTTCTACACCCTGAACCGCAGCACGGCGACCCGCGAGATCCACGCCAACCTCGGCCTGACCCCCACCCCCTGACCGTCGGGTGTGCTCCCACGTCCCACCGGGTCAGACGGACCAGATGATGGGGACGGCGACGAGCGTGGTCCCCAACACCGAGATGGTGATCGGCAGGCCGAGGCGCCAGTAGTCGAGGTAGCGGTAGCCGCCGAGGCCGTAGACCATCGTGTTGGTCTGGTAGCCCACGGGAGTGAGGAAGCTGGCGCTGGCCATCATCGCCACGCCGACGGCGAACCCGCGGGGGTCGGCGCCCACGCGGTCGGCCACGTCCAGCGCGATCGGGACCATCAGCGCGGCGGCGGCGGTGTTCGAGATCAGCTCGGTGAGCACCAGCGTGCCGACGAGCACGGTCGCCAGGGCAGCGAACCCGCCGGACGACCCGCCCACCGACTGGATGCCGTCCGCCACCACTCCCGCCAGACCCGACGTCTCGACGGCGTTGCCCAGGCCGAGTGCGCCCGCGACGATCAGCACCACGTCCAGGTCGACCGCGTCGCGCGCCTGCCCCACCGTCATCACGCGCGTGACCAGGAGCGCCACGACGGCTCCCAGCGCGGCGTGCAGGATCGGCACGACACCGGCGCCGGCCAGCACGACCATCACCCCCACGATCAGCGCGACGACGCGCGAGCGCACCGGGTCGGCCTCGCGTCGCGCCCCGACCTCGCTGATCAGCAGGAAGTCGCGCTGCTCGCGCCAGCGCGCCCCGAAGCCCGGGTCCGACAGCACCAGCAGCACGTCGCCGACGTGGAGCTGGACCTGACCGAGCTTGGCATCCACCCGCTCGCCCGCCCGGTGGATGGCGACCACGGCGGCGTCGTAGCGCTCGCGGAAGCCGGTCTCCTTCAGGGTCTGTCCGGCCAGCGGTGACGTCGCCCCCACGACGACCTCGTAGTACCGGTGGCCCCCGTCGGCACCGACCCGCTCGACGTGCTCCAGCTCGGGCGATTCCAGGCCGGCCATGCGCTCGAGGTCACGCACGTGGTCGACCTGACCCACGAAGGTCAGCACGTCACCACCCAGCAGGAGGTGGTCCGGCGCGACGGGGGCGATCTCCTGGCCACCCCGGTCCACCCGGGACAGGAACACGCCCTCGAGGTTGCGCAGGCCCGCGGCCACGACCGCCGCGCCGTCCATCGGCCCGAACGCGGCCACGCGCAGCCGGAACGTGTACTCGCGCCCCATCAGAGCCACGTCGCCCGCCGGGCTCTCGCGATCGGGCAGCAACCTCGGTGCCAGGAGCACGATCGCGAGCCCCCCCAGGATCGCGGCGGGGAGCCCGACCGGGGTGACCTCGAACAACCCGAACGGCTCGAGCCCGCGGTCGGTCACCAGCCCGGACACGACCAGCGTGGTGGACGTGCCGATGGTCGTGACCAGGCCGCCCAGGATGGCGGCGAACGACAGCGGCATCAGGTAGCGGCTCGGCGGGCGGCTACGCGCCGCGGCCCAGGACCGGATCATCGGCGCCAGCGTGGCGACCAGCGGGGTGTTGTTGAGGAAGGCGCTGGTCGCGCTGACCGGGGCGACCAGCCGCGCCAGGACGCGGCGGTCGCCGTCACCCGGTCCCAGCACGCGCGCCAGCAGCAGGTCGACCGCGCCCGTCGCTCGCACCGCCCGAGCCACGACGTACAGCGCCGCGATCGTGATCGTGGCGCGGTTGCTGAACCCGGCGAAGGCAAGCTCGGCGTCGAGCACCCCCAGCAGCAGCAGGCTGACGACCGCCCCGATGATCGCCGCCACCGGCGAGACCAGCTCGCCGACCAGCAGGCCCACCACGACCGCCACGACCGCCAGCGTCAGCCACGCCTCCAGCCCCACGCTCCCTCCGCCTCAGCTCGCTGCGACCGCCCGGACGTTGCGCACGCTACCGCCCCTCTCCCCCGTCGAGCGTTCGCCAGGGTCCCGACACAGCGTCGTGGGGAGGCGACCGTCCGCACCGGTAGCTTCGGTGGGCGCCCGACACGGTCGGGCCCGGCACCGACGCCCGACAGGCCACCCGTGGACGACCAGACCATGCCCGATGCCTCCGAGGTGGGCGGCACCGACGAGTTCCGGGCGTCCGTCGAGGAGGCACGGGCCAAGGTCCGGACCTTCCTGGCTTCGGACGCGGCGACCAAGCGGCGGTTCGTGGGCGATCTGGTCGCGCTGGTGCCCCTGGTCGCGATGCTGCTGTGGATGTCCACGCACGACGGGGGCAACGAGGCGCGCTTCCTCCAGCTCGCCAGCGGCCTGGTGCTGCTGGCGAGCCCGGTCGCCGTCCTGGAGGCCCGCCACCTGCCGAGGCTGGTCCGGTGGTCGCTCGGGCTGTACACGGTCGGCCTGGTGCTCGCCCTGGCCTTCGCCGGCGACCGCAACGAGTGGGTGTCGACGACCCTGGTGCTGACCGTCGTGCCGATCTGCGGCCTGGCTGCGCACCGCATCTGGCGCAGGACGTGGGGCCCGGTCGCGCTGCTGGGGCTGCTCGGGCTGGCGTTCGGGGCCTACTTCTACCGCTCGTTCCTGGCGTGGTGGGGCGACTCGATGATCGGGCGGGTGCCCCTGTGGCGCCCGCTGTCGTGGCACAACCAGTCCGCCATGCTGATGGGCGGCTTCGGGGTGCTGGGGCTGGGGCTGGCCGGCGTCGGGCGCCGGTTCGTGGCCGGGATCGGCGTCGTGCTGGCGGGCTGCGGGCTGGCCGGGGCGTGGCTGGCGGGCTCACGCGGCGCGCTCATGGCGACCGCGATCGGGGCGGTCGTGGCCGGTGTCGGCACGGTCCGCGCGCGCGGACCACGCC
>DASWKO010000121.1:0-9557 GCA_036396595.1 Nitriliruptorales bacterium | reverse complement strand
CTGCACCGAAGCACGGCGGACGGAGGTGTCGGCACCGCCTCCCAGGAGGCCGGTCAGGCCGCCGGACGACGCGATCTGCTCCTCGATGCGCACCGTGATCGGCAGGTCGCAGCTCTCCCACCCGTGCGCGTCGGGCAGCAGCGGAATGGTCGCCGAGCCCAGGTGGCCCGACCACGCGACCGGTCGACCCTGCGGGTCCGCAGCGACGTTGCGCGACGCCCCGGATGCGCCCGTTCCGGTCGAGGTCTGCTGGCTGAGGAAGATGCTGTCGGCGGTGTTCCAGTACCGACCCAGGTAGCTCGTCGCACCCGGCGAAGTGTGGAAGTAGTCGTCGTGCCCGCAGTCGAGCAGCCGGTTGTAGCGGTCGGCGTCGCCGGTCGTGGTGTCGTCGTCGTCCTGGCACACCTGCTGGGTCGTGACACCGGGGCCGTCGGCGTAGCACAGGACGTCGTACTCGTCGGTGCAGTGCCGGGCATCGGTCGCGTGAGGGGCGGAGGCCTGCACCCCTCCCAGCGTGTGGATCAGTTCGTGGGCCGCGACCGAGTAGTAACCCCGGTCCCCCGTCGTCCAGCAGTCGGCGTCGACCCGCGCGTAGCCCACGATCGTGTTGGCCCGGTTGTCCGCCGCCTTGCGGTCGTCGTTCGGGACGGTCGCCAGGCCGCAGGCGCCGTGGTCGACGTCGGCGAACAGGAGGTACTTGCGGTCGTTGCGGACGTACCCGGCGTCCGCCAGCGCGGACAGCGTGGCCTCGAAGCTCGCCAGAGAGCCGCCGGGCAGTCGGAGCGCTGGGAGGCTCACCTGGCAGCCCGCGGAGCCGGCCTCGGTGACGAAACGGACGTGACGCCGGCCCCCGGTCTGGGCCGCCGATGCAGACACCGTCCACTCCACCTGGCCGACCCAGCGGCGCAGGTCGGCGTCGAGCTCGGCGGAGCGGTCGGACGTGCCCGCCTCGTGGGCGTACAGGACCTGGACGCGCGTGCCCGAGCGGCCGTCGTCGTAGCACTGGACCGGGTCCGCTGCGACCGGGTCTCCGGCGACGCTGGCCCCGGCGATCGTGTAGTCCCCGGGACCGCCGGCGGAGTCCGGCTCAGGGTCCGCACCGTGCGTGCACAGCTCGCGGCCGTCGGGTAGAGCCACCGCCTCCAGCGCCTCGCCGCACACGCGCGCCGGACCGATGTCGAAGCCCACGAGCAGGGGTGCCACGGCGACCAGCAGCAGCACTGGCAGCGGAACGGGCGACCGGCGGGCCAGGCGGCGGAGCATGTCGACGGCAGTGGTCACGTCTGTCCCCTCGTGTCCGGCGCCGGCCTGGCGGGCCGCCGCACCAGTCACTAGTTGTTTCGGCTCATCGCGGTCGGTCCATGAGGGCCATGGGGCAGGGTTGACACGCCGACGTCACGCAGCGGGCGCTCGCGGGGACACGTCCGTGTCAGGCGGCGACCGGCTGGGGCTCGATCCCGGCCAGCTCCCAGACGCTGGGCCACTCGGCCTCGGGCACCCACGGACCGGGCAGCCCGCCTGCCAGCAGCGGCTGGGTGGCCGGGTCGCGCCACACCCGACCGACCAGCCGGCCCACCGCACCCGGTGCGCCGACGCCCGCCCGATCGAGGTAGTCGGCGATCGACATGCGCTCGGGCCCCGGGGCGGCGAGGACCACGTGGCCCTCGTGCGCGGTGGCCCGGATGTCGTCGAGGAACCACAGCGCCTCGACCACATCCTCGACCCGCACCGGCGCCACCTCGGTCGCCAGGGTCGAGGCCGGTGACCGGACGCCAGCCAGGGCGTCGCGCAAGGCCGGCGTGTCGACCAGCGACGTCCGCAGTGCCACCGACGGCAGCGGCGCGGTTGCGAAGAGCTGCTCGACCTCGCCGAGTGCCGCCCTGAACCGGTCCATCACGCCGGGGGCCGCGCCCGGTGCTGAGGTGGTGATCAGCCGCTGCACGCCCGCGCCCAGGGCTGCCGTGAGGACGGTCGCTGCCTCCTCGACCACCAGATCGGCCGACGGGGCCAGCAGGCCACGTCCCAGGTGCACGACCGTGTGCACCTGTTCCATCGCGGCTTCGAGGTGACCCTCGTCCAGCAGGTCGCCCGACGCCACGATCGCTCCCGCTCCGCGCAGCGCCTGCACGTCGACCGCGCCGGTCACGAATGCCCGGACCTCCCCCCCGGAGCGCAGCACACGGGCGACCGTGAGCTGGCCGAGGGTGGTGTGGGCGCGGGTGACGAGGACGGGCACGTGCGGAGTCTACGGACCGCTCAGGCGGGGACGACCGCGAGGCACGCGCGGTTGCGGCCGGACTCCTTGGCCTCGTACAGGGCGGCGTCGGCCAGCGCGACGAGTTCGCCGGCGCTGCTCACGCGGCGGTCGAGGGGGTCGTGCACCGCCACACCGACGCTGACCGTGACCTGCACGCGCCGTCCCTCGACCAGGACGACCCGCGCGGCGACCAGGTCGACCACGCGCTCGGCCACCCGACGCGCCGCCTCCTCTTCGGTCTCCGGCAGCAAGATCGCAAACTCCTCCCCGCCCCACCGCCCGACCCGGTCCACGCCGCGGACCGCCGCCGTGACCTGCTCGGCCACCGCCTTGAGCACCGCGTCGCCAGCGGGGTGTCCGAGCGTGTCGTTGACCCGCTTGAAGTGGTCGACGTCCAGTAGTAACACGGCGGTCCGGTGCCCGTACCGGGTGCTGCGCTCGAACTCGGCCTCGAGCTCGTCCTGGAACGACCGGCGGTTGAGCAGTCCGGTGAGGCCGTCGTTGCTGGCCAGGCCGTGCAGCTCGGTGCGCTGCTGCTCGATGCGGTGTGCCATCTCGTTGAAGGCGTGCGCGACCGGTGCGAGGTCTCCGGGCAGATCCTCGCGGACCCGGTGGTCGAGCGCGCCTTCGGTCATCCGCTCGGCGCCCTCCACCAGGGCACCGATGCCACGACGCAGGTCGCGGACCAGCCAGACCAGCGTGACCGCCCCCAACACGACCGCGAGCACCAACCCGATCCCCAGCGCCACCTGCATGCCGGTCGCGGTCCGCTGGGCGTCGTCGGCCAGGTCCACCACGTCGCGTGCGGCGCGCTCGCTCAGGCCGCGCAGGTCGCCCCGCACATCGGTCAGCACGGTGCTGAGGGTGGCCAGCAGGCCGGTCCGTGCCTGAGGGCTCTCCGGCACCGTGAAATCGGCTGCGGTGACCGTGTCGCGCACGAACAGCCACGAGCTCCAGGCCGCCTCGACCAGGTTGGCGCCCTCGCCGAGCCGGTCGCGCTCGTCGCGCAGGGCCACGAACGCGGAGTCCACCCGGCGGGTGTGCGCGGCGAAGGCGGCCCGGTCGTGGTCGGCGCCGCTGGCGAAGAACCGGTCGAGCAGCACCGCCGCCTCGCCGAGCTCGTCGGTCGCGGTGAGCACCGGCGTGATCGATGTCCCCACGTGGTCGCGCAGATCGGAGGTGACCTGCGCCGTGCGCGCAAGGGCCGCGTTCAGCACCACCGACAGCACCACGACCGGCAGCAGGCTGGCCAGGGCGACCAGCACCACCCGGCGGACGGTCGAGGTCGTCCGGGCGCGTCGAGGCGATGGCGGCCACTCGGAGCTGCGCGAACCGCCCCACGGCAGCGCGGTGCGCAGGCGACGGAGGTCCGACGCCAGCGTGCGAGGGGTGGTGGGTGCAGCGGACACCCTGCCAGTCTGACGGATGCCGACCCCAGAGCCACGCAACCTGCCCGACGTCAGATCACACTGGTCTCCGTGTACGTGCCCCACTGGGCCTGGAGTGCCTTGCTGATCTCGCCGACGGTGGCATCGGCGCGCACGGCGTCCATGATGACCGGGACGAGGTTGTCGTCGGAGGCAGCGGATCGGGTCAGCTCCTCCAGCGCCGCGGCGACCCCGGCCTGGTCGCGACTGGCCTTGGTCTGCGACAGCCGGGCGTTCTGCTGCTGCTCGACCTCGTGGCTGATGCGCATGATCTCGAGCTCGTCCTCGTCGGTCTCCTCGTAGGCATTGACGCCCACGACCTTGAAGCGCTGCTTCTCGACCCGGTTCTGGAAGTCGAACGCGGCGTCGGCGATCTCGGACATGAACCAGCCGTCCTCGATGCCCGACAGGATGCCCTCGAGGATCGAGCCGTCCGGGCTCATGGCCTCGATCTGCGCAAAGTAGTCCTCGGCCTGCCGCTCGATCTCGTCGGTCAGCGACTCGACGAACCACGACCCTCCGAGCGGGTCGATGACGTTGGTCACGCCGGTCTCCTCGGCGATGACCTGCTGGGTCCGCAACGCCACCATCGCCGCGTGGTCGGACGGCAGCGCCAGGACCTCGTCGAGCGCGTTGGTGTGCAGCGACTGGGTCCCCCCCAGCACGCCCGCCAGCGCCTCGATCGCGGTCCGCACGATGTTGTTGTCCGGCTGCTGCGCGGTGAGGCTGACGCCGGCGGTCTGGGTGTGGAACCGCATCAGCATGGCCTTCTCGTGCGTCGCGCCGTACCGCTCCTTCATCCAGCGCGCCCAGATCCGGCGGCCGGCGCGGAACTTGGCGATCTCCTCGAAGAAGTCGATGTGGGCGTCGAAGAAGAAGCTGAACCGCGGCACGAACTGGTCGACGTGCAGGCCGCGTTGCTGCCCGAGCTCGGCGTAGGCGAACCCGTCAGCCAGCGTGAACGCGAGCTCCTGGGCGGCGGTCGATCCGGCCTCGCGGATGTGGTAGCCGCTGATCGAGATCGGGTGGTAACGCGGGACGTTGCGCGTGCAGAACTCGATGAGGTCGCCGATCAGGCGCAGGTGGGGCCGCGGCGGGAACAGCCACTCCTTCTGGGCGATGTACTCCTTGAGGATGTCGGTCTGCAGGGTCCCGCCGAGATCCTTCAGCTCCCAGCCCTGGCGCTCGGCGGCGACCGCATACATGCAGAACAGCGTGACCGCGGGCGCGTTGATGGTCATCGAGGTGGTCAGCTCGCCGAGCGGCAGGCCCTGGAACACCCGTTCCATGTCCCCGACCGTGTCGACGGCGACGCCACAGTGGCCGACCTCCCCGAGCGAGCGGGGGTCGTCGGAGTCCAGGCCCATCAGCGTGGGCATGTCGAAGGCGACCGACAGCCCGTGCTGACCGGCGTCGACCAGGTCATGGAAGCGCTTGTTGGTCTCGGCGGGGTCCGCGAACCCGGCGAACTGTCGGATGGTCCACGGACGGGTCCGGTACATCGAGGCGTACACACCGCGCGTGTACGGGTAGGAGCCGGGGTAGCCGATGCGCTCGAGGTCGATCTGGGTGTTGTGCGGCCCGTACAGCGGCTCCAGCGGGATCCCGCTCATGGTCGTGAAGTCGGCGTCACGCTCGGGTGCTGCCGCGTAGCGCTGCTTCCAGTCCTCGTAGCGCTGCTCCCACTGGCTCACGATCGTCTCCGGTCCCGGGATCCCGCCCCATCGTCGCACGTGACGAGGCACGTGCGCGGGGCCCGACCCGGCCGAGGGTACGGCAAGACGGTGCGCCGCTCACGTCCCGGTCGGCTCCTGTGCATCAGGCCCCGACCGCTGCCACGAGCTCGTCGGCAGCCGCGTAGGGGTCGAGCTCGCGCGCCGCCACCCGGCCGGCCAGAGCTTCGAGCAGCGGATCACCAGCGTCGTCCAGCCGGTGGAAGCGGGCACGGACCCGCTCGAGCGCGATCTCGCGCACGGCGTGCAGTGCCCGTGCGCGCTGGCGCGCGAGCAGGTCCCCTGATCCCGTGAGGTACGCGTGGTGCTCGTCGATCCGGGCGACGAGCTCGTCGATGCCCTTCGGCTGGGTCGCCACGGTGTGCACGATCGGGGGCTGCCAGGACCGCTCGTCGCCTACGGCGTGACCGAGCTCGAGCATCCCCTTCAGGTCGGACTCCAGCCGGCGGGCCCCCTGGTGGTCGGCCTTGTTGATCACGAACAGATCCGCGACCTCGAGGATGCCCGCCTTGGCGGCCTGGATGCCGTCACCCATCCCTGGCGCGAGCGCTACCACCGTGGTGTCGGCTGTGGCGGCGATCTCGACCTCGGACTGCCCCACCCCCACGGTCTCGATGATCACGACGTCGAAGCCGGCCGCGTCCAGCACGAGCACGGCCTGGGGGGTCGCGAACGACAGTCCGCCGAGGTGCCCGCGCGACGCCATCGAGCGGATGAACACGCCCGGGTCCGCGTGGTGCGACTGCATGCGCACCCGGTCACCCAGCAACGCCCCGCCCGAGAACGGCGATGACGGGTCGACCGCCAGCACACCAACGGTCAGGTCGCGCTCGCGCAGGTCGGCGGCCACCGCGTTGGTCAGCGTCGACTTGCCCACGCCGGGCGACCCCGTGATGCCGATCACCCGCGCCGAGCCCGTCGATGCGTAGATCCCCGCCACCAGCGCCCGCAGGGACTCGGGCGCCCCGTCCTCGATGACGGTCAGCGCCCGTGGCACCGCCCGCCGCTCCCCCGAGAGCAGCCGCGTCACGAGATCGTCCACATCCACAGCCAACGTCAGGGACCGCTCAGACCTCGACGATGAGCGCGTCGCCCTGGCCGCCGCCGCCACACAGCGCGGCCGCCCCCGAGCCGCCACCGCGACGGTGCAGCTCGTTGATGAGCGACACGACGATGCGCGCTCCGGTGCAGCCGATGGGGTGGCCCAGCGCCACGCCGCCGCCGTTGACGTTGACCTTGTCCTCGTCCAGTCCGAGGTCGTCGGTCGAGGCGATCGCCACGGAGGCGAATGCCTCGTTGATCTCGTACAGGTCGAAGCCAGCCGGGTCGGCGCCGATCCGGGCGGCGGCGTTCCTGATCGCCTCGGCGGGCTGCAGGTGCAGCGACGCGTCGGGACCGGCCACGGTGCCCCAGCTCCTGATCGTCGCCAGCGGCTCGGCGCCGAGCTGCTTCGCCTGGTCGGCGGTGGTGAGGATCAGGGCCGCCCCACCGTCCGAGATCTGTGACGCGTTGCCGGCGGTGATGGTGCCGTCCTTGGTGAAGGCGGGGCGCAGCGTGCCCAGCGACTCACCGGTCGTGCCGGGACGGATGCCCTCGTCCTCCTCGACCAGGACCGGGTCGCCCTTGCGCTGCGGTACCGAGACGGGCACCACCTCGCCCTGGAAGCTGCCCTCCTTCCAGGCGGTGGCGGCGCGCTCGTGCGAGCGGGCGGACCACTCGTCCTGACGCTCGCGCGAGATCGACGCGAGCTGGGGCTTGTCCAGCTGGTACTGGTCGGTCGCCAGCCCCATGGCGCAGTTGTCGAAGGCGCAGGTCAGACCGTCGTGCATCATCACGTCGATCAGCTCGCCGTTGCCCATGCGGTAGCCGAACCGCGCCTTGTCCAGCAGGAACGGCGCGTTGGACATCGACTCCATCCCGCCGGCGACGACGACGCCGAACTCGCCCAGGCGCACGAGGTCGCGCGCGCGGCTGATCGCGGTCATCCCGGACAGGCACACCTTGTTGATGGTCTCGGCGGCGATGCTCATCGAGATGCCGCCCTCGACCGCGGCCTGGCGCGAGGTGATCTGACCCAGACCGGCCTGGAGCACGTGGCCCATGACCGTGTAGCCGACCGCGTCGGGGTCGATACCAGCCCCGTCCAGCGCGCCCCTGATGGCGTGGCCACCGAGCTGCATCGCGGACAGCGAGCTGAGACCCCCGCCGAACTTGCCGACCGGGGTGCGGGCGTAGCCGATGACGACGACGTCGGTCTTTCCCTCGGACATGGGGGGCCTCCTGCGGCGTGGGGTGCGATGATGATGTCGGCCGCATCGTAGGGACGCATCGGGAGCAGCCGCGAACCGGGCCAACAGGGCGGCGTTGCCTGCGGCCTACGCTGCCCGGCCCGCAGAGGCAGGATGCACGCGTGACCGACCATCCGATGTCGTTCGACGACTTCCGGCGCCACGGCCACGCGCTGGTCGACCTCATCGCCGACCACCTCGAAACGGTCGAGCAGCGCCCGATCGTGCCCGACGTCCAGCCCGGCTGGGTCCGCTCGCAGCTATCGGACGCGGCCCCGGCCCAACCCGAGGACTTCGACGACGTGCTGGCGGACCTGACACGGGTCGTGGAGCCGGCGCTGCTGGGCTGGCAGCACCCGGGGTTCATGGGGTTCTTCCCGGCCAACGCCTCGCTGCCCGCCATACTGGGCGAGCTCGCCTCCGCCGGGTTCGGCCAGATCGGGATGATGTGGTGGACCTCGCCGGCCGCGACGGAGCTCGAGAACCACGTGCTCGACTGGCTGGTCGACGCGATGGGGCTGCCGGGCGCGTGGCGCACCGACTCGGGCGTCGGCGGGGGCGTCATCCAGGGCACGGCGTCCGAGGCGAGCCACACCGCCATGGTGGTGGCCCGGCAGCGCGCGGTGGAGCGGGGCGCCTCGACCGACGAGTTGGTGGCGTACGGCTCTGCGCAGGCGCACTCGTCCATCGAGAAGGGGGCCAAGGTCGCGGGTTACCGGCACGTGCGTCTGGTGGACGTGGACGATGCCTACGCGCTGCGGCCGGAGGAGTTCGCGCGGCTGGTCGAGTCGGACCTCGAGGCCGGCCTGGTCCCCGCGGTGGTGACCTCCACCGTGGGCACCACGGCGACGGCGGCGGTCGACCCGCTGCGCAGCATCTCGCAGGTCGCGCGGCGGCACCGGCTGTGGCACCACGTGGACGCGGCGTACGCCGGCAGCGCGATGCTGTGCCAGGAGTTCCGCCACCACGTCGATGGCGTGGAGTTGGCCGACAGCTACGTGTTCAACCCCCACAAGTGGCTGCTGACCAACTTCGACTGCTCGGTGATGTGGGTGGCCGACCGCAGGCCCCTGATCGACACGATGAGCATCGCGCCGCCGTACCTGCGCAACGAGGCCACGGAGTCGGGCGCGGTCATCGACTACCGCGACTGGCACCTCCCCCTCGGGCGACGGTTCCGGGCCCTGAAGCTGTGGTTCGTCCTGCGGTCCTACGGCACGGACGGGCTGCGAGCGATGCTGCGTCAGCACGTCGCGATGGCCCGGGGCCTGGCTGACCGGCTGGCCGCGGACCCGCGCTTCGAGCTGGTCGCGCCGGTCGCGTTCTCGCTGGTGTGCTTCGTCCATCGCGACGGCGACGGCGCGACCGACCGCGTGGCCCGGCACCTCAACGCCGCCGGCGACGTCTACGTCACCCCGAGCGTCCTGCCCGACGGCCGCCGGTTCGTGCGCGTCGCGGTCGGCCAGGCGCGGACCGAGCAACGCCACGTCGACCGCGCGTGGCAGCTCATCGACGTGGCCGGCTGATCCCCGGGCCAGACGTGGCACGATTGCGCTACCACTCCCCGCCCCGGACCGAGCGAGCAGTCTCATGGATGTCACACGGATCGATCAGATCGCCATCGCCGTGCCCGACCTCGACGCGGCGCTGGAGTTCTGGCAGCGCGCCTTCGGGCTCGAGCCCGAGTACCGCGAGACGGTCGAGTCCGACGGCGTCGAGGAGGCGATGATCAACGTCAACGGCGTCTACATCCAGCTCCTCCAGGCCACCCGCGAGGACTCCCCCATCGCCAGGTACCTGGACAGGAACGGTCCGGGATTGCACCACATCGGCTTCGGCGTGGACTCGGTGT
>DASWKO010000120.1:0-11717 GCA_036396595.1 Nitriliruptorales bacterium | reverse complement strand
ACCCCTAGGAAGCTGCCGGGCACGGTGTCCGGGAGCTGGCCGCCGAGGTACCTCGGGTCGGTGAACACCAGCGCCGCGCTGTACGCGAAGGCGAGGGTGGCGATGGCCAGTTGCAGGCCGCGCAGCTTCAGGGCCGGGTAGCCGACCACGACCGAGGCGATCCCCCCGACGACCGCGGCCAGGACGATCGCCAGCGGGACCGGCAGCCCCGAGACTGCGGCGGTCCAGCCTCCGATGGTCGCGAAACCCCACTGACCGAGGCTGATCTGGCCGGCCCAGCCGGTGAGGATGAGCAGGGAGAGCCCCACCATCGCGGCGACGAGGAACGTACCGGCGAGGTCGGTCTGGCCGGGGGTGGCGATCCACGGCACGCCGAGCACGAACACCGCGATGACGAGCAGGCCGGCACGGGTCCACGTCCTAACCGCGGGCAGCGAGCGCAGGACCGGCGGGATCGGGCGCGCTTCCCGGGCGAGCTCGAGGAACGCCTGCGCGTCGCGGTCGGTGCGTTCCGCGGACTCGCGCTGGAGCAGCAGCAGCGCCGCGACCGCCACGCCGAGCAACGCGTCGAACGGGGCGGTCGAGCCGAACGACCACTGGGTGGCGGTCCGGACCAGCGCCAGCACGACTCCGGCGGCCACGGTCAAGGGGAGGTTGGTCAGGCGCCCCGCCACCGCGATCGCCAGCACGAGCACCAGCGGCCCGATCGGCAGCGTGCCAGCCATGCCTTCGCTGGCCGAGACCTGCGCGCCGTCGGCGTAGGCGATGATCATGCCGGTAGCCGCGGCCAGACCACCGACGATGGCCCAGATCCGCGTCGTGACCCCGTTGGCGTCCAGCCCGAGCGTGTTGGCCCGGTCGGGGTTCTCGGCGGCGGCGCGGATCGCGATGCCGGCCGTGGAGAACCGCAGGTACGCGGCGATGGCCAGTGGCACCACGACCGCCAGGACCAGCGCCAGCACCTCGTGGGTCGCCAGGGTGACATCGCCGACGGTCCACTCGAAGCTGAACGGCGTGTCGACCGGCCCCCCGTACTGGTCCACGGCCACGTTGGCTGCCTGCTGCTGCGCCGCGGAGCCCTCGGCGGCGTCGACCGGGATCATCTCCTCGAACAGGCGGCGCTGGCCCGCGATCAACGCCTGGCCGAGGAAGATCGTGACGAGGGTCGGCATCAGGCGGGGTGCACGGGAGAAGCGCCGGAACAGGGTCGCCTGGAGGAACGCCGCCCCACCGATCGCGATCGAGGCGGTGATGACCGTGGCGATCCAGAAGTTGATCGAGGTCGCCAGCGGCCCCGGCTGGGGGCCGACGCACGCGTTGCACGCGGCACGGACCATGCGCAGGAGCGGGGCGCCGTTGGTGAGGCCGGTGAAGATCGTCGCGCTGAACAGCGCCATCGGCACCTGTGCCAGGTGCAGGAAGCGCCCCGTCCGGAACACGAGCACGACCGCGACCGCGTGGAGGATCAGCAGCGCCCCGCCGGCCAGCCCGTCGAGGAGGATCCCGACGGGGGCCTTGTCCGCGAAGATCGGGGTGAACGGCAGGGCGACCACGGCAGCGAGCGCGATCAACTCGTTGCGGTGCTCGCGCACGCCGCGTACCGCTCCCGCGAGCGGCCCCCAGACGGTGCTCACGCTTGCCTCGCCTCCCTGACCGCAATCCTGTTACGGTCCTTCTGGTATCTTAAATTCGATGTGGTACTACGTCACTCCTGCTCGGTCAAGCGATCCCCCGAGATGTTCACGCGTCCGCAACGTGGCGCTCACCCTGCTGGTCGTGCTGCTCGTTCTGCTGGTGATCGACGTCCACGACGATCACGGTGACGTTGTCGCGCCCACCCGCCTCGAGGGCAGCCGCGACGAGCTGGTCCGCCGCGTCCTGGGCCGCCTGCGCGCTGCGGAGCAGCCACGTGATGACACCGTCCTCGAGCATGTCGGTGAGCCCGTCGCTGCACAGCAGCAACCGGTCACCCGGCTCAGTGACCACCTCGATCACGTCGGGCGCGGCTCCCCGCTGTCGCCCCACACAACGGGTGAGCAGCCGGCGGCGTTTCGCGACCCGCACGTGATCGTGCGTCAAGCGCGCCACGGCGTCGTGACGCAGCAGGTACGCGCGGGAATCGCCCGAGTGCGCGATGACCGCGATGCCGTCCCACGTCACGTGGCAGGCGACGACGGTGGAGCCCATCCCCTGCCGGTCCTCGTGCTCCGACGCGTCGTCCAGGACGTCGCGGTTGGCCCGGTCGATGGCGTCGACCAGCGTCCGGCACTCGACCTCGCCGGTGAGCGCGTCCACCGTCACGGTCGCATCGAGCGCCGCGATCGTCAGCGCGCTGGCGACCTCGCCGGCCGGCGGGCCACCCATCCCGTCGGCGACCGCGAACAGCCGGCGCTGCTCGTCGACGAGCTGACGGTCCTCGTTGTGCTCGCGCTTGTAGCCGACGTGGGTCGCGCAGGCGACGTCCAGCGGGACGACGACCGCGACGACCGCATCGCTCGTGCCCGACCGTGCCGCGTCGGTGGCGACGCCGGGTGCCACGATCTCGGTCGACTTGGCCTGGGTCGTGGACACGGCGGCTCTCATCTCATCGGTGGAACTCTAAGATATTAGACAAGGCCCAACGGTACGTCAACGGTTCGCTACGATGTGCGCGGCGGCGAACGCCGCCATCAGGGACAACGCGTGACGAGGTGAGGAGTAACGTCCGAAGCAGGATGAGGAGGGGTTCGTGCCTCGCGGAGGGCCAGGCGGGATCGCCATCGGGCGGCTGCTGCGGCAAGGTGCGCTGCCGGAGCGGTCCTGGCGCAAGCTGCCCCGCCTGACCTGGCGGGCGCTGCGGATCATCCTGTCGGTCTCACCGGGGCGGTTCGCGCTGACGACCGCGACCCAGCTCCTGACCGCGGTCGGGCTGGGCGCGTTCGTCCTCGAGACCAGCCGCGCCGCCAGCTCGGTGTTCGAGGCGGCCGCCGTTGGTAGCACCGTCGGGGCGGTCCTGGCCGATCTCGTCCCGCTCGCGCTGGTGACGCTCGTCCTCCAGGCCGCACAGATCGCGCGGAACCTGGCCAGCCACGACCTGCGGCTCGCGGTGACGCGCGAGGTGCAGGTGCGCGTCGCCGAGGTCGCCGCCCACGTCGAGCTCCAGGCGTTCGAGCACCCCGAGTTCTTCGACCGGCTCACCCGTGCCAACCAGTCCAGCTCGGTGATGGCGCTGCCCGAGGCGGTGATCGGGGTCCCCGGCGGGTTGCTGGCCACCGCCGGCGTGTCGCTGGCGCTGGTGACCATAGACCCGGTCCTGCTCGTGCTCGTTGCGCTGGCCGCGGTCCCGGGCGCGGTCGCGTCCCTGCGCTCGGCCCGCCAGCAGTACGAGCAGGCGGTGGCGTACGCGCAGACGATGCGCGAACTCGAGTACGTACGACGGCTGCTGGTCGGCCGTGACGAGGCCAAGGAGGTACGCGCGTTCGGCCTCGCGCGCCACCTGCTGGGGCGCCTGCACGACCTCATCGCGAAGGAACACCGGGCTCGGTCGCAGGTCCAGCGAGCGAGCGTGCGCCGTGGGCTGGTCGGGACGGCGGTCGGCGGAGCGGTGTTCGGCGGGGCGCTGCTGGTCCTGCTCGTGCTGTTGCTCCGCGGGACCATCGGCCTGCCCGGCGCGACCGCGGCGCTGGTCGCGATGCAGCAGTCGCGCCGGAACTGGGAGAGCACGCTGGGGTCGGTGACCCGCGTGGCCGACCTCGCGCTGTACCTCGAGGACCTGCTGTGGTTCCTCGACCTCAACGCGGACCACCCGGACGACTTCGAGCGCATCGCCCCGTTCCAGCGCCTGACCGTCGACCACGTGACCTTCCGCTACCCGGACACCGAGCAGCCCGCGCTGCGGGAGGTGTCGCTGGCGATCTCGGCTGGGGAGGTGGTCGCGCTCGTCGGCGAGAACGGCTCGGGCAAGACCACGCTGGCCAAGCTGCTGGCCCGGCTGTACGTGCCCGACGAAGGCGCGGTGTCGTGGGACGGGGTCGACACGGCCGAGCTCGACCCGCGCGCGGTCGCCGAGCACACCGCGATCGTGTTCCAGGATCACCTGCACTACCAGGTGTCCGCCGCGGACAACGTCCGCTTCGGGCGGGTCGAGCGGGGCGACGGACACAACGGGGTCGAGGAGGCCGTGACGGTTGCGGGCGCCGACTTCCTGCACGGCCTGCCCCAGGGACTTGACACCGTGCTCGGGCGCGAGTTCGGCGCGACCGACCTGTCGACCGGCCAGTGGCAGCGGGTCGCGATCGCCCGCGCCTTCTACCGCGACGCCCCGTTCCTCGTGCTCGACGAACCCACGGCGGCGCTGGACCCGATCGCCGAGCACGCCTTGTTCGAGAAGGTGCGGGCGCTGTTCGCGGGGCGCGCCGTCGTACTGATCTCGCACCGCTTCGCGACCGTCGCGAATGCCGACCGCATCGTCGTGCTGCGCGAGGGGCAGGTCATCGAGCAGGGCACACATCGGGAGCTGATGCGCCTCGGTGGCCACTACGCGGCGATGTTCTCGCTCCAGGCCGCCGCGTACGTCGACGGGATGCGGGGCGAGAGCGCGGGCGCGGGTGCGGAGCCCCCGCCCCGCTCGCCCGTACCCCAGAATCCGTGAGCAGTTCTGACCGAGATACCGGGCGCAACTGCTCACGGATGTCGCGGCGTCCCGACGTCGATGACGACGATGGTGACGTCATCGGGGGTGTGGGCTGCGCGGGCCGCGTCGAGCAGGCCGCCTGCGGCGACGACGGGATCACTGGCGTCCTCGAGCAACGCCTGGATCTCGCCGTCGTCCACGACCTTGTTGAGCCCATCGGTGCACAGCAGCCAGCGGTCGCCGGGGTGTGCTTCGTGCTCCGCGGTGTCCGGGTCGACGTCGCGCCGGCGCCCGAGCACCTTGGTGATGACCCGGGTGCGGCCGCGCACGCAGAGGTGGTCGACGGTCAGCATCGTCAGGTGGCCGGCACGGAGGAGGTAGGCGCGGCAATCGCCCGCGTGGACGAGCTCCACGGACGCGGGGCGGCCGTTGGCGCTTTCGCGGAAGCGCAGCGCCGTGACCGCCGCAGCCATCCCCTCGAGGTCGAGATCGCCCGTGGCGCGCGCGACGACGGCGTCGTTGGCCCGCTGGAGGGCGTCGGCGAGCGACGCGGGCGCGACGCCGTCGATCGCCCCGTCGCCGAGCGCCTGTGAGACCGCGCGCACGGCCACCTCGCTCGCGACCTCGCCCGCGGGACGCCCCGCCAGCCCGTCCGCCACGACGAACAGCCCCGCTGCCTCCTCGGCGACGAACGCGTCCTCGTTCACCAACTCGCCCGGGGCGGGGCGCGTGATCGCGTGTGCTCGCAGCCTGATCGTCACCGGCAGCCCGCCTCGGGATCGAACAGACGGTCGTCGAGATCCTCGGGGAACGTTCCGGTCTCGTAGCGCGTCCCGCCTCCCACGTAACACATCCGACCGTTCTTGACGTGCGTGCTGTCGTCGACCTCAGGCGCGTCCCACCAGAACACGGCGTAGTCGGAGTTGAAGACGTGGTCGGCAGGTCCGAAGCTCACGGATGGTTGGAACCAGGGGGCCTGCCCAACGCGTGGGTTCGGGTAACCCAACTCTTCGAGCGCGTCGCGGAACGTCGCCGGTGTGAGCTCCGGTCCCGCCGCCCACTGGATGCCGGAAGCGAGGATCAGGAGCTGTGCGTAGTAGCTGTACATCCGCCGCGACCGGGTGCCCCCGTCGAACTGGCTGCCCGGCGCCTCGCGCTGGAGAGCGTGGTACCAGTACTGCTCCTCGTGGCGCTCGCGCTCCGCACCGGTCGTCGCCTCGGGACGCCGTAGCTGCGCGGTGATCCCGAACATGTGCTTCACCTGCGCCGGTGGCGCCGTGTTGAAGCCGCGCGTGGTGCCGTTCGAGAACGTGTGATCGTTGGTCGCGGGATGGAACCACTCGGGCTCCCAAGCGAGTCGATCCGCAGCCTGCGGGACGTTGTCCTCCAGAGACGAGCACGCGCAGATGACGGTCGTCACCTCGTCGCCGCGCATGCTGCGGAGAGCCGCCTCGATGCTCTCGTCGTCGGACATGGTCGCGGTGTACGTCCCGTAGGGGGCCTGGCACGCATCGAGGCGCGACGTCAGCGGGCTCGCATCGACCCGCTCACCGTGCTGGTCCAGTTGCAGGACGCCGAAACGCCGGGTCCGTTGCCGGACATCGTCACCACCATGGGACGCACGCCGTCCCACGAACGCGCGGCACACGACCTCGCCAGACGTGCGGAGGGCCTCGTTGGTCGTCGGGAACAGGGACCAGACGTTGCTGTACGCGTCGAGGCTCGGAAGGCTAGCGCTGGCCTGGGCCACGTCGCCGACCGTGGCAACGATCCCGGCGTCATCGAGCGTGCGGTAGTACGCGGCTTCCCCGGAGGAGCCCGTCGCGGGCTCGAGCGCCGCGAACGGTTCGACCGCGAGGAGGTCGCGTGCCCACGCGCGGCGACCTTCCGCGCCCGACGTGTTGGCCGAGGGCACGACGAACACCAGCTCGATCGATCTGCCGTGAAGCTCGTAGTGCTGGTTGAAGTGGCGAGCGAAGGCCTCGATCGCGGGGCGTACGGCTGCGTCGTCCCGGTCGCGCCACGGCACGGCGACGCGGATGCCCGTCGCGGTGACTCCCGACGCGGTCGCCCCGCCGTTGTTTCCAGACCACACCTCGGAGATGCACGGCGGCGACTGCGGGTCCTCTGTCTGACGCTGGTCAGGCGGCGTGCCGTAGCACCGTCGGAAGCCTGCGCCCGGCGCCGTCTCGATGACGCTGGGTTGGGCGGTGGGTTGCGTCGCGGGCTGCTCGCCGACCCCCTCGCAGTCCTGGGCGCCCAGCTCACAGTCGCCCTCGCCCCCGCCACCCTCGCCGAAGCGGCTGGACTGCTCAACGCGTTCGACCTCGATGTCCTCCTGCGGTGCCGGGGCGACCTCGGCCAGCGGGGGCGTGCTCGGAGGTGGCGCGGAGAGGGCGAACGTCAGCGCCCCGGCGACCAGCACCAGCGACAGCACGCCGTAGATGGCCGGAACCGAGCGTCCACGACGGCGCGCGGGCGGTGTGCCCTCACGGGGCGTGCTCACGAGCAGCCCGCTTCGAGGTCGAAGAGGAGTTCGTCGGCGTCGGCTGGGAACCCTCCGGCAGAGAACCGCTGGCCATCGCCGACGTAGCAGAAGCGCCCATCCTCGTCCGTGGTCTCGGCGTCCTCGGGCAGCGACCACCAGGCCAGCGCGAAGTCGGAGTTGAAGGTGCGGTCCGCTGGGCCGAAGCCGACGGCCGGCTGGTACCAGCGCGGGGCGCCGACGTCGGGGTTCGGGTAACGCAGGCCTTCGAGGGCGGTCGCGAAGGTCTGGGGGGTCAGGTCCGGACCGGCCCACTGGATCCCCGACCCGAGCAGGAGCATCTGCGCGTACAGGTCGTACGCCTTGGGCGGAGGCTGCCGGTTGATCCGCGAGAACGTGAACGACGGGTCCTCCTCGCGCAGGACGTGGAACCAGTAGCGCTCCTCGAGCGCGACGCTCGGCTGGCCGGCGACGGCGCTGTCGGTCAGCTCCCGGAAGTCCGGCGTCAGCCCGAAGACGTGGCCCCGCTGGCTGTGGTCCACGTTGTCGATCTGGTCGACCTCGGCGAAGCCGGCCAGCCCCGGCAGCAACCACTCGGGCTGCCAGTCGATCACCGCAGCAGCATCCGTCGGGTCGCGGATGCTCCCGTCGCAGACGCAGACGACGGTCGTGACCCCGGCATCCTCGAGGGCGCGCATGAGCTGTTCGAGGTCGTCGCTGGCCGGGTCGTACTCGCGCTCGACCAGCGGCGCCCCGCACGCCTCGAGCCGCCGCACCAGGGGCGCGGCGTCGATCCGGCGGCTCGCCCCGCGCTGCGACACGACCCCGAACCGGCGGGTGCTCGCGGCCACCTCCGCGCCGCCGTGGCTCGCGGGACGGCCGACCAGCGCGGTACAGACGAGGTCGCCCGTCGCGGACAGCGCCTGCTCGGTGGACGGGAACAGGCCCCACACCAGGCCATGCCCCGGGAGGTACACGTCGGCGTCGCTGCGGGCGACGCGTCCCGGTTCCAGCGCGATGATCCCGTGGTCAGCGAGCGCTCCGAGCAACGTGGGCGATCCGCCACCGAGCATCGCGAACAGGTCGTGCGACGCGACCTCCTCCGCGTACGCACGGTCGGCTGCGGGACCGGAACTCTCCTGACGGTCGACGTACACCAACTCGATCGAGCGCTGGTACAGCTCGTAGTGCCGGCGCAGGTGGCTCGCGAACGCCGCAGCCACGCGACGGTCGGACTCGAGGTCGTTGCCGCCCGCGAAGTAGCCCCGTAACGGCCACTGGACCCCCACGCGGATCGTGGTGGCGGTCACGCCCCGTGACGTCGCCCCGCCGTTGGCCCCCTCGAAGATCTCGACCTTGCACGGTGGCGCCTGTGGGTCCGCGGTCTGGCGCAGCCCACCGGGACCGTTGACGCACTGGCGCAGCGAGCCCGGGGCCGAGGACTCGACGACCGTCGGTGGGGCGGTCGGCTCGAGTGCGGGCTGCTCGCCGACGCCCGCGCAGCCCTCGTCGCCCGGGGCGCACTCCCCCTCGCCGGCACCGTTGCCGTCGCCGAAGCGACTGGACTGCTCGACGCGCTCGACCTCGACCTGCTCCTGGGGCGCCGGGGCGACCTCGGCCAGCGGGGGCGTGGACGGAGGTGGCGAGCTCAGGGCGAACGTCAACGCCCCGGCGACCAGCACCAGCGACACCGCCCCGTACAGCATCGGCACCGAACGCCCGCGCCCCCGCGCCCCGCGGTGGCGCGAAGCTTGAACCGTTGATGCCGTATCCGGGAAGGTTGCTTCAACCTTCGGGGCGGAGCGGGGGTCGGGCACGGTCAACGACACCCCGCTTCGGTGATCAGACGACAGTTCTACTGGTTAGTACACTAGACCAATAGAACTGACGTGTCCAGACCGTCTACCGGGATGCCATCTGGTCAGTCGACATCCTCGTCATCGCCGTTGTCGACGGCCGTCCCGATATTGGTGGACTGCAGCACGTCCGCCGACATCAGCGCATCGAAGGCCCACTTGTAGGACCGTTCGAGATCCTGCTCCACGATCTGCCGGGCGACGTCGGCACGGCCCGCGGCCACCGCTTCGAGCAGGTCCGTGTGGTCGTGACGGATCTCGTCGGGGCGGCCGTGCAGCTCCACGATCAGCCGGTACAGGCGGCGCGTGTGCAGGTTGACGCCTTGCAGCGCGCGTAGGAGCTGGTGATTGTGCGTGGCGCCGACGAGGTTGTGGTGGAAGCGCGAGTTGGCGCGCAGCACGGCATCGACGTCCGCATCCGGGTCGGCGGCCGCGGCGGCAAGGTCCCGTAGCGACTCGAGACGCATCGCCGACAGGCTGGCGTCGGCCGCCATCGCCGCGGCGGCGGGCTCGAGGATCTGCCGGACCGCGAACAGGTCGCGGGCTTCACGCAGCGTGATGGGGGTGACCACGTACCCGCTGCGGCGCTGGACGGTCACGAACCGGTGGCCCATCAGCATCACCAGCGCTTCCCGCACCGGGGTCTTGGACAGCTCGAGCTCGCTGGCCATCTCCGACTCACTGAACGATGCGCCGGGCGCGAGCTCGAGCCGCATGATGCGGTCGAGCAGCTCACGGTAGGCCTTGCTCGTCAGGGTCCCCTTGGACTGGACCGGCTCGACGTCGTCGGTCGGCTCATCGTTCTCCTGCGCCATCTGGACCCCTCTCGCACACGTCGGACCGACCGCACGGACCCTATCGTTCCACGCGGACGCGACAGAGACAAGGTACTGGTGTACGCTATTCTCATAACTAGTATCTTACAGCCACGGACGGAGGAAGCCCGGTGACGGGACGAACGGCGCCGACCATCGCCACCCCCACGACCGCCGCGGACGCGACCGACCGTCGCCACTTCCGGCACACGCTCGCCAACGGGCTCCGGGTCGTGGTCGAGGAGGACCGCCGGCTACCGCTGGTGGCGGTCAACCTGCGCTACGACGTCGGCTCGCGTGACGAGCGCCCCGGCCTGACCGGCTTCGCGCACCTGTTCGAGCACGTGATGTTCGAGGGCTCGGCCGGCGTGAAGGCCGGAGAGCACTTCGAGCTGCTCCAGGCGGCCGGCGCGACCCTCAACGCCACCACGAGCTTCGACCGCACGACCTACTACGAGACCATCCCCACCAGCCATCTCGAGCTGGCACTGTGGCTCGAGGCCGACCGTATGGGCAGTCTGGACCTGACCGCAGAGACGTTCGACAACCAGCGCGAGGTCGTCAAGAACGAGAAGCGTCAGCGCTACGACAACCAGCCGTACGGCGACACCATCCAGCACCTGCACGCCGCCGCCTACCCCGACAGGCACCCCTACCGGCACCTGCCGATCGGCTCGATGGCTGATCTCGATGCAGCGTCCCTGGAGGATGCACGCTCGTTCCACCGCGACTGGTACGGCCCGAACAACTGCGTGCTGAGCATCGTCGGTGACCTGGACGCCGACCACGCCACCGCGCTGGTCGAGCGCTACTTCGGCGGCATCCCGGGGCACCCGCACGTCCCGGACCGCCGCGCACCCCACCTCCCGCCAGCGCTCGACGAGCCGGTACGGGCCGAGGTCCACGCCGACGTTCCTGCCCCCCAGCTCACGATCGGCATCCGGGTGCCCCGCAACCACGAGGACCGCGGCCACGACGCCGTCGACGTGCTCGCCCGTGCGCTGGGCAGCGGGCGCGGCAGTCGACTGTTCCGCGCGCTGGTGGTGGACCGGCAGCTCATCCAGCCCGAGCACGCCATCGTGCGGTGCGAGCACCTGCACGCCCACGCGACGCTGCTCGTGCTGAAGGTCCGCGCGCGCTCGGGCGTGGACGTGGCCGACATCGAGGCCGCGATCGAGTCGGTCCTGGCCGAGGTGGCTGCTGCGGGCATCACGCCTGACGAGCTCAGGCGGGTCCAGGTCACGGGGCTGCGTGGGTTCCACGCCTCGATGGCGACCGTGACCGCGCGTGCCGACCGCTACGGGAAGGCCGTGACAGAGCACGACCACCTGATCCACGCCTTCGACACCCCCGCTCGCCTCGAGGACCTGTCGCTGCAGGACGTCGCGGAGGCCGCCAGCCGGTGGCTGAAGCCCGAGAACCGCGCCATCGTCACCCATCTGCCGAGCTCGGAGGCCCACGCATGGGAGGTAAACACATCAGCGTGATCGAACTCGCCCCCCGGCCCACCCCCACGGACCCACTGCCGTTCGTGCCGCCCGTCCCGGTCGTGCAGGTGCACGACGGGGTCCGGCTGGTGGCGGTCGACGTACCCGGTGACGGTTTCGTGGACGTGCGCCTGCTGTGGTCCCGCGGGTGGGCGCACGAGCCCGACGAGTTGGACGGCATCACCGAGCTGACCGCCCGCCTGGTGGGCAACGCGACCGAGGAACTGGACCCGTACGCGCTGGCCTGCGCTGCCGAGTCGATCGGTGCGTCCCTGCGCGCGTCGGTCGGGTCGGAGTCGTTCACGCTGGCGGTCGACGTGGTCCGGGACGGGCTCGAACCCGCCGTCGACCTGCTGCTCGACTCGCTGCGACGCCCCGACTTGTCGGACGCGCACGTGGACCGGGTCCGCACCGAGGCCGTGGACGCCCGGCGCCGCCACCTGGCCGATCCCGTCCGGCTGG
>DASWKO010000119.1:0-6542 GCA_036396595.1 Nitriliruptorales bacterium | reverse complement strand
GTGCCACCTCGGTCCCGTCGCGCCCGCAGCTCGCAGTGATCGCCGCCGCCAGCTCGTCACCGACCGGGGCGACGTCGGCCAGCTCGTGCATGGCCACCGCGAGGTCGATCCCGACCGCGAACGCCTCCGCCTCCGTGGACGCTGCCGCGAAGCCCTGCTCCGACGAAGAAAGGGCGTCGAGGAAGGCCTCGAGCCGCTGCCCGGGGAACTCGGTCACGAGCTCACGCAGCGCGGCGAGCTGATCGGAGGGCTCGACCTGCGATGCCGCAGCGAACGCGGTCCTGAACCGGTCGCACGCCCCGGCCGAGACGGTCGGCGGGCCGGCCCCACAGGCCGTGACCACCGCCGCGAGGCAGACCGCCAGCGCCCCGGTCGTGCGCACGCCTCGCCTCCCCGGTGCACGGCGGGACCCGACGCCGCCGACGGACCACCACGGTGGCACGCTCAGCCGGGGAGGTTGGCCTCGATCGCCTGGATGATCTCGTCCGCCTCGGGCTGTGTCTGAGGGGAGAACCGTGCGACGACCTGGCCGTCCGGACCGATGAGGAACTTCTCGAAGTTCCAGCGGATGTCGCCCGTGTGGCCCTCGGCGTCAGCGTGGGCGGTCAGCTCCCCGTAGACCGCGTGCCGTCCATCGCCGTTGACCTCGATCTTCTCGGTCAGCGGGAACGTGATGCCGTAGGTGGTCGAGCAGAACTCCTCGATCTCCTCGGCCGTCCCGGGCTCCTGCCCGAGGAACTGGTTGCAGGGGAACCCGACCACGCTGAAGCCACGATCGGCGTAGGTCTCGTGCAGGCGCTCGAGCCCCTCGTACTGGGGGGTCAGCCCGCACCTGGAGGCGACGTTGACGGCGAGCACGGTCTTGCCGCGCAGGCCCTTCAGGATCTGGGGGTCGCCCTGGAGCGACGCGATGTCGTGGTCGAACGAACTCATGGTGCACCCCTCGGCAGCTTGCGGGGCACCAAGGTACGCCGTGAGAGCCGCGAGGTCAGATCCTGGCCGCCGGGGTCTCGTACTCGATGAACTCCACGCCGTGGCCTTCGAGGAGGCGGTGCGCCCGGAACGACCACCGCGGGCTGTCCACCGACAGCACCCACAGGCCGCTGTCCTCGGTGACGTCGTGGAAGCGGACGGGGTCGTCGTCCTGCGGGTCGCGGCGCTGCAGGCCCGTCATCGCACCGATGATGGCACCGAACCCGCCTCCACCGAGGGCGCTGACGGCCCACGCCGCCGCCCCGGCGTCACGGATCACGGTGACCACCAGCGCAGCGGCGAGCCCGACGACCAGCCCGACCAGGAAGCCGAGCTCGGCGCCGTGGCGCGCCCCCGCCGCGTCCTCGTGCAGCTCCTCGTCGCGGAGCATCCACCGGCCCGTCGGCGCGGGCTCGGCGTGGATCTCGTCCGCGTGGATCCCGTGGCGCCTGAGCTCGGCGACGACCTCCTCGACACCATCCTCGGGCAGCAGCGCGTGCACGGACTCGACATCGCTCACGTCGTCCTCCTCCGTCATCGATCGCCTCCATCGTCCCACCGCGCGGCGGACCTGTGAAGAGGCCTACGGCCGGCGGGCCGCGGTACCCGGTGAGCAGCAGGTACCCTGGGCCACGACGGGCCCGCCCTTCGGCGGGCTCTTGCTCTGCCCGGGCGCCCTCGACCGCTGCCCACCACGCTCCCCCGGAGGCTCCACCGTGGCCACCGCATCCCGTGACGAGCTGCGCAACGTCGCCATCATCGCCCACGTCGACCACGGCAAGACCACGCTGGTCGACGCGATGCTGTGGCAGTCCGGCGCGTTCCGGGAGAATCAGGACGTCGACGAGCGGGTCATGGACTCCGGCGACCTCGAGCGCGAGAAGGGCATCACGATCCTGGCCAAGAACACCGCCGTGCAGCGCGGCGAGCTGACCGTGAACGTGGTCGACACGCCCGGCCACGCCGATTTCGGCGGCGAGGTCGAGCGCGCGCTGGCCATGGTGGACGGCGTGCTGCTGCTGGTCGACGCCAGCGAGGGGCCGCTGCCCCAGACCCGGTTCGTGCTGCGCAAGGCCCTGGGCCGCCGGCTGCCGATCGTGCTCGTCGTCAACAAGATCGACCGCGACGACGCGCGCATCGACGAGGTCGTCGACGAGGTGTTCGACCTGTTCATCGATCTCGACGCGGACGACGACCAGATCGACGTCCCGATCCTGTACACCAACGCCAGGACCGGGACCGCCACGACCGATCCCAGCCAGCCCGGCACCGACCTGGCGCCGCTGTTCGACACCATCGTCGAGCACATCCCCGCCCCGAGGTACGACGACCAGCACCCGTTCCAGGCGCTGGTCACCAACCTGGACGCCTCGCCGTACCTCGGGCGTCTGGCGCTGTGCCGCATCCAGCACGGCTGGGTCGACCGGGGCCAGCAGGTGGCCTGGTGCCGCGCCGACGGCACGGTGCGCAACGTCAAGCTCACCGAGCTCTACATCACCGAGAACCTCGACCGGGTCCCGGTCGACCGCGCCGGTCCCGGCGACCTGATCGCGGTCGCGGGGCTCGACGAGGTGACCATCGGCGAGACGCTGGCCGACCCGGCCGACCCGCGCCCGTTGCCGGTGCTGACCGTCGACGAACCGAGCCTGGGCATGACCGTCGGCGTCAACACGTCGCCGCTGGCAGGCAGGGACGGCAACAAGCTCACCGCCCGCCTCATCGAGAACCGGCTGAAGACCGAGCTGGTCGGCAACGTCTCGCTGCGGGTGCTGCCGACCGAGCGCCCCGACACCTGGGAGGTCCAGGGGCGCGGCGAGCTGCAGCTCGCGGTGCTGGTCGAGACGATGCGGCGCGAGGGCTACGAGCTGACCGTGGGCAAGCCACGGGTGGTCACCAGGGAGGTGAACGGCACCGTGCACGAGCCGTTCGAGCGGCTGAGCATCGACGTGCCCGAGGAGTACGTGGGCGTGGTGACCCAGCTCCTCGGCCTGCGCAAGGGCCGCATGGAGAACATGGTCAACCACGGCACCGGCTGGGTGCGCCTGGACTTCCGGGTCCCGGCCCGTGGCTTGATCGGCTTCCGCACCGAGTTCCTCACCGAGACCCGCGGGACCGGCATCCTGCACCACGTCTTCGACGGCTACGAGCCGTGGGTCGGCGAGATCCGCACGCGTCCGAACGGGTCGCTGGTAGCCGACCGCAAGGGCGACGCGACCAGCTA
Source organism: Nitriliruptorales bacterium (assembly GCA_036396595.1). Lineage (GTDB taxonomy): Bacteria > Actinomycetota > Nitriliruptoria > Nitriliruptorales > Nitriliruptoraceae > DASWKO01. The sequence continues at coordinate 3,349 of DASWKO010000119.1, read as the reverse complement.
CGCGCTGATGAGCCTGCAGGAGCGGGGCGTGCTGTTCATCGATCCGGGGACCGAGGTCTACGAGGGGATGGTCGTGGGCGAGAACGCCCGCTCCGAGGACATGGACATCAACCCCTCCAAGGAGAAGAAGCTCACCAACGTCCGTTCCTCCACCGCCGAGGAGCTGGTGCGGCTGGCGCCCCCGATGCGGCTGTCCCTGGAACAGGCCCTGGAGTTCATCCGCGAGGACGAGGCTGCCGAGGTGACGCCGACCAGCGTCCGGCTGCGCAAGGTCGAGCTGGACCAGAACGTGCGGGGACGCATGGCCAAGCGCGCCAAGACGGGCGACGCTCCCGCCGGCGACTGACCGGGGAAGCCTCCTGCGCCCGCGCCGCGCGCCGGTCTGGTTGGCTTGGCGGTGCGGACGGAGGATCCAGCATGGCCGGGACGACCACGCAAGCGGCGCAGCAGCGCGAGCTGCTGGACGCGCTCGAACGGCTCCAGGCGCTGGCCGGGTCCTGCGACCGCGGCGATCTGGCCGCGACCGTGGCGTCGGCAGCCGCACGGTTGCGCCGCCCGTCCACCGTCGTGGCGGTCGTCGGCCAGTTCAAGGAGGGCAAGAGCAGCCTCGTGAACGCACTCGTCGGGGTCGACGCATGCCCGGTCGACGACGACCTGGCCACGGCAGCGGTCACGCTGGTGCACCACGCCGAGCAGCGCACGGCGGTCGTGCGCCGGCGCGACGAGGAGGGCCAGCCGCTCGTGGAGACGGTGGCGCCCGACCGGGTCCGCGACCTGGCGACCGAGGCGGGCAACCCGGACAACCACCTGGGGGTCGAGCGCGTCGATCTGGGGGTGCCGTCCGGACTGCTGGCAGATGGCCTGGCGTTCGTGGACACCCCCGGCATGGGCACCGTCGGCGCGGGCCACACGGCCGCGACGCTGGCGTTCCTGCCGTTCGCGGACGCGCTGCTGTTCGTGACCGACGCGTCGACCGAGCTGACCGCGCCGGAGCTCGACTTCCTGCACGACGCGGTCGCCCGGTGCCCCACCGTCCTGGTGTGTCTCACGAAGATCGACCTGTACCCGTCGTGGCGCCGGATCGAGGAGCTGAACCGTGGCCACCTGGACGCGGCCGGGATCGGGGCCGACGCGGTCGCGGTCTCGGCGCGGGTGTGCGCGGTGGCGCGCGAGCGCGACGACCCCGAGCTGCTCGACGAGAGCGGTGTCCCTGCGCTGACGCTCCGGCTGCGCACGGACATCGCCCAGACCGCCCGGGCCCAGGCGACCGCGGCGGCCGCCGCCACCGCCCACTCCGTCGCTGCGCAGCTACGCGACGCGGCCGAGGACGAGCTCGCGATCCTCACCGATCCGGCCCGGCTCGAGGCGACGCGGACCCAGCTCGCGGACGTGCGGGCACGGCTGGCCGAGCTGAGCGAGGCCCGCTCTGCCTGGCAGCTCCAGTTGAACGACGCGGTCACCGACCTGACCGCCCGGACCACCCACCTGCTGCGGTCGTCGACCCGCGACCTGGCGCGGGAGCTGGACGATCACCTGGAGCAGCTCCGGAGCAACGACGACTGGGAACGGCTGGCCCGCGAGCTGCAGGCGCGGGTCGCCGGCGTGGTCGCCTCGGTGTTCGACGAGATCGCCGGCTCGGCGGCGCAGATCCGCGACCGGCTGCTGGCCACGCTCGGCGACGAGGACCTGGCGCTGCCCGCGATCGCCGACCGGTCCGCCTCGATCGACTTGGGGGAGCTGTGGCAGGCCAGGGTCGGGGAGCCGTTCACGGGCGGCGGCCGAGGCGGCAAGGAGGCGATCCAGGGCGCTCAGCGGGGCCTGATCGTGCTGGGGCTGCTGGGCCGGGTGCTGCCGGGCGCCGGGGCGACCCTGCTGCTGTCCAACCCGCTGCTGCTGGGGGCCGGCGTCCTGCTGGCCGGCAAGCAGTTCGTCGACCAGCGCCAGCGTCGCCTCACCCAGCAGCGCCAGGCCGCCCGCACGGCCATCCGGCAGTTCCTCGACGACATCACGTTCGAGCTCGGACCCCAGGTGGCCGAGGCGGTCCGCGGGGTCCACCGGTCGCTGCGCGACGACGTCGCCGGCGCCATCGCCGAGCTCGACCGGACCTACCGGGAGCTGGCGACGCGGGCCGAAGCGGCGGTCGAGGCCGGCGAGCAGGAGCGCGCCACCCGGACCGCCGAGCTGCGCGACCTGCTCGGGGAGCTGGCGTGAGCACGCTGCGGGAGCGCGTCGAGGGCCTGTGCCAGCAGGCCACCGATGCCGGCGCCGGGACCTCGATCGTGACCGAGGTCCAGCGTGCGCGCGCCCGGCTCGACCACCCGCTGCGCGTGGCGCTCGCCGGCAAGGTCAAGGCGGGCAAGTCCACCCTGCTGAACGCGCTGGTGGGCGAGCGGCTCGCGCAGACCGACGCCGGCGAGTGCACGCGGCTGGTGTCGTGGTACCGCGAGGGGCTCGGCTACGAGGTCGAGGCGGTGCTGGCCTCGGGCGAGCGTCGCGCGCTGCCGTTCTCGCGTGACGACGGCGAGCTCGCGATCGACCTCGGACCACTGGACCTCGACGACGTGGCCCACCTCGACGTCCGCTGGCCGTCCGCCACCCTGCGGCGCGTGACCCTGATCGACACCCCGGGGCTGGCGTCCACGAACGAGCGCGCGTCGCTGCGGACCATCGACTTCCTGGCCCCCGACGACGCGCCGGGCGAGGCGGACGCCGTCGTCTACCTCATGCGCCACCTGCACCGGCACGACGCGGACTTCCTCGAGACCTTCACCGACCGGTCACTCACCAACGCCTCCCCCGTGAACGCGATCGCCGTGCTGTCCCGCGCGGACGAGATCGGCGCCGGCCGCCCGGATGCCATGGCGACCGCGGAGCGGATCGCGGGCCGCTACCGCCAGGACCCGCGCGTGCGTGCGCTGGCCAGCACGGTCGTACCGGTCGCCGGGCTGGTCGCAGAGACGGGCCTGACGCTGCGCGAGGACGAGTTCGCGCTGCTCCGCCAGTTGGCCCGGGTCCCTGCGGAAGAGCACGACGACCTGCTGCTGTCGGCGGACCGCTTCGTCGAGCCCGAGCGCACCGGCGTCCTGCCCGAGCTGCGGCGGGAGCTGCTCGACCGGCTCGGCCTGTACGGCGTGCGCATCGCCATCGCCGCCATCGCCGCCGGCGAGGTGACCAGCGGTCCTGAGCTGGCTCGGCGGCTGGTGGAGCTGTCGGGGCTGCCGCGCCTGCGGGACCTGCTCGAGGGCCATTTCGTGGCCCGGGCCGATGCCCTCAAGGCGCGCAGCGTGCTGGCGGCCCTGCGCGCCCTCGTGCCGGCGCTGCGCCTGCAGGACGCCGGGGCCGCTGCCTC
>DASWKO010000118.1:0-2913 GCA_036396595.1 Nitriliruptorales bacterium | reverse complement strand
TTCAGGAACGTCGTGGCCCGCTGCGAGGAGACGGCGGCGAGCCCGAACCACTCGGCCACCTCGCCGACGGCCAACCCGCCCGTTCGGCTCTGGAACGAGTCGTTGGCCCTGGCGACGAGCCACACCAGTGCGGCGGCGGCGGTGTCGGTCCGGCCGCGCCCCAGCGCCTCCGGACTGCGCGCGAGCACGTCCGCCAGCAGCCGGCGGCACGCGGTCCGGTGCTCGACGTCGAAGAACCGCTCGCACGCGCCGTCGAGCAGCTCGAGGATGTCGTCGATGCGTTGCGCGAGCTGGACATCGGTGGGGTGGTCCGGGAGGGCCGAGCGGTCGAAGGGTTCGTCGGGCAGCGGGGAGGTGTCCAGCTCGTCGAGTTGCTCGGCGCCGCCGACTTCCTCCTCCAGCCGCTCCAGCGTCCGCTGCTGCCACAGGACGGCATGCAGTCCTCCCCCGGGCAACAACGCGCCGTACCCGCCGTCCCCGCCGTCCTCGTCGAGCAGACCCATGGCCCCCAGCAGCGCCGCCGGACCCTGGAGACGCGGACTGCGGATGGCGCGCTGATAGTCGGGCTCCCACCGGTCGACGCCGTCCAGCGTCTCCTCGGTGAGCTCGTCGCGGATGCCGACCTCGTCGTGCACGAACCGGATCAGGTCGCGCAGAAGGTCGGGCAGGCCGATCAGGTCGTCGGTGTCCGTGACGATCTTGCGTGGCACCCAGTCGGTGAGCAGCAGCTCCACCTTCACCGTGCTCCAGCGCGTCGGATCGCCTGGGCCGTAGTCGCAGCCGTACCACATCAGCCACTCGAGCTGCTCCAGGGACAGCTCGTCGCCGTACCGGGCCCCCCAGCGTGACGCGAGGAAACGGTCGATCAGCGCGGCGCGGTCGTCGTCCTCCCACTCGGGCCGCTGGTAGCCGGTGCCTCCTGCCGGCAGGTGGCGCACGACCCATTCGACCAGCGGGCGGCACCCGGGCCAGGTGTCGGACTCGAACGGCGGGTAGGTGATGGCGCCGGTCGAGATCGCCTCGTCCACCTTCGCGCGTGCCTCGGCCGGGTCCAGCGCCGTGAACGTCGTGTCCGGGTCGTCAGCCACCTGCTCGCGGAAACGACGCACCGCCTCGTCGCTCGGCGCGTCGATCACGAACGCGTCCTTGGTCAGCGTCCCCATGTTGTGGTCCACGTAGACCAGGGCGGTCAGTTGCTCACCGGCGGCCGTGCGCGCGGGGATCAGGATGCTGTCCCCGTCACCCAGGATGTGCGACATCTGGAGTGGCGTGCCCAGTTCCAGCGGTGCGAGCCCGGTCAGCCACGGTGGCAGCCGGTGACCCCGGCGGTCCACCTCACGGCGGATGCGCCGCGCGGTCACCTCGTCGTCGAGCATGGGGGCGATGGCGGTCAGCAGTCCCGAGGTCGCCGGCAGCTCGATGTCGAGGAAGGACGAAAGGAGGTCGTCGCGGGAGGGCCTGACCGGCTCCTCACGCGTGAACGGATCGCGCATGCGGGGGTCGGTCACGGTGAGCAGCGAACTCGCGAACATCAGCAGCCCGAACGCGCTGTCACCCCGGAGCATCCTGTTCACGTCGGCGATCAGATCCGGAACGGGCTCCGCACGTGATCGCCCAGGCCCTCGTTGGCCCGGTTGAGCAGGCCGTTGCTGGCCGGCGGTCCCGGGACGGTGTGGGCGCGGCGGCTTGCGGGGCCGCTTGCGCTTCTTGGGCATCGCGGTCCTCTCCTTCGTTCTCCCCGGCGCGCAACCTACCGACAGCCACCTGCCTCCTCCGACCTCGGTCACCGGTGGTCGTGGGTGGGCCCGGTCGGGGGCGGTGTCGAGTCGGGGGGCGGTTCGGCCGGGGGCGGTGTCGAGTCGGGGGGCGGTCCGGCCGGGGGCGGTGTCGAGTCGGGGCGGTCCGGCCGGGGGCGGTGTCGAGTCGGGGGGCGGTCCGGTCGGGGCGGTCCGGTCGGGGGGCGGTTTCGAGTCGTCGGCGTGGGCCGGCCGCGGCGGCGTGCGCTGTGGGCTGCCTGCGGGCTGTGGACAGCGGTCTGCGCACATCGGGGAGGAAAGGGCAGACTGTGCCGGCGAACCTCACCGGGCTGTCGCTGGGGGATCACGTGTCGAGAACGATCGCAGGGTTGCTCACCGCCGTCCTCGTGCTGGGCGCGTGCAGCGACAGCGGCCAGCCTGTCCCGCTCGACCAGGTGCGCTCGCCCACGCCGTCGGAGGCAGCCAGCCCCTCGGGCACGCCGGTCGGCCAGGACGACCCGTACGCGATCCCCGAGCAGATCACGGCCGGGTACGTCGAGACGGTCTACGCCGCCCTCGCCAAGCTCGAGGCCGAAGCCATCCAGGCCTACCGCACCCACGTCGAGAGCGGCGGTGACCCCACCCTGCCCCCCAAGGAAGCCGTCGACCGCTTCCAAGCCATCTACAGCGAGCGCTACTTCCCGGGGCAGATGGTCGTGTGGCAGGAGTTGGCCGAGAGCGGCTTCGAGGGCATCAGAGCGGACCTGGGCCAGGTGTATATCTCAGTTGACGAGTTGGTTCATGCGGCGGCGGCCTGCGTGCTGGTCGTTGCTCGGCATGACTTATCAGGAATGGCGACTTCTCCGGGTGACGATTTGCCGAGCTACGTGGCGCTGGTCCCATCCAAGAACTCGGCGTCCGCTAATCCGACGCCCTGGGAAATCCAGTTCGAGTACCTGACGTCGGGATCTACTCCGAGCGAGGCCAGCCCATGCGGTCGATAGTCGCGTTGATGGTGGCCGCAGTCCTGTTGCTGGCGGGGCTCCCAGTGAACGCTGTCGCGGCAAGCGGTCCTCAGGATCGCAGATGTGGTCCAGGCGAAGAGCCGACACGGCTTCGAACTGGGCAGATTGTGTGTCAGGCCATTCTTGATGACTTGGTTGGGGGTACGGGGGAG
>DASWKO010000117.1:0-9038 GCA_036396595.1 Nitriliruptorales bacterium | reverse complement strand
CACCGCTACCGTTCGGGTCCTCATGGGCGCCCCCGAGGACTTCGATCGCGACGCGTGGCTGCGCCGGTACCAGCGCGACTGGAACGCGCCCGACGCGGTGATCGACGCAGCGATCAGGACGGCGACGGGTCGCGGGGTCGTCGAGCGCACGCGCCTCTACATCGGCGAGGCCAATGAGACCCACGTCGCGACCGTCGTTGGTGGCCGGCAGGTGCTCGTCAAGATCGCCCATGGGCGACCTGACTCGTTCGCGAACCTGGCACGGATGTCCGCGCTGGCCGGCGGGGCGGGGGTCGCCGTCCCCGAGGTGCTGCACGCGGCCATCGTCGACCTCGAGAAGGGGCCCTCGGGACTCGTGGTGCAGACGTACCTGGCGGGCCAGCCGCTCGTCGGATCGATCGCTGACCTCGCTCCGGGCGACATCGAACGGTTCGTCGTCGAGGCGGGGCGGATACTGGCGCGGCTCCACGCGATCTCGCTCCCGGACTTCGACCGGACCGGTGGCCCAGCGTCCTCAGAGGTGCCGCGATCGTTCTCGGAGGACATCCTCCCGATGTTGGTTCACGGCGTCCTGCCACGGCTCGAGGCAGCGGCCGACCACCATGGGATGCTGCCGCGGGTCCGGGAGGCACGGGCCGTCATCGAGGAGCGGGCCCACGAGCTGGACCGGTGGGGGCCGGTCGTCACGCACGGTGACTACGGCCTGGACCACCTGCTGGTCGAGGGCGGGCGCATCACCGGGCTGATCGACCTGGACCTGGCCGCCGCGAGCTCGCCGCTGCGCGACATCGGCTGGTGGGACCATTACTTCGATCGCCCGCCTCACCCCTCGTCCCTGCTGATCGCGGGCTACCGCCAGGTTGGCGAGCTACCCGACGACCCGGCGCCCCGGCGGCTGTACGCCGTGGTGATGTCGCTGGCGACTCTGGACTACTTCCTCTCGGTCGACAACCCAGGGGGGGTCGAGTTCAGCCGACGCAAGCTCGACGGGGCGCTCGCGTCTCGCGGCCCACGATCCATCGCGTCGGGGGTCAGGCGAGGTCGAACCGGTCGAGGTTCATGACCTTGTCCCAGGCGGCGACGAAGTCGTGCACGAACTTCTCCCCGCAGTCGTCGCTGGCGTAGACCTCCGAGAGCGCTCGGAGCTGGGAGTTCGAGCCGAACACGAGGTCGACGCGGGTGGCGGTCCACCTGGCCTCGCCCGTCGCGCGGTCGCGGCCCTCGAACAGCTCCTCGCCCTCACCGACCGGCTTCCACTGCGTGCCCATGTCGAGCAGGTTGAGGAAGAAGTCGTTGGTCAGGGTCCCGGGCCGGTCGGTGAGCACGCCGCGCTTGTTGTCGTCCCCGGCGTTGGCGTCCAGGGCGCGCAGCCCGCCCAGCAGCGCCGTCATCTCAGGCCCTGACAGCGTCAGCATGAACGCCTTGTCGAGCAGCAGGTGCTCGGTGGGGATCGGGCCGTCCTTCTGCAGGTAGTTGCGGAACCCGTCCGCCATCGGCTCGAGCCATCCGAACGACTCGACGTCGGTCTGCTCCTGCGTGGCGTCGGTCCGCCCCGGCGTGAAGGGGACCTTCACGCCGTGGCCGGCCGCCTTGGCCGCAGCCTCGATCGCGGCGCAGCCTCCCAGCACGATCAGGTCGGCGAGCGAGACCTTCTTGCCGCCGGCCTGCTCGCGGTTGAACGCCTGCTGGACCTCCTCGAGCTTGGCCAGCACGCTGCCCACGCCGGACCGCACGTTGACGTCCCAGCCGATCTGTGGCTCGAGGCGGATGCGTGCGCCGTTGGCGCCACCGCGCTTGTCGGTGTCGCGGTAGGTCGCCGCCGACGACCACGCGGTGTTGACCAACCGGGGGATCGACAGGCCGGAGTCGAGGACCTTGGCCTTGAGCGACGCGATGTCGCCGTCGTCGATCAGCTCGTGATCGACCGCCGGGACCGGGTCCTGCCAGAGCAGCTCCTCGTCGGGGACCAGCGGACCCAGGTAACGGACGGGCGGGCCCATGTCGCGGTGGACCAGCTTGTACCAGGCGCGCGCGAAGGCGTCGGCGAGCTCGTCGGGGTTCTCGTGGAAGCGCTTGCTGATCCCGCGGTAGGCGGGATCCTCCTTGAGCGAGAGGTCGGTCGTCAGCATGAAGGGCTTGTTCCTCTGGCCCTCGATGTGCGCGTCGGCGACCAGATCCGCCTCGTCGACCTCACCCTTCGGCGTCCACTGCTTCGCGCCGGCGGGGCTCTCGGTCAGCTCCCACTCGTACTTGAACAGCATGTCGAAGAAGCCGTTGTCCCACCGGGTCGGCTGGGGCGTCCAGGCGCCCTCGAGGCCGCTGGTGATGGTGTCGGCGCCCTTGCCGGTCCCGTGCGTGCTCGTCCAACCGATGCCCTGCTCGGCGAACGTCGCACCCTCGGGCGCGAGGCCGATGGCGGAGTCGGGGGCCGCGCCGTGCGCCTTGCCGAAGGTGTGACCGCCGGCGATCAGCGCGACCGTCTCCTCGTCGTTCATGGCCATGCGGGCGAACGTCTCGCGGATGTCGTGGGCCGCCTTCAGCGGGTCCGGCTCGCCGTTCGGGCCCTGCGGGTTGACGTAGATCAGACCCATCTGCACGGCCGCGAGCGTGCCGAACAGCTCGCGGTCGCCGCTGTAGCGCTCGTCGCCGAGCCACTCGGCCTCCGGCCCCCAGAACACGTCCTCCTCGGGCGCCCAGATGTCCTCGCGGCCGAAGCCGAAGCCGAAGGTCCGCAACCCCATCGTCTCGAGGGCACGGTTGCCTGCGAAGATCAGCAGGTCGGCCCACGAGATCTGCCGGCCGTACTTCTTCTTGACCGGCCAGAGCAGCCGCCGCGCCCGGTCGAGGTTGGCGTTGTCCGGCCAGCTGTTCAGCGGGGCGAAGCGCTGCGAGCCCGACGCGCCGCCTCCGCGGCCGTCACCGACCCGGTACGTGCCCGCGGCGTGCCAGGCCATCCGGATGAACAGCGGGCCGTAGTTGCCCCAGTCCGCGGGCCACCAGTCCTGCGAGTCGGTCATCAGCGCGTCGACGTCCCTGGTCAGTGCATCGAGGTCGAGATCGGCGAATGCCTGGGCGTAGTCGAAGTCCTGACCCATGGGGTCGGCTTGGGGGTGGTCCGGGTGCAGGATCCGCAGACTGAGCTGCTGCGGCCACCAGGTCTCGTTCGACGGCCCTGAGGTGCTCAATGTGCGGGCTCCCGAGATCGGGCACTGGCTCGCGGTGTCTGACACGGCTTGCTCCTCTGTTGCAGTCGCGGTGGTGGGGTCGTGGTTGGCGCCCGGTTCCCGGGCGAGGTCCCGTTGCGGCGTGGACCCGTCGTTCCTGCGGGGTGTGACGCCTGGCTCCGGAGGCTAGAACAGTTCCAAGGTTGGGGCAAGTGCGTCTTTGGTAGCCTTCGCGCAGCACCCAGGAGGGAGCGAGCGCGTGACACAGCTGGTCGACCGTCTGCGCAGCCGTGGCTGGCGGCTGACGGCGCAACGACGCGTCATCGCCGAGACGATGGCCGGTGATCACGTCCACCTGGCTGCCGACGAGGTGCTCGCACGCGCGCGCGAGTCCCTGCCCGAGGTCAGCCTGGCCACGGTCTACAACACCCTCAACGAGCTGGTCGCCCTCGGCGAGCTGCTCGAGCTCACCCACGCCGACGGTCGCAAGCGCTACGACCCCAACGTCACCGAGCGCCACCACCACCTCGTTTGCGTGGCGTGCGGGCGGATGCTCGACGTCCACGTCGATGACCCACACCTGCCCGCCGACCAACGGCACGATTTCGAGGTGCTCGGCGTCGAGGTCACCTACCGCGCTCGCTGCCCGGCCTGCGCCAGCGGCTGACTGCACGCGCGACGCCGACTAGGGTGCAGCAGGCACATGCGCGGGCGGGCGGTGAGGATGCGGAAGCGGTCGGTGGTGACCTGCGCGGCAGCGCTTCTGACTGCGGTGCTTCTCGTGCCGGGTGCCACGGCGGCCAGGGGACAGCCACCCAGCCCGATCGCAGATGTACTGGAGTGGCTGGGGGCATCCCCGGACGAGGCGGTGGCGGTGGCCGCGGATGCCCGCGAGGACGCGACCGGTGACACCTTCCGGTACGCCGTCCCCGGATCCGAGCCGGCCACGCTGGATCTGGCGTACGCGGACATCCTGGCCCACGTCGCGACCGCGGCGACGTTCGAGGGTTTCGGCCCGGAGCGGCAGTCGAGCCTCCCCTGCGGCAGCCAGACCGCGGATGGTGCGCTCGTCGTGTGCGACGACTGGTCCATGGTCACCTTGGAAGGGCCATGGTGGGTGTTCCTGGCCGAGTACGGCGGCGACATCCCCCTCGAAGACGACGGCCTGCATCACTCACTCGGGGTCCCCGTGCTGCGGCAGGGTGGGACCCCGTGGGAGCCCCAGGGCGACTTCCTGTGGGACACCTTCCAGGGCACGGACCTGTGGTTCACCGTGGAGCGGCAGCCCGGGACCGACTGGGTCTTCAAAGGCACCGATTCCGGCACGTTCCAGCCCGTCGCGACGGGCGGCTTCGCACTGATCCGTGGATCGACCCTGACCGTGGCCGTCCCAGCCGGGGCGCTGGGCTACGACCACCCCGCCGACCACCCCGCCGACGGCGCCGACGCGCAGGCCGCGCCGGCTGCCGGCGCCAGCTCGCTGGACGGTGCGGTGATCGTGCGAGCGGCGGCGTTTCAGCCGGCGGAGGCATGCCCCTGTTACGGAGTCCACGCACACGTCCACGACGGGACGTTCGGGAGGGATCCTTCGGACGCCTCGATCATCGACTCCGCACCGGACACCAACACCGACGAACGGCGTACGCCCGACCGGCTCGCGATGGCGGGGCCCGGCATGATCACGGTCGGAGCACCGCCGATCGTCGACGCGCCCGACGAAGGCGAGGTCGGCTCGCCTGACCCGACGGCGAGCCCCACGACGACCGAGGCAGAGTCCGACGACGGCGCAGACCTGTTCCTGTACGCACTGCTCATCGGTATCGCAGCAGCCGGTGCCGGTTCGTACGCGGTGACCCGGCAACGCAAGAAGATCGCGCCGTGCTCGTGCCGGTGCCGTGTCACGATCGAGGCGCCGAACATCATCGAGATCTGCTGCGCGGACATCACGCTGTCGACGCGCGACTGCGAGGACCTCGACCCGGGCGAAGATCTCCCCGAGGAGGGCCCGAAGGATCCCTCGAAGATCCACCTCGACCTCGACGTCGAGGGAGAGGGCTGGGACTTCTACGACCTGATCGTCCAAGCCATGGTCGAAGGACGGTGCGACGGTGGCGAGGTCCTGGTCGACGAGGCCACCTACGACTGGACCGTCACCCGGTTCGACGGCGGCATCAACCTCCGCGTCGACGTCGAAGCCCCCGTGCGGTGCCCCGGCGGGGGCGAGCACCCGCCGGTCCGCTGCTACGCCGAGAAGGAGATCGTGTTCCGCAAGGGCACCTGCCGGATCGGCGTCGTGATCCAGCGGGTGGACCTGAACGAGATCAGCCATGTGGACGTCGTCATCGAGTGCGGCTCCTACCGGGAGATCTTCGGGTACTTCCCCGAAGGTGCCCGCACCTTCGGTGCCACGATCGCGGGAGTCAAGGGCGCTGTCCTGCGCGGCCGGAACACGACGGCTGTCGGGCAGGACCGTGACAAACCCACCAGCGAGATCCGCGACGAGATCGGTGACGAGTTCGAGATCTACCACGGGTCGTCACCGCTGCGCGTCTACTGGATCACGCCGGAGGACTGCGAAGCCTGCATGAAGGTCCGCCGGTTCTGGGAGGACCTGGCTGCCAACCCGGGCAACTACTACCTGCTGAACAACAACTGCGCCCTCAATGCCAGATCCAGCCTGAAGGCGGGGGGACTCTGGGGCCACGACAGCGGACCGACCGTGAGGCCGGGGCAGATCGAGACCTTGCTGGACATGCAGCAGTTCTTCGGGACGGACGGGTACACGATCGCGGAGGAGGTCGACATCCGATGACCACGCGCCCGTGTCACGTCTGCGGCGAGCCGACCGACGACGCATGCAACCGCTGCGAGCGCCCGACCTGCGGCGAGCACTTCTGGGACCAGGAGTACCTGGGGCTGTGCGAACCGTGTCACGAGCAGGTCGAGGAGTTCGCGCAGCAGGGCAAGCTCGTCACCTGGCCCTACCCCGTCCGCAAGGCCAAGCCCGAGTGGCTGGACCCCGACGGCCCCGAGCCCAAGATCGGCCGCCCCCAACTCTGACACCCGATCGCGGTGGTTTTGGTTCAACGCCCAGCTCGACCACGACGCAGGACTGCGACCGGCGCTCGGGCGAGCGCCGGTCAGAAGAGCCGGGGCGACCCGCTGGGTTCCGCGGAAGCGCCCGTCGCCCGTGTGAACAGTTCGCTACCGCGGTTCTCCAGGACCTGCGTCGAATGGACGGCGCGTTGGACGTCGGACGCGCGCCGCCTACATCGGCCCCCCGCTCGAAGATTGATCGCTCCGACCGCTTGGTTGACCTCCGCCCGATCACCGGCTTCTCGGCGTCAGGTCGTCGCGGGCGCTCGACGCCTGCTGAGGCGGTAGTGGAGTCGGAGGATCTCGGATCGGCCGAGGTTCAGGTGGTGGTCGCAGCGCAGGTCGTGTCGGTCGTCGACGAACACGTGGAACCGTTCGGGCAACCCGACTCGTCGTGCCCAGCCTCGATCGGCGCCGTCTGGTCGCACGAGCAGGTACGCCCCGTCGGCGCCGAATCCTCCTCTGGGTGAGGTGAGGAGGAGTCCGCCTCGGGACGTGACCTGGGGGCGCAGGAACACAGTGATGCTGCCGTTGGGCAGCGGGAACACGACTCGTACCGACAGCCCGGCGGATGCAGGCAGGCGAACGATGCCGTAGAAGCCGCCGAAGACGGTGCTACCTGTGGCTCGCAACGTCCGCTGCCAAGCTGTTCCCAGGTGATCGTCCGCACTCGTTCTGAGCGTGATGATGCGGCTGTGCATCCCGTACGCGACATCGAGCGGATCCGTTGGCAGGCTCAGTTGGCGCAGCCGTCGCGCGAAGATCGCATTCATGGCCCGCCCGCCGGGTTCCGCCCAGCGCGCCCACCGGGGCCACACATCCAGTTCCCACGCGGCCGTGCGTTCGTAGAAGTCCACCACCGCGGGGTGCAGGTCAGCGGCGCGGAAGCCAGGCTGGTCCAGGGCTGCAAGATCCGGTAACAGCCCCCCGTCGGCGACCTCGACGAGCACCGCGCCGCTCCGCGCTGCGTGCTGTTGGATCCACTGGTCGCCGATGCCGTGGGGCGACCCGACCGGGCCATCCAACCATGCGTGCTGGGCCGTGAAGTCGACGCGGCGTCCCGTAACCACGACCCACCGTTGGGTGAGCCGATCGACCACAGCACCTCGAAGCTGGAGCCTGCCGCACATCTGCTGCACTTCTCCGTCCAGGGCTCAGGCTGGAAGTGTCGGTCGGGCTCGTCGGGTCGGGGCGTCGGTCTCGGGCGTCCACACGGGGACGGTGCCGTCCCACTCGGCCAGCGGGGCTGCGTGCCAGATCCACTCCGAGCCCATCGCCGGGAACCCGTCGAGGCTCCTGCGCCCCGTTGCCCACAGCAGGCGGTCCCAGGCCGGCTCGTCCCCGGTCGCCCACGGGAAGAGCCGCTGAACCACGGAGGCGGCTGTTGGATCGAAGACGTCGGGGGCGTTCGGGACGCCCAGCCCGCCGCAGATGTCGCCGGCGTGGACCGCTACCTCGCAGCCGAACATGGCTGCCCACCCGGACGCATCGGCTCGGCCGCCGTTGTGGAAGGCCCGCTCGTCCGGTCCGAGCTGACCGACCACCGACGCCAGCACCTCCCCGAAGGCCTGGAACGTGCCCAGCAGCTCGTCGACGGTCGCGTCGTCAGCGACGTCCACGGCCGCGACGAGGTTGTCGTCGGACCGGACCGCTACCCGCGCGCACCAGTGCACGGTCACCTCGACCAGGTGCGTCAGGGTCGTGCGGCAGGACCACTCGATCGTGTCCGCCGCTACGGACCAGTCCGCATCGGTGTGCTCGGCGAGGAGCCCCACGAACGCAGACGTCGCGGTGCGGATCCGTTGTCCAGCTTCTCGGCTCACCGGCGCCGTCCCGTCAGATCGCAAAAGCCTAACCCTCCACTCGTCCGACGGCGGTGGCGCTCCGAGCGCTTCCGCGGAAGCGCGGAGCCAGCAGGTCGTGGATGGTCGGTGCTGACGATGGCGGGGCGGTTGGTGTCACAGGTGGCTGCTTGCCTGCTGGTCCGATCGAGGCGACGACTGGGAGGCAGGATGGCAGCGACGTTGCGTGGGCGTTCGATGGTGCAGCTCGTGTTGGTGGCCCGGGAGCGTGATCCGGACCCGGCCCTGGCAGTGGTGGACGATCAGGAGTTGGAGCGTCTGGTGCGGGTGGGTGCGTCGGACCTGGCGGCGGCGACGTGCCGGTGGTTGGAGCTGGTGGCCGAGCTGACCGTGCGGGGGATCTGGGCCCACCAGGGGTTCAAGACCCCGGCGCAGTGGCTGGCGTGGGCGGTGTCGATGGGGGGTTCCACGGCCCGTGAGCACGTGCGGGTGGCGTTGAGCCTGGCGGCCTGGCCCCGGCTGCACGAGCGCTTTGCGGCGGGCAGGATCTCGTACAGCAAGGTGCGGGCGATCACCCGCTACGGCGACCCGGCAGCCGAGCGGCTGCTGCTCAGGTACGCCGACCATGCCGACGGGGCGCAGCTCGAGCGGATCCTGCGCGGGTTCGAAACGGCGGCACCGGCCGAGTTCGATGATCGCAGCGTGTTCGAGCGCCGTGAGGTGTCGTTCCGCGAGCTGGATCACGAGCAGGCCGAGCTGCGTCTGGTCGGCCCGATCGAGCTGGTGTCGCAGGTCCGGGAGGTGCTGGAGGGCCACGCCGAGCGGGTGCAGCGCCAGGACCGGCTGGCAGCCAAGCAGGCCGCCGAGGCCGACGGCGTGGCGCCGGTGGCGGTCGAGTCGCTGAGCGCCTACCGGGCCGATGTGCTGGTGGCCGCGGTCGAGCAGATCGCCGACGAGCTGCCGGTGGACACCTCGG
>DASWKO010000116.1:0-9102 GCA_036396595.1 Nitriliruptorales bacterium | reverse complement strand
GCGGGCGACTGGGCTGCGTACTGGGCGATGCGCAGCGAGGTGTCCCGTCTCGAGAAGGAGCACGCCCGCACCCGTCACGCCCAGCACGACGACGGGGTTGCCGACGCGCTGGCCCGGATCCAGCCCGGCGACGTCATCGCGCTGCCGTTCCTGGCCAACCGCGGCCTGGCGGCGGTCGTCGGGGTGGCGCTGACCAAAGGCGGGACCATCGTCCTGGAGATCGTGGCCGAGGACCGTGCCCTGTCACGGGTGGGACCGCGCGAGCTCGACGGCCCTCCGTCGCCCGCGGGTCAGATCGATCTGCCCGACCGGGGCAACCCGCGGCAGTCCGACTACCGGGAGGTCGTGGCCTCACGGCTCCGGCGACTCGATGCGCCCGAGCGGTCGGCACGGATCCCGGAGGTCCCCACCGAGGTGCCTGCGGAGATCGCGCGTCTGCACGCCGCCCTGCGGGCGCACCCCTGCCATCGTTGCGAGCAGCGTGAGGATCACGAGCGCTGGCAGTACCGCGCGGACGAGGCGCTGCGCGAGGTCACCAAGCTGCGGGATCGCATCGAGCGCCAGGGCGGGAGCATCGTCCGGCAGCTCGGGCGCATCGTGCGCGTGCTGACCGACCTCGGCTATCTCGAAGCCGACCAGCCCACCGACGAGGGCATGCGCCTGGCCGGTATCTACTCCGAGGTCGACCTGCTCGTCGCCGAGTGCCTGCGCCACGGCGTGCTCGACGGGCTGAGCCCCCCGGAAGTCGCCGCGTTCGCGGCCTACTTCGTCTACGAGCCCCGTGGCGGTGACCCCACCCTCAACCCCGAGATCCCGACCCACTCGCTGGTGGCTGCCATCGACCGGACCGACGAGATCGCGACCGCGCTCCGCCGTCACGAACGCTCGGTCGGGCTCGACCCCACGAAGGAGCTCGACGCCGGCTTCGTGGCCCCGGCCTACCGGTGGGCCCACGGACTCGGCCTCGACGAATCCGTGGGCGACCTCGATGTCACCGGCGGCGACTTCGTGCGCAACGTCAAGCAGGTCGCCGACCTCGTGGGTCAGATCCGGGATGTCAGCGAGACGGACCTGCGCGCGGCTGCACACGAGGCGCTGGACGGTCTGCGCCGGGGCATCGTCGAGGCATGATCGGCCCGGGTAGGGTCCGGGCTGCCGCCGCCGACCGCCGACCGCCGAGCACCGAGTCCCGGGACCGATGGAAGCCGCCCTCCTCGCTGACCTCCACGCGGGCTTCTCGCAGGTGGAGAGCGACGCGGAGCGCACCCGGCTGTACGCGCACGACTGGTGGCCGCGGCCGCTGATGCGGCTGCGGTCCGGTGAGGCACTCACGCCACCCGAGGCCGTGGTCGCCCCCGCCGACCGCGACGAGCTGATGAGGCTCGTGGGGTGGTGCCACACACGCGCGCTGGCGATCGTCCCGTACGGGGCCGGCACCGGGGTGTGCGGCGGCGCGCTGCCGGTGACGGGCGCGATCACCCTCGACCTGAAGCGGCTCAACCGGATCGGCACCCTCGACGAGGTCAGCGGCACCGTCGAGGTCGAGCCCGGCGTGATCGCCCAGGCGCTCGAGGACCACCTGCAGCACCGCGGCTGGACCCTCGGTCACTTCCCGTCGTCGGTCAACTGCTCGACCGTGGGCGGGTTCCTCGCGATCCGCTCGGCCGGTCAGGCGTCGAGCTTCTACGGCAAGTTCGAGGACGCCGTGGTCGGGCTCGACGCGGTCCTCGCGGACGGCTCGCTGTTCCGGGCACGACCCGTCCCGCAATCCGCGGCCGGCCCCGACCTCAAGCGACTGTTCCTCGGGGGCGAGGGCACGACCGGGATCATCGCCGGCGCCACGCTGCGCGTCTGGCCCGAGCCCCAGGTGGCGATCGACCGCGGGTTGCTGTTCCCCGACATCGAGTCGGGCCTGGCGGCCTGCCGCACGCTGCTGTGGACCGGCCTGCGCCCGCACGTGTGGCGGCTGTACGACGAGACCGACACCGCGATGGTGTTCGGTGGCCAGGGCCTGGACGTGCCGGAGGGCTGCCTGTGCATCGTGGGTGCCGAAGGCGATCCCGAGGTGGCCGGGTTCGTGGCCGGCACCGCACGACGGATCATGGTCGAGGGTGGTGCACGCGACCTGGGGGAGGAGCCGGGCCGTCACTGGCGGGCGCACCGGCACGGGATGTCCTACCGGTTCGCCGAGCTGATGAAGCCGGGCGGGATGCTGGGGGATGCGCTCGCGCTGGACACGATGGAGGTTGCGAGTACGTGGTCTCGCATCGTGCCCGCATACCACGCCATCAAGCAGGCGATCAGCCCGCACCTGGACCTGGTGATGGCGCACTTCAGCCACGTCTACCCCGAGGGGGCCTCGATCTACTTCACGTTCGGGAAGGCGGGAGCCGGGAACGAGGAGCTGGCCCTGGCGTCGTACGACGCGGCCTGGGAGGCCGGTCAGCGCGCCGCCCTGTCGGCGGGGGCCAGCATCACCCACCACCACGGCGTGGGGCTGCTGCGCGCGCCCTACCTGGAGGACGAGCTCGGAGCGGTCGGCCTCGACGTCCTGCGCCGGGTCAAGGGCGCGCTGGACCCCCACGGCCTGCTCAACCCCACTAAGCTCGGCCTGGACCTGCGGGCCAGCCCGTGAGCGCCCCGCTGCCGCTCATCGACGACGCCACGCGCGAGGCGGCGGTGCACGGCTCGTGGTGCCCCAAGCTGTGCAGCCACGCCTGCCCGGTGCTGTCGGCCACGGGCCGCGACGACGCCGTGCCGTGGAGCCTGCACCGCACGGTCGCCGACCTGGCTGCCCGGCACATCAGCGCCGCCTCCGCCGCGCGCCAGCTCGAGGCGTGCACCGGCTGCCTGGGGTGTCAGGTCCCGTGCGTGTTCGGCCAGGACGTGCCGGCCCAGGTGCGTGCCGGTCGGGCCGCGGTCGCGGCAGCCGGATCGCCCCTGGACGCCAGGCAGGCGGCGGTCACGGCCGTCGCTGCGGGGCGCTCCCCGTATCACGTACCCACACCCGCGGTGCCCACGGCGTCCACGACGCCCGACCCGGTCGAGCTCACCGTCGTGGTGGGCTGCCGCGACACGACCGAGGTCGTCGCAGCCGCCGCTGTGCTCTACGAGGCGGCTGGCGTGTGCGCCCGGTTCGTCGTGCCCGACGGCTGCTGCGGAGCGATCCTGACCGATCTGGGAGCCCCCGACGAGGCGGCCGAGGCAGGGCGGTCGCTGCGCGACCGCATCGGCGAGGGTCCCACGGTCGTGCTCGATCCGCACTGCCTCGGGTCCACGGGGACCCGCGAGGCGATCCACGTGACGACCTCCCTCGCTGAGCTGGTCGACCGCGGCGACCTCACCTTCGCCGACGGTGACCTCGGCCCGGTCGCCTACCACGACCCCTGCCTGCTGGCGCGAGGTCCCGCGCCCGTGATCGAGCCGCCACGCCGCCTCCTGGCTGCCGCCGGCTACACCGTGGTGGATCCCGAGGCGTCCGCCCGGCACACGGGCTGTTCCGGGGCGGGCCTGGGCTTCGACCTGGTGGATCCGGATGCCGCCGCTGCCGTGGCCAGGCGGCGCGGGACCCAGCTCGACGCCGCAGCGCCCACGGCGGCGACCGCCTGCAGTGGCGCCCGGCGGATGCTGTCGGCCGAGCGCGGCAGCGTGCACGACGTGCTCGTGCTCCTGGCCGCCCGTCTGACGAGGACACCGACGTGACCAGCCCCTTCGGCCCGATGCGCCTGATCGCCAACCCGACGGCGGGGCGCGGGCGCGAGGCGGTCCTGCCACGGCTGCGGTCCGCCCTGGATGCACGCGGGCTCGAGCACGACGTCGCCTGGACCAGGCGAGCGGGTGAGGCGACCGAGCTCGCGCGGATCGCGGTCAGCGACGATCAGCTCAGGTACGTGGTCGCGGTCGGCGGCGACGGGACCATCCACGAGGTGGTCAACGGCCTGGTCGACCCCGGATCGGGCCAGCCGGTCGCCCAGGGGCTGGTCCTCGGGGCGGTGCCGGCCGGGACAGGCTGTGACTTCGTGCGGACCTTCGGGATGGACCGCAGGCCCGAACAGCTCGCCCGGCACCTGGACGGCGACACCCTGTTCCCGATCGACCTCGGTCGCATCCGGCTGGTCGGAGCGGACGGCCAGCCGCTGACCCGCCTGTTCGCCAACATCGCCGAGTGCGGGTACGGCGGGGTCGTCACGGCCCGCGCCAACGCGATGCCCAAGCAGCTCGGCAAGGTCCGCTACCTGCTGGCGATCTTCCGGGCGCTGCGCGAGTTCACCCGTGTGCAGACCGAGGTCGTGGTCGATCACGCCAGGCTGGACGAGATCATCACCAACGTCGTGATCGCGAACGGCCAGTTCTTCGGGGGCAACATGAAGGTGGCGCCCCGAGCCATCCCCGACGATGGCAGGTTCAACGTGCAGGTCTGGCGTGGCAAGCCCAGCGACGTGTTCCTCAAGACCAACAAGATCCGCCTCGGCGAGCACCTGCCCGACCCGGACATCCGCGAGTACCAGAGCGCCAGCGTGTACGTGGAGGGCCGCGAGCCGCTGCTCATCGAGGCGGATGGCGAGGTGCTCGGCGTGACCCCGGCCACGTTCGACGTCCTGCCGAAGGTGCTCTCGCTCAAGGTGTGACGGCCACGGGCAGGGTGTGCTGCAGGGGCACGATGCCGCGTTCGGTCGCCACGCGCCCGAAGTACGCCTCGATCTGCGCACCCGCGGTCTGGCGGTCGAGCCCGAGCTCCTCGGCCAGGACGCCCGCGGTGTGGGCGACCGCCGGCCCGCCTGCAAACCGGTCGCGCAGCGAGACCCGCAGGCGGCGCTGGAGGACGTCGTCGACGGTCCGCGCGAGCTCCTGCCGCACGGCCCAGCGGACCTCGCCCCGCAGGTAGGGCAGGTGGGGCAGCAACCGGTCTGCCTCGCCGTGCTCGGTCGCGAACGCCAGCACGCGTGCCGCTGCGTCGCCGTGCCGCAGGAACAGCGATGGCGCCAGCGACCGGTCGACCTCGAACGCCTCGCACAACGCCTCGACACGTCGTAGCCCCGCCGCACCGTCGCCGTGCACGCCGAGCGGCAGGTGCGCGGTGACGCAGGGTGCGTGGTTGGCGTCGGCTGACGCGATCCGATCGACCAGGTCCTGGGCCATCCGCCGGTAGGTGGTCAGCTTGCCCCCCGTGATCGTGAGGAAGCCGGACGGGTGCTCGACGATCGCGTGTCGACGGGAGAGGTCGGCCGACCGATGCGCGGGCTGACCGTCATCACGGGGCCGCAGCAGCGGACGCAAGCCCGCCCACGCGCCGACCGCGTCCGCTGGCGTGAGCGACGTCCCGAACGATCCGTTCAGCGCGTGCAGCAGGTACGCCGCCTCGGCTGGTCCCACCGACGGCTCGTCGAGCGACCCGGGGTGGTGCTCGTCGGTGGTCCCGACGTAGACCTGGTCGTCCCACGGCACCACGAAGGCCAGGCGCCCGTCACCGGCGTGCGAGGGGATCACGATCGCCTCGTCGACCGGGAGCTGGGTGCGGTCGAAGGTCAGGTGGATGCCCTTGGAAGGGGCGATGCGGGTCGGGTCGTCGGTGGCGAGCCGGTGGAGCTCACCCGCCCAGACACCCGTTGCCGAGACCACCCAGCGCGCTTCGACGTCCAGCTCCCGTCCCGCCAGCCGATCCACGACCGTGGCGCCGCGGACGCGGTCGCCGGCACGCAGCAGCCCGGTGACCTCGGCATGGTTGACGACCAGGCCGCCGTGCTGACGGGCGGTCTGGGCGATCTGGAGCGTCAGGCGCGCGTCGTCGGTCCTGGCGTCGTAGTACCGCAGCGCTCCGCGATCGAACCCGCCCGTGAGCGGCGCTGCGGCCAACAGCTCGCCAGGATCGACCGTCTGGTAGCGCTCGACGTTGCGCCAGGTGGCGAGGATTCCGTACAGCAGCAGCCCGGCGTGCATCTGCGCCTCGGTCACGCGGTCCTTCAAGGGCACGACGAAGCCCAGGGGCTGCGCCAGGTGCGGGGCGACCCGACGCAGCAGATCGCGCTCCTGGGCGGCCTCCCGCACCAGCCCGAAGTCATGCTGTGCGAGGTAGCGCACCCCGCCGTGGACCAGCTTGGACGACTTCGAGGACGTCCCCGAGGCCAGGTCGTCGCGCTCGACCAGCGCACACGTGTAGCCGCGGGTCACGGCGTCCAGTGCGACCCCGGCTCCGGTCACCCCGCCGCCGATGACCAGCACGTCGAGCCGGGTGGCCTCGAGGTGGTCGAGCGCGTCCTCGCGCTCCACCGCACGTCCGTGGGCGGCGGGTACGACCACGCGTCAACTCGTTGGGAGGGGTCCGTCAGGCTACCGCCGGACGTAGGATGGCGTCTCGCCCGAACCCTTGAACACGACCGCCGAGCCGCACACGAGGAGCCCTGATGAACGACGTACGTGTTCGGCGGGCGCGGATCGAGGAGGTCCGGCCGCTGGCCGAGGAGTACCGGGCCGAGTCGGCCGCCGAGAGCGACACCGGCGAGCCATGGGACCCACCGATCCCCCAGGGGGGCGTGTTCTGGATCGCCGAGGACCCGACTTCCCGTGAGCCGCTGGGCTACGCGGCCGGCACCCTGCGTCCCAGCGGGTGCACGGTGGGGCCCGTGTTCGTTCGTGCCCAGGCTCGACGCCGCGGCGTCGGCAACGCACTGCTGACCTCGATTCAGGAGTGGGCCGAGGGCACGCGCGTCCCCGTCGTCGAGATCTCGGTGGCAGCCGACAACCAGGAGGGCCGGGTGTTCCTGGAGTCGCTCGGTTACGAACCCCGGCGCATCCTGATGTCGCTGACCCCGACCGCCCGACGCGAGGTCTGATCCGTGGTGCACACCCTCCCTGAGGAACAGCGCGACCTGCTCGGGGTGATCGAGCGGTTCGTCCGCGAACAGGTCGCCCCGCATGCCGACGAGCACGAGGCCAACGCCACGTTCCCGATCCAGACCTACCGGGAGCTCGCCGCGCTCGGTGGCACGGGCATCGCCTTCCCCGAGGACGTCGGAGGGTCGGGGCTGGCCTATCGGACCTACCTGCTGGCGCTCGAGGAACTGGCACGCGGGCACGCCACGCTGGCGCTCGCGGTGTCGGTCAACACGCTCACCGCAGGCGCGATCGACCGGTTCGGGTCCGCGGAGCTGCGACAAGCGGCCGCCAGACCTCTCGTCGAGGGCGGGCAGCTCGGCGCCTATTCGCTGTCGGAGCCCCAGGCTGGCTCGGACGCCGCGTCGCTGGTGTGCCGAGCCGAGCGCGACGGGGAGGTGTACCGCGTGACGGGCACCAAGGCCTGGGTCACGCATGGCGGCATCGCGGACCGCTACGTGCTGTTCGCCCGCACCTCAGACGACGGGTCACGCGGGATCAGCGCGTTCGTCGTCGAGGCGGACACGCCGGGGGTCCACGTCGCCAAGGCGGAGGACAAGATGGGGCTGCGCGGCTCGCCCACGACCATGCTCGCCTTCGACGGGGCCATCGTCCCCGCTGACCAGCGGCTCGGGGACGAGGGCGCGGGCTTCCGGATCGCGATGGCGGCGCTCGACGGCGGCCGGCTCGGCATCGCCGCGGTCGCGACCGGTGTCGCCCAGTCCGCGCTCGACCACGCCCTGCGCTACGCCCGGGAACGCGAGCAGTTCGACCGCCCCATCATCGACTTCCAGGGCGTGAGCTTCCTGCTGGCGGACATGGCCACGGGTATCGAGGCGGGGCGGGCGCTGTACAAGGATGCAGCCTCCCGCTGGGACGCCGGCTTCGACGCCGGGAAGGTCGCGGCGATGTCGAAGCTGCTCTGCACCGATACGGCGATGCGGGTCACGACCGATGCGGTCCAGGTGCTCGGTGGCGTGGGCTACACGCGCGACTTCCCGGTGGAACGTCTCATGCGTGAGGCCAAGGTGATGCAGATCTTCGAGGGCACGAACCAGATCCAGCGGGTCGTGATCGCCCGAAGGCTGGCCCAGGGCTCGTGAGCTCCACCGACCACGGCGTGGACCGCGACCGTCCCCTCGATCCCAAGACCCGGCGGACGTGGCTGGTTGCGGCGACTGGTGGCGGCGCAGCCGGCGGCCTGTTGATCGCGCTCATCGTGTTCAGCGGTGGCAGCGGTCGTGCCGGTCTCGCCGGGCTGCTCGCCGGGCTCGCGTTCGGAGCTGCCGCTGGCGCGGCCTACGGGGTCGGCAGCGCTGCGCTGGACACGGTGCGCGGCCGGCCGGTCGGAAACTCGCGGCTGTGGTCGGGTGGCGCGCTGTTCGGGCTCGCCTTCGTGTGCACGATCATGCTCGCTGGCATCGGTGGGTGACGGGCCCGGTTCGCTCATTCGCGCGGACCTCGCTGCTAGCCTCGTTGCGGCCGGGCAGGAGGCGCGGACGTCGGGCTCGATGGACCAGTGACCACCCCGAGGCTGTCGGGAGCGCCAGCCCCCCGCCCGGACGGCGACCGGGCGCGCGGCTCGCTGCTGGTTGCCGATCGCATCGTCACGCTCGGGCACGGCCGGTACCGGGCCCGAGCGCTGGTCATCCGCGGCAAGCGTGTGGTCTGGGTGGGCGACGATCCCGAGCAGGCGCCCCCGTACGGCGAGCGCATCGACCTGACGGGCTGCACGATCGGGCCTGCGTTCGTGGACTCGCACGTCCACCTGACCCCGACCGGGATCACGCTGACGGGGTTGGATCTGAGCGGGGCAGGCAGCGGGGCCGAGATGCTCCGTGCGGTGCGGACCTACGCCGCCCAGCACACGGGGCGTGTGGTCTGGGGCCACGGGTACGACCCGCACGGCTTCCCTGACGACCTGCCCACCCCCGAGCAGCTCGCCGAGGCCGGCCAGGGCATGGCGGTGTTCCTGTCGCGGGCGGATGGTCACTCCTGCATCGTCGATGCGCTGACGCTGTCGTCGGCGCCGCTCGCCCGCGCGCACGGCGTCGAGCGGGATTCCGACGGCAACCCGACCGGGATCCTCAAGCGCGAGGCCAATCACATCCTGCGCCGGTGGAGCATCGGGGCCATGACCGCCGACGAGCTGACGGAGGCGCGCCGGGTCGTGACCCGCCACGCCGCGGGCCTGGGCATCGCGTCGGTCCACGAGATGGGCGGCCCCGACAT
>DASWKO010000115.1:0-30182 GCA_036396595.1 Nitriliruptorales bacterium | reverse complement strand
GGTAGACGGCCTGGACCGTCAGCAGCCAGCGGTCGGGCACGACGCGCTCGACCACCGCCGCGTCGAGCCTGCGGAGCGCGGCGAACACGCGACCGGATCGCCGCTTGGCGCGCTCGCTGGCCGCCAACGCGGGCAGCTCTCCCACCAGGCAGTAGTACGCGGCGGCCCACATGATGGAGGTCAGTCCGGATCCCCGCACGCAGACGTCGTCGAAGCCCGCCGCTCGTCCGATCCTCGCGAGCTCGGTGGGCGGGAAGGTGTGGAGGTTGGCCGCCATCGCGACGAGGTCCCAGAACCGGTGCTGGTCGGCCTCCTCGGGCGGGTGCTGCGACAGCGTTCGGCCGAGCCGGCCCGCCAGGCCACGGGCCACGCCGAGGCAGCCGAGGGCGGCCCGCGCAGCCAGGCCGCCGAGCTGATCGGCCACCGGGGTCGGCTCACTCAGCGCGATGACCGGGCCGCCCGGGCGCACGACCCGACGCCACTCCTGGAGTGCCGCGACCGGATCGACCAGGTGGTGCAGCACCCCCCGTGTCACAACGGCGTCGAACTGGTCGTCGGCGTAGGGCAGCCGGGTCGCCGTGGCCTGGACCAGCGCGGCGTCGATCGCCAGCGCCTCGGCGTTGTGCCTGGCGCGTCCGAGCATGCCGGGGGAGAGGTCGACGAGGTGCAGCTCGCCCACCTGTCCGACGTGCGCGAGTCCCAGCCCGAGGAAGCCCGTGCCGCAGCCGACATCCAGGACGCGGTCGAAGCGCTCGGCTCCCAGTAGCCGGCGTGCCTCGCGAGCGGCCTCGCGTGCCGAGTGCTGGTCGTAGCTGATCCCGAAGCGCTCGTCGTAGGTCTCGCATTCGACCTCGTGGAACGCGAGCTGCAGCTCGTCCGGGGTCAGTTCGCGCTGGACGTACCCGTCCTGGGTCGCACTCAACCGCCGTCGCTCGTGTCGCCGTCGGTCGTGTCGCCGTCGGAGGTGCCACCGTCGCTGGCTGGCTCCGTGGGCGACGGGCTGGGGGCGGGCGACGGCGGTGGTGGGGCGGTGTCGCTGTTGCGCTCGACGATCTGGGTGATCGGGACGTAGCGAGTGAAGAACGACTCGCGGTCCAGCTCGTCGCCGTCCTGCTCGATGACGCGCACCACGGTGACGTCGAAGCCCTGTGCGCCGCTCTGGATGCGCCGCTCGGCGCCTGGCGGCAGCGCCTTGTTCTCGCGGTAGCGCGTCGAGAAGCCGCGGTAACGGGTCGGCTCGCCGTGGATCGCCCGGACCGTCCTGCCGCCGTTGTGGCCGTACAGCGAGACCGTGATCGACGTCGCCGTGTAGCTGGTGCGTACCAGGATCCCGTGCCCGGTGTCGTTGGTCCACCGCACGTCGATGTCCGGGCTCGGGAGGTTGAGTGTTGCCTCGCGGCCCATCGGGTAGCGGCTGATGAACCAGCTGTGGGCCTTGTACTGGTCGATCGGAAGGGCGGCGAAGAACGCCGCGTTGAAGGCGGTCGTGCCGAACTGGGACACGCCACCGCCGCACGCGTCGACGAGCTCGCCGTTCAGGATCATCCCGGCCGGCACGAAGCCCTTCGAGCACGTGCGCTCGCCCGAGATCTGGTTGACCGAGAACTGCTCGCCCGGCTCGACGATGGCCCCGTCGACCATGTCGGCCAGGCGCTGGATGTTGGTGACGCGGCAGCGCGAGCACGCCGAGTGGTAGGTCGTGAAGGTCCCCAAGAGCTGGTCGATGCCCAGCGCCCGGGCCTCCTCGGTCGTGAGTTCGGGCTCCACGATGCGCAGGCGCAGCTCGGCCTGGTGGCGACCGTCGGCCAGGACGTCGGCGATCTGGGCCGCCGCCAACGACGCGTCGAAGGAGCGGCCGGTCTGGGAGGGCACGACCGGGACGTCCACGTCTCGTGCAGTCCAGCTCGTGTCAGCCTTGTCATCGAGCGTCACGGGCGGGGCCCTGTCCACGGCGAACGTCGCGTCGACCGGCGCCACCTCGAAGCGGGCAGCCCGCTCCCCGAACAGCTCCTCGACCGCCGTGACAGGAACACCGAGCTCGACCCGCCAGCGTTCGTCCTGATCAGGCGAGGATTCGGCCACTTCGCGCAGCTCGAGCAGGCGGGCCAGGTCGCCCGGTTCGATCACCACCTCGGAGCCGACCGCGGTCAGGACGAGCGGCTCGACGAGCGCCGCGCGCGCGGTCACGGCCACCTGCTCGACCTGCGCCGGGTCGATGCGCGCGGGCAGAATGGTGACGGGCAGGTCGACAGCGTCGGGGCCGGGGGACTCCAGCGCGGTGCGGATCAGCTCGGTCGTGGCGTCCTGGTCGACCTCCGCTCCCTCCGCGGGCGGTCGGGTGGTGACGGCGAGCGTGTCGGGGTCGGCGTCGATCGCGCCCGGGAACGGTGCGGCGTCGACCTCAGCAGCGATCGACGCCACCCAGGCCTCGAGGCGGCCCTCGTCGACCCGTTCGACGAGCCCGACCGGCACCTGCCGCCAGAGCGCCTCGACGTGGTCCCACGAGCGACTCACGAAGCTGCCCGTGCGACCCGGCCGACGCGCGCGCTCGATCGTGGCGGGCACATCGACCTCGAACCCGACGTCTGCGGGTTCGAGCTCGAAGGTGTGCTGGTCGAACCTCATGGTCACGCGATCGGTGGTCCGCGCCTCGACCAGGGGAGCCAGTCGCTCCCGGGCTTCCTCGTCGTCGGTCCCGCCCAGCTCGATGCCCTCGACGGAGACGCCGGGGAGGATGTCGGGGTGGGCCAGGCGCAACGCGGCGATGGCCAGCGTGGCCACCCCCAGGACCCCCACGAACACGATCGTGGCGAGCGTCGTGACCCGTCGAACGGACGGTGAGATGTGCGTCCCTTGTCGATCGGCGTGCCGGCGGCCGGGAGGGTACCAACGGGTGCGGTGCGTCCCGGGGCCCGCCTGCGGTCGCCCGACCGGGTCCGGTTGCTAGCGTCCGGGATGCACAACCCGAACCCCCCGGAGGGTCCGTGCGCGCAGGTCGATCCGCCGCCGCGACGGCGGCCGCCGCGGCACTGCTGTGCCTCCTGATGGCGCCCGCCGGGGCGCAGGAGTCGGCCGAGCGGCGCCAGTTGGACGAGGCAAAGCGGCGCATCGCTGCGGTCTCGTCCCAGCTTGCCGGCGCCCGGGACCGGGCGGCCGACGCGCGGGCTGACCTCGCGGCGGCCGACGCCCAGCTCCGTGAGGTCGAGGCGGCCGTGAACCTGGCGGGCGAGGCGGTCGCGCGCCAGGGGCTGGCGGTCGAAGAGGCCGCTGCCGAGCTGGCCAGGACACAGCAGGAGGCCGAGCATGTCCGGGCTCAGCTCGAGTCCCGGGCGGTGGAGCTGTTCAAGCGGGGCGCCACGCGCTCCTACGAGATGCTGCTGTCCGGCGGGGACATCTCCGAGGCGCTCGAGCGCACCGAGTTCGTGCGCGTCCTGACGCTCTCGGATCGGGGCCAGCTCGAGGGCCTGTCGGCTGCGCGGGTGGCGGTGGCCGCGGACCGTGACCGGCTGGCCGTGCAGCAGGCCGAGCTGGAGGCGCTCGAGGCGGAGCAGCGGGCCCTGCTCGAGCAGGTGCGTGAGCTCCGCGACTCCACCGCCCTGCGTGCGGCGCAGTCAGCGGGCGAGGCGCGCCACCTGGCCGACCAGAAGGAGAACCTCGAACGCGACGCGCAGCGTCTGACGGCCCTGATCCGGGCGCGCTCCAGCCCCAGCCGCTCGACCGGCTCGCCGTCGACCGCCGGCTACATCTGGCCCCGCTGTGACCGGGTGACCTCCGAATTCGGCCGCCGCTGGGGCCGCATGCACGCGGGGATCGACATCGACGGCAACACCGGTGACCCGATCTTCGCGGCCAAGGCCGGCACCGTCGCCTACGCGGGCTGGCACGGCGGCTACGGGCGGCTGGTGCTCATCGATCACGGCGACGGCGTGGTCACCGCCTACGCCCATATGAGCAGCTTCTCGGTCGGCGAGGGCCAGTCCGTGGACCGGGGCCAGCGGCTCGGCTCGGTGGGCGCCAGCGGGAACTCGACGGGCTCACACCTACACTTCGAGACCCGCGTCAACAGCGACGCGGTCAACCCCCGCCGGTTCCTGCCACCCGGCTGCTGAACCGGCGCCCTCCTGCGGTCCCTGCGCCGCGCCCGCCCCCTCCGAGGCCTTGTCGATGCTCGCTTCCGTCAGCTTCCCGATCCTCGAGCGCATCCCTCTGGCGCCCGAGGGGTTCCCCTTGATCGGAGGGCTCGCGATCTCGCCCCACGGCATCGGCATCGCCGTCGGCTTCGTGGTCGGTGCGGTGCTGTTCATCCGGCGGGCCCAGAAGCGCGGTGTCGCGCACCACTACGTGCCCAGCATCAGCGAGAACCTGCAGACGCTGCTGATCCGCGCCGCCATCGGGGCGATCATCGGTGCGCGGCTGTTCTTCGTCGTGACCCACGTCGACACGTACCTGACCAGCGTGGAGGGTTTCCTGCGGATCCTCGCCGTCTGGGAGGGCGGCCTGACCTTCCTCGGTGGGCTGACGGGCGCGATCCTGCTGGCGCTGCCGGAGATGCGCAAGCGCGGGTACTCGCCGCTGATGCTGCTGGACTCGGCGGCGCCGGGGATCGCCGCGGGGCTGGTGCTGGGGCGCACGGGTGACCTGATCATCGGCGACCACATCGGGCTGCCGGCCGGCGATTTCCCGCTGGGCTGGAGTTGTACGGCCAACTACTGGGACCGGGCCGGCAACTGGTTCGCCCGGATCGTGCCGGAGCGCTATCCGCTGGACGCCGTGACCAGTGGCGCGATCGAGCCGCCGACCCAGGGATGCTTCGACATCGCGCTGCACCAGACGGCGCTGTACGACTTCCTGTCGGCGGGCTCGCTGCTGCTGCTGATGCTCCTGCTCGAGCGCCGCCGGCGCTTCGACGGCTTCTTCGTGGTGTTGTACGTGTACTGGTACGGGTTGTTCCGGTTCCTGACCGACTTCGCCCGCCAGGACCGCACGTGGTCGGGCCTCACCGGCTCACAGTGGGCGATCCTGGCCGCCGCCGTGGCCGTCACGACGTTCCTGATCACGCGGGCGCCGTGGAAGCGCGGTCCCTACGCGTGGGACCCACCCCACTTCGATCACCCGTGGAAGCAGCCCCCGGCGGACGCGGCTACGCCTGGCCCCGAGGACGCGGGTGCTACCGACGGGGGGCTGGACACCGCTGACGGCGGCGCCACCCGGCCGCCCCACTGACGACACGTCACCCGTCGCCGCGGACGTATGCTGGCCACAGCATGTCGGATCCCCACACCCGCTACGAGGAGCTGGCCGTCGGCCACGTGCTCGGTGGGTTGCCCCAGGACGATGCGACCGAGTTCCGCGGTCACCTCATCGGCTGCCGGGACTGCCGCCTGCGCGTCGCCGAACTGCGGGACATCGCGGCCGACCTGGCCGCGGCAGCCCGGGACGAGCAGCAGCGGGCACGCACGAAGCTTCAGACCGCGCGCCACCCGGACGAGGGTGAGGCCGCCGCCGACCGCACGCTGGCCCGTGCCAGGCCGGCACGCCGGCCGGGCGCGCTGCTGACGGTCGGCCTGGTCGTGGCCGTGCTGGCCGCGGCGCTGTGGGGCTGGCACCTGCGGGCCGTCAACGCCGAACTGCTCGGGGCCTCGCAGCGCCAGGAGGCGGTGATGGAGGCGTTCGCCTCGGGCACCACGGTCGCCCCGACGTTCACGGGCACGACCCGGGGGCGCGTGTCGATCACGCAGGACATGGTCGCGGTCACGCTTGCCGACGTGCCGCAGCCCGGCGCGGACCGCCGGCTGGTGATCTGGCTGGTGACGGGGGAGCAGGCCACGCCGGTGCTCGTCGCGACCCGAACGGGGCCTGACGGCCTGGTGGCGTGGGCGGGCGAGCGTGGGGAGGCTGACCGGCTCCTGCTGACGCTCGAGGCCTGGCCGGCCCCAGGCGCCCACCCGAGCCCGCAGGGCGCCGTGCTCGTCGAGGCGGACCTGACCCGCGCTGCGGTACAGTTCGCGCCGCTGATGGGCGCGTAGCTCAGTGGGAGAGCGCTGCCTTCACACGGCAGAGGTCGGGGGTTCAAAACCCTCCGCGCCCACCGCGAAGGGCCCCCCCGGGGGCCCTTCCGCTTCGGAATGGCCACGCAACGGTCAGACCGGCTCAGCGCTCGGCACTGCCACGGACGGAACGTCGCACGGGTCGTGTACGTTGTACTTGTGCGAACTGGGCGCTACGCGCCTGGTGCCCACGAGAAGCGCCCTTCCCCTGCAGAGAGCCTGATCAGGTATGGCTACAGCCGCGCAGGTGGCTCGTGCTCTCCGTGACGAACTGTCGACGGACCCGGGCACGGTCAAGCTGCACAAGCTTCTGTACTACTGCCAGGCGTGGCACGCGACCTGGACCGGCGAAGCACTGTTCGATGAGCCAATCGAGGCATGGGAAAACGGCCCGGTCGTCGCTGATCTCTGGCGGGTTGAGAAGCACGGATTCAGGGTGTCGATGCCGGATGAACCGCTCAGCGACGAGGAAGCTCGAACGGTCAGTTACGTCGTGAGCCGCTACGGGTCCAAGTGGGCGTCCCAGCTCATCGGAGAGACCCACGCCGAGCGTCCGTGGCGTGAGGCGTACGCGCGAGGGAGGAACACGGTGATCCCCATCGAGAGCATGCGTGCGTTCTTCGCCGACGACGCGGGCGCAGATCAGGCGGGGTTCTGGACCAAGGAGTGGCGCGAGGGCGAGGTCGAGGCAATGCACGATGCCCGAGCCGGTCGGACCAAGGTGTTCTACTCCACGGACGAGTTCCTGGAAAGCCTGTAGTCGTGCCGACGTGGGAGACGACTGCACGATTCGAGAAGGACATTCGTGCACTTGGCTCGGACCAGCTCGGCCGCTTCAGGACCTGCATCGCGGAGAAGTTCGTCGCGGGCCTGTCGGACCCTCCTTTCTTACCGGGGCTTCGCGTCAAGGGAGTACAGGGTTACCCGGGCGTGTTCGAGATGACTTGGGCACCTGACGGCAGAGCCACATTCGAGTATGGCGAAGAGATCGAACCCGCCGAGCCTCACATCGTGTGGCGACGGGTGGGGACACACGACATCTTCTACGCTCCCTAGCCACAACCGTCACCCGTCCAGCCATTGTGCGCCCGTCGGGGGGGCCCGTACGGTGCGGCTCCGCGTCACGCCCCGGCGATCCAGGAGTGCTCGGTGCTGGCTCCTCTGACCGACCACGAATTGTTGGTCTTCTGGGTCCAGCTCGCAACGCTGCTGGCGGTCGCCAGAGGGCTCGGCTACCTGGCCCGGCGTGTCCGCCAGCCGGCCGTCGTCGGCGAGCTGCTCGCCGGCGTGCTGCTGGGCCCCACCGTGCTCGGTCGCGTGGCCCCCGACGTCGCAGCCTGGCTGTTCCCCGGGGACCGGGTCCAGAGCGGCCTGCTCCTGGCCCTGGCGTGGCTGGGCGTCGTGGTCCTGCTGGTGCTGACGGGGCTCGAGGTGGACCTGCCACTGGTGGGACGCCTCGTGCGGCGGACCGCGTGGATCCCCGTGGGCGGGCTGATCCTGCCGCTGCTGGGTGGCTACGCCGTCGGCCGGCTCGTTCCCGACCTGGTCGTGCCCGAGGGCGTCGACCGGGCGGTGTTCGCCGCGTTCATCGCGGTCGCGCTGGCGGTCTCGGCGCTGCCGGTCGTCGCGCGGGTCCTCACCGACATGGGGCTGATCCGCCGGGACATCGGCCAGGTCACGATGGTCGCGGCGATGGCCGACGATCTGGTCGGCTGGATCCTCCTGGGCCTGCTGACCGGTGTCGCGGTCGAGGGTGGCTTCGACGCGGCGGGCCTCGGCGTCACGATCCTCGCGGTCGGCGTGTTCCTCGTCGGCGCGTTCACGGTCGGCCAGCGTGCGGTGGATGCGACGCTGCGCGCGGCGCTCCGCCTCACCGAGGGCGTGGCCGGGGCGTTCACGGCCATCATCCTCATGGCGTTGACCGGTGCCGCGCTCACGCAGTGGATCGGCACCGAGGCGGTGCTCGGTGCGTTCATCGTCGGCATCCTGATCGGGCGGTCCCCGTTGCGCCGCCGCGAGCTGGAGCACGGCCTGGAGCTGTGGAGCAGCGCGGTCCTGGCCCCGCTGTTCTTCGCCACCGCCGGCATGTACCTCGACGCCGGCGTCCTGACCGAGCCTGCCGTCGCGATCTGGTCCGGGGTGCTCCTGCTCGTTGCCTGCGTCACCAAGCTCGGGGGCGCGTACCTCGGCGCCCGGCTCGGCCGGTTCGACCCGGCGACCGGACTGGCCGTGGGGATCGGGCTCAACGCGCGTGGGGCGCTCGGCGTGATCGCGGCGACCGTGGGGCTGGCCACGGGCGTCTTCGGACAGGTCGCGTACACCGCGATCGTGCTGATGTCGATCGTCACCTCGATGCTCGTCCCACCACTGATGACCTGGGCCCTGCGGCGCGTCCCGCTCGGTGACGAGGAGGCCGAACGGCTCCGGCGCGAGGCGCTGTACGGGGGCTCGGTCCTGATCAACGCGCGCCGCGTCCTGCTGGCCACGCGCGGGGGCGTCGGGGCCCGCGTGGCCGCGCGCGTCATCGACCTGGTCATGCACAGCGATGCATCGGTCACCGTCATGAGCGTCGATGACGGGTCCGCCGAGCCCGTGGAAGCCGTCACAGCGGTGACCGAACTGTTCGGACATCGCCGTGTCACGGCCTCGCCGCAGCCCGTCGGGGACCCCGCCTCCGCGGTGCTCCACGAGGTCGGGCAGGGCTACGACCTGCTCGCGGTGGGCGCGACGGGTGACACCGTCGGCACGTCGGACCTGTCCCCTGTGCTGCAACGGCTGCTGGTGGAGAGCCCGGTCCCGGTCCTGCTGGTGCGGCCCCGCGAGCCGCTGACGGCGGGCGTGATGTTCCAGCGCCTGCTGACAGCGGCCACGGGGACGCCGGTCGGACAGGCGGCCGAAGAGATCTCCTACCTGCTGGCCGCCCGCGTCGGCGCCGAGGTCGACGTCGTCCACGTGGTCAGCCGCGCCGACCAGGTGCTGGCCGGGAGCTGGGGCGACAGCGTTCAGCACCACCCCGTGGCCCGAGCCATGCTGCACGGCTCGGTCGAGCTCGCGCGGCGCTTCGGCATGGCGGCGTCCGGGCTGACGCGCATCGGTGCCACCGCCTACGAGGAGCTGCTGGCCGCCGCGCACGAGCGCGGCGCCGACACCCTCGTGATCGGCGCGAGGGTGCGGTCGGTGGATGGCCGCCCGTTCCTCGGCCACGGCATCGAGTACCTGCTCCAGCACGCCCCGCAGTCGCTGATCATCGTCGCCGTGCCACCGAACGCCGCCGAGCCGGCCCCGGTGTGAGGGTGCTCAGGTGCCGGCGTCGGCGTCGGTGTCGAGGTTGACGCGGGCGTACGCGCCAGCGCCTGCGGCACCCGCCGCGATCAGGACCGTGGAGGCGACCGCGAACCTGCTGGCCTCGCCCCGCCCGAGCACGGCGGCGGTGGCATCGCCGGCGTCCGCGACGATGCCCGCCTCGATCCATCGCCTGGCGTCCTGGCCCGACGACAGGGAAGTCAGCAGGCCGAGCCCCAGGACCAGGTCCCGGATACCGGCCACGCGCATGATGAGCTGCGTGCCGGGACGCCCGGCGTCGGACCCGATCCAGCCCTTCCCGAACGCGCCCGGTGCTGCGAACATGGCGGTTCCGACGGCGACCCGTCCGATGGCGAGGCCGGTGGCGATCTGACGGGCGTTCACGGCTGGCTCCTACGGGCGGACGGGCGGACGGGCGGACGGGCGTTCGCGTGGAACCCTACGCCTGCGAGCAGGTGCCGTGACGACCACGAGGTGGGCCGCTTGACCAGGCAGCGACGCACGGCGGTCGGGGCGCTGGCCGCGCTGGTCGCCCTGGCCGTCAGCTCGGCCTGCGGCACCCAGGTCACCGTGCGCCCGATCGCCGACGGCCACCAGGCCTCGGCGCCGGTGCCGATGCCACCCGACGAGCTGCCGGCCGCGCCGGACTTGGATGCCGAGCTCCAGCCCGTGCTCGACGCGCTGGCAGCGGGCTTCCTGGCCGCAGACCCCGAGGCGATCCGTCCCCACCTGCTCGATCCGAGCTCGGCGTTCGGGGCCCGCTGGCTGGCCCGTGCAGCCAACCTCGCCGAGGTGCCACTGGCCACCTACGAGCTGGAGCTGGACCCGTCGCTGCCGGACCTGGCGACCGGCGCTGTCCGCGACCGCCACGTCGGCGCTGCGACCGTCCGCTACGTCCGGGAGCGGCACGCGCTGGCCGGGTACGACGAGGACGGACCCGCCGCCGAGGACCTCTTCCTCACGTTCGTGCACGCGGAGGACCGATGGCGGGTCGCGGGAGACACCGACGCCGAGCCGCTGGGACTGGTGTCGGCGGATCACCTGTGGGATCACGGGCCGGTCGAGGTCACGGTCGACGGGCCCCTGGTCGCCCTGCACCACCCGGGCACGCCCGCCATCGGACCGGTGCTGGCGGAGGCCCGGGCCGCGCTGGGCGACGTGCTCGACCGCTGGCCGCTGGAATGGCCGTCGCGGGTACCGATCATCGTGCCGCGGGACGAGGACGAGCTCGCGGAGCTGCTGCACGTGACGTTCGACCTCAGTAGCTTCGTGGCGTTCGCGACCGCGTCCCCGGTGGGCGAACTGGGGGAGTACCGCCTCACCGGCAGCCGGGTGATCCTCAACCCGGTCCGCTTCCTCAACCGAGCCAGCGGCACGCGTCGGCTGATCCTCGCGCACGAACTGCTGCACGTCGCGACGCGCCCGGTCGCCGGGCCGTTCACGCCGGCGTGGGTCGAGGAGGGCGTCGCGCAGGCGATCGGCGAGCAGCGCTCCACGACCGGCCTCGGCATCCTCGACGGGCTCGTCGCCCGAGGAGCGTTCGACGCGCTGCTGCCCACCGACGCCCAGTTCGTCACCGGAGGGCGCGACCGCATCTTCCTCAGCTACCAGCTCGCCTACAGCTTCGTGAGCTTCCTGGTGGACACCTACGGTGTCGACGCGGTGGCTCGCTGGTACCGCGAGCTCGGCCGCGGATCGGTCGGTCGGCCCGGTCGCGAGAGCTGGCACGTGCAGCGCTCGGTCCAGGAGGTGTTCGACCTGCCCCTGGACGAGTTGCGCCAGCAGTGGGCGGCACGGCTGGCCCCGGGATGACCCCGTGCGAGCCGCGGTTAGGCTCGCTCCCGACCTCAGGAGCCTCGCCGTGAGCATCACCGTCAAGCACGCCGACCGAGCCGAGCAGCTCGAGGACGGCGCCACCGCCATCCAGGCCCTCAAGGCGCTCGAAGCCGTCCGGGGCCAGATCGTCGCCGCGCGCGTGAACGGCCAGGAGTGGGACCTGGACCGACCGGTCCCCGATGGCGTCGAGATCGAGGCCGTCTACGCCGACAGCGAGGAGGGCCGGGCCATCCTGCGCCACTCGGTCGCCCACCTGATGGCCCAGGCCGTCACCGACCTGTACCCGGAGGCCAAGTGGGCGATCGGCCCCCCGATCGAGGACGGCTTCTACTACGACTTCGACGTCAGCGAGCCGTTCACCGAGGAGGACCTCGAGCGGATCGAGGCCCGGATGCACGAGCTGATGAAGCAGCGGCAGTCGTTCGTCCGCGAGGAGCTGTCCAAGGACGACGCGCTGGAGCTGTTCGCCGGCCAGCCCTACAAGCGCGAGGTCATCGAACGGGTTGCCGCGGGCAAGGCAGACGCTGACACCAGCGTCGACGCCACCGAGGGGGACGTGTTCACCGTCTACCGCAATGTCAGGCCGGACGGGGAGCAGGCGTGGGTCGACCTGTGCCGCGGTCCGCACATCCCGAGCTCCGAGCGCGTACCCGCGTTCAAGCTGTTGCGCAGCGCGGGCGCGTACTGGCGCGGCCGCGAGGACCAGCCCATGCTCCAGCGCATCTACGGCACCGCGTGGGAATCCAAGAAGGTCCTGGATGCTCACCTCGACCAGCTCGAGGAGGCCCGCAAGCGTGACCACCGCAAGCTCGGGCGCGAGCTCGAGCTCGTGCACTTCCCCGAGGAGATCGGCCCGGGGATGGCCATCTTCCTCCCCAAGGGCGCGCTCGTGCGCCAGCAGATGGAGGACTGGATCCGCGAGCAGGTCCTGGCCCGCGGCTACGAGGCGGTCTACTCCCCGCACATCGCCAAGGAGGAGCTGTGGCGCATCAGCGGCCACCTCGACAACTACGCCGAGCTGATGTACCCGGCGATGCAGATCGACCCGTCGGGGCAGGGCCAGCCAGGATCGGCCTACCGGCTCAAGCCGATGAACTGCCCGTTCCACATCCTGGCGTACAAGTCCAGGACCCGCTCGTACCGCGAGCTGCCGCTGCGCCTGGCCGAGCTCGGCACCGTGTACCGCTACGAGAAGTCGGGCGTCGTCAACGGGATGCTGCGTGCGCGCGGCTTCACTCAGGACGACAGCCACATCTTCTGCACGGACGAGCAGGTGGTCGACGAGGTCCGGGGCTGCATCGAGTTCGCCTCGGACCTGTACCAGGCGTTCGGGCTCGGTGAGC
Source organism: Nitriliruptorales bacterium (assembly GCA_036396595.1). Classification (GTDB taxonomy): domain Bacteria; phylum Actinomycetota; class Nitriliruptoria; order Nitriliruptorales; family Nitriliruptoraceae; genus DASWKO01. The sequence goes on along the minus strand of DASWKO010000115.1, from coordinate 17,653 downwards.
CGTCGCGCGTGGCCGTCTCGACCCGCCCCGAACGCAAGTCCATCGGCAGCGACGAGCAGTGGGAGCGGGCGGAGGAGGCGCTGAAGCAGGCGGTCGCCAAGTCGGGCTACGACTACGTCGTCGACGAGGGCGAAGGCGCGTTCTACGGCCCGAAGATCGACATCCACGCGCGCGACGCGATCGGACGAGAGTGGCAGCTCACCACCATCCAGGTCGACTTCAACCTGCCCCAGCGGTTCGAGATGGCCTACATCGGCGAGGACGGTGAGCCTCACCAGCCGTTCATGGTGCACCGGGCCCTGTTCGGCTCGATCGAACGATTCTTCGCGGTCATGCTCGAGTCGTGCAACGGCGCGTTCCCGACCTGGCTCGCACCGATGCAGGCGCGCGTCGTCCCCGTGGCACGCGACTTCGACGCGTACGCCCACCAGGTCGCGGGTGGGCTGCGGGCTGCGGGCGTTCGTGTCGAGGTCGACGACACCGGCGACACCCTGGGCAACAAGATCCGCAAGAGCCAGACCGAGAAGCTGCCCTACACGCTGATCGTGGGCGGCGACGAGCAGGCGGCCGGGACCGTCTCGATCCGGCCCTACAGCGGCGACCAGCGCAAGGGTGTACCGGCAGGGGACTTCGCCACCGAGATCGCCGCCGAGATCGCGCAGCGTCGAGCCGATCCCCGTCAGGACGGCCCGCAGTGACCGAGGATCACCGCGACGCGCGCCACGACCAGGTGGCGCTGGACCGGGCCGATCTGCAGCGCCTGTGGGCACCGTGGCGTTTCGGCTACATCGCGGACGGGCCGGGCCTGGAGGGCTGTCCCTTCTGCGTGCTGCCCGATCGGGGCGAGGACCACGACGCCGAGAGCCTCATCGTGCACCGGGGCACGCTGGCCTACGTCATCCTCAACGCCTACCCGTACAACCCGGGCCACCTGATGGTCGTGCCCTTCGCGCACCACGCCGACCTCGAGACGCTGGAGCGACCGGCGGCCGTGGAGGTGTGGGAGCTGGCCCGCCGCTCGGTGGCGGTCCTGAAGGACCGGCTGGGGTGCCAGGGCGCGAACCTCGGCGCGAACCTCGGACGTGCGGGCGGAGCCGGCATCGAGGAGCACCTGCACCTGCACGTGGTGCCCCGCTGGGTGGGCGACACCAACTTCATCTCGACCGTCGGCTCCACCCGCGTGCTGTCGCGCGCCCTCGACGAGATGTACGACCAGGTCGCTGACGGCTTCGCCTGACCTGGTGGGCCGCCCCCAGCGTGAGGGGTCAGGCGTCGTCACGCCTCCTGGGCGTGGCCGATGATCGTCTTGGCGGCGTGGTCGGGGACCGTGTCGTGGTGGCTGTAGCGCATCGCGCAGCGGCCGTGACCGCTCGTGAGCGCTCGTAGCTCGGCGGGGTAGGTCAGCACCTCGGCCTCGGGCACCTGGGCGTGCACCATCGTGCGTCCCGGCCCGGCCGGGTCGGTCCCGAGGATGCGGCCACGCCGCGACGAGAGGTCGCCCATCACCGCGCCCGTGTGCTCGTCGGGGATGGACACGTCCACCTCGGTCATGGGCTCGAGCAGCACCATCCCTGCGTCGTCACAGGCCTGCCGGAACGCCAGGATCCCCGCCATCTGGAACGCGGCGTCGGAGGAGTCCACGCTGTGGTGCTTGCCGTCCACCAGCCGCACCTTGACGTCCACGACCGGGTAGCCGGCCAGCGGGCCCTTCTTCATCGCCTCGATCACGCCCTTCTCGACCGACGGGATGAACTGGTTGGGCACGACCCCGCCGACGATGCCGTCCTCGAAGACCAACCCGGCCCCGCGCTCGAGCGGGGCGACCTCGATGGTGGCGACACCGAACTGGCCGTGCCCGCCGGTCTGCTTGACGTGCTTGCCGGTCCCGGATCCCGGGCCCCGCAGCGTCTCGCGGTAGGCGATCGGCGGTGGCGAGGTCTCGACGTCGACACCGAACTTGCGCCGCATGCGCTTCAGCGTCACGTCCACGTGAGTCGGTCCGTACGCGTTGAGAACCAGAGCGGCGGTGTTCGCGTCGCGCGTGACCGCGAGCGACAGATCCTCCTCGGCGATCCGGGACAGGGCCGTCGACAGCTTGTCGTCGTCGCCGGCGGAGACCGGGTGGATCGCCACGCGGTAGTAGCCCTCTGGCACGTCCGGTGCCGGCAGCTCGAACGGGGCACCGCTGCTGGCGAGCACGTCGCCGGTCCGGACGTCGTCGAGCTTGGCGACCGCGACGATGTCGCCGGCGGCCAATTCCTCGACCGGTAGCTGTTGGTTGCCCTGGAGCACGAAGAGCTGGTGCAGGCGGTGCTCCTTGCCCGTGCGGCAGTCGGTGAGCGTCGCATCCGCCTTCAGACCGCCCGAGAGCACGCGCAGCAGGTTGACGCGTCCCACGTACGGGTCCGACAGCGTCTTGAACACGTACACCGCCGGCTCGTCCGACGCGGTACGCGCGGTGCCGTCGGCACCGGTGAACGTGCGTGTGGCCGGCGAAGGGCACTCCTCGACCAGGAAGTCCATCAGCACCTGGACACCGATGCCGCTGGTGGCCGAGCCGCACAGCATCGGGAAGAAGGCGGCCTCGGCGATCCCCTCGGCGAAGCGCTCGGCCAGCACCGAGGTCTCCGGCAGGTCGCCTTCGAGGTAGGCCAGCAGCAGCTCGTCGTCGGTCTCGACGATGGCCTCGACCAGGAGCTCGCGGTTGCGGTGGGCCTGCTCGCGGCGGTCCTCGGGGACCTCCTCCTCGATGCGCCGCCCGTCGATCACCTCGATCGCGTTGAAGTGGAGCAGGTCGATGACCCCGTGGAAGTCGGCCTCCAGGCCGATCGGCATCTCGATGGGCGCGAACGGCTTGCCGTACGCCTCGCTCAGGACGTCGACGTTGACCTGGTACCCGGCGCCCTCCTTGTCCAGCTTGTTGAGGAACACGACCCGGGGCAGGCCCTCGGCTGCGCACGCAGCCCAGAGGTCCTCGTGCTGAGGCTGCAGGCCAGCCGTGGCGTCGACGACGAAGACCGCGACGTCCGCCGCACGCACCGCTGGGTACGCATCCCCGATGGCCTCGACCCCGCCCGGCGCGTCGAGCAGGTTGAGCTTGTGGCCCTTCCACGGCACGGAGGCGACGCTGAGCGCCAGCGAGTGGTGGCGGTCGTGCTCCTCGGGCTCGAAGTCGAGGCGCGCCGTGCCGTCGTCGGTCGAGCCCATGCGCTCGGTCACGCCACCGGCCGTCAGCATCGCCTCGGCGAGCGTGGTCTTGCCGGTGCCGATGTGCCCGGCGAGCAGCACGTTGCGGATCCGCTCGGTGGGTACGTGGAGGTCCTTGGACACGGCTGCGACTCCCGCTCGGCTCCCGGGTGGGACACTGTAGGAGGTTGATGCTCTGGGCGCCCTGACTACGCTCGTGGCGCCGATCGCTGGACCCCGCCGCCGACCGCCGCCGTCTACCGCCTGGAGCATCCGTGGCCATCAAGGCCAACTTCTCGGACCTGGTCGAGGTGGTGGTGGGTCCGATCGGGCGCGGGCTCGCGAGGATCGGCTTCACCCCGAACCTGCTCACCTCGATGGGCATCATCCTGACGGGGCTCGCCGCGTGGCTCGTGGTGGTCGAGCGACCGATGCTGGCGGGCGTGGTCCTGATCTTCGGCGGCCTGTCGGACACGTTCGATGGCGCCGTCGCGCGCGCCCGGGGGACCTCGTCGCCGTTCGGAGGCTTCTACGACTCGGTGAGCGATCGGGTCTCGGACGGCATCATCCTGGCCGCGCTGGCCTGGAGCGTGCGCGACGAGCCGCTGCTGTTCGGGCTCGTGTGCACCGCGCTGGTGACCGCGCTCACGACGAGCTACGTGCGCGCGAAGGCCGAGTCGGTCGGTGCTGACTGCTCGGTCGGGCTCCTGGAGCGGGCCGAGCGCGCGATGCTCGTGATCGCCGCTCTCATCCTGAGCTTCCTGCTCGAGCCGATCCTGTGGGTGCTGGCGGTCGGCGGGTCGTTCACGGTGGGCCAGCGCGTCCTGCACGTGCGGCGTCAGCTCCTCGATCGGCCGGAGGTGTTCGCGGGCGGGCGCCCCGCGCCGCGGACCGTGGTGGGCGAGCCGGGGACCGAGGGGTGACGCGTCGCGCTGCCTCGGTGGAGGAGCTCCCGCCGCCGCCTCCGGAGACGCTGAGCCAGAAGCTGACGTACTGGCAGTACCGGGCGGTGTGGGCGGCGGCGGCGCACCTGCCCGACGTGCTCTACTGGCGCACGCCCGAGCGGGTCGGCAGCGCCTGGCACGCAGCCGCCTCCGAGCGGCAACGCAGCCAGGTGCGGGCGAACCTGCGTCGCGTCCTGCCCGAGGGGACATCGGAGCGCGAGCTGGCGACGATCGCCCGTCAGGCCTATGCGCAGTACGCGCGCTACTGGCTGGATGCGTTCCATCTGCACCGCTGGGGCCAGGACGAGGTGCTCGGGCGATCGTCCGGCGAGGGCCTCGAGCACGTCGATGCATTCCGGGCGAACGACCGCGGTGGGATCGTGGCGACCGGTCACCTGGGTGCGTGGGACGTCGGCGCGTTCTTCACGACGTCCCGGGACTGGCGCCTCACGGTGGTCGCGGAGGTCCTCGAGCCGCGCCGGCTGTTCGAGCGCTTCGTCCAGCTCCGGCGCGACGCCGGTCTCGGCGTGATCCCACTCGTGAGCGGCGGGGACATGATCGACCGTCTCGCGGCGGCGGTCGAGGATGGCGGCGTGGCCACGCTCCTGGCCGATCGGGACCTGACCAAGAAGGGCCCGGTCGTGGAGTTCTTCGGCGAGCCGTGCCGGCTCCCGCCCGGGGTCGCGGCCCTCGCACGGCGCACGGGACGCCCGTTCGCGGCGGGAGCCTTCCTCGCGCTGCCCCACGGTTGGCGGGCCATCGTCCGGCCCGCCGTCGACATCGCGCACCTGTCGGTCGAGCAGGGCACTCAGGTGGTGGCCTGGGAGCTCGAGCGGCTCATCGAACGCGACCCGTCACAGTGGCACGTGTTCGTGCGCAACTGGCTGGCCGATCGCGAGCCCGATCACGAGGCCGTGGCCGCCTGGCGCGCGGGCAGGTGGGATCCTCCACTGAGCGACCGCGAGCAGTGGTCGCCGCCGTGGCCGGATGGTGTGTTCGACGTGCGGGCGGCGGACTGAATGCGCATCGCGATCGTGTGCCCCTACGACCTCGCGATCCCCGGAGGGGTGCAGAGTCACGTCGAGCACCTGGCCGTGGCCCTGCGGGGTCGCGGGGACACGGTGTTCGTCGTCGCAGCGGGCGAGCCCGGCCGGTCGCCTGCGGGGGCACGGGCCGTGGGCCTGTCGCTCAGCGTGCCGTACAACCAGTCCGTCGCGCCCGTCGCCCTGTCACCGGGCGCGGCACGGCGGACGCTGACCGCGCTGCGCCAGTTCAAGCCGGACGTCGTCCACGTCCACGAGCCGGTCGTGCCGGCGGTGTCGCTGGCCGCCAGCCTCCGGGGACCGCGGCCGATCGTCGGCACCTTCCATGCGTGGTCCGATTCCGATGTCGCGTACAGGCTGGCACGACCGCTGGTCCGTCGGGCGGCGCAGCGGCTGACGGTCCGGGTCGCCGTCAGTCCGGCCGCCGCGGCATACCACGCGTCGGCTCTCGGCCTGCCCGAGGGCAGCTTCCGCGTCATCCCCAACGGCGTCGAGGTGGCCCGGTTCGCCAGCGCCGAGGCGATCCCGCAACTGGTCCGCGACGGCGCTCCGACGCTGCTGTTCGTGGGCCGCATGGAGCCACGCAAGGGTCTGGACACGCTGGTCCGCGCGTTCGTGTCGCTCAAGGCGTCCCGGCCCACCATCCGCCTGCTCGTGATCGGTGAGGGTCCCGAGCGCGACCGCTGCCAGGCGTTGCTGCCCGCTCGGCTGCGCAGCGACGTGCTGTTCCTCGGGCGGGTCGACCAGGAGGATCTGCCACGCTTCTACGCCTCGGCCGACCTGTTCGTCTCGCCGGCCCTGGGCGGCGAGTCGTTCGGCATCGTCCTGCTCGAGGCGATGGCGGCCGGCAAGGCCGTCGTCGCCAGCGACATCCCGGGGTACCGGACCGTCCTGCGCGACAATGTCGAGGGCCGCCTGACCGCGCCCGGCGACCACCGGGAGCTGGCGCGGACATTGGACACGCTGCTCGACAACGCCGCGCTCCGCGAGGCCATGGGTCGCGAAGGTGCGCGTCGTGCACAGGCTTACGACTGGGACGTCGTGACCACCCGCATCCGCGACGTGTACGACGAGACGGTCGCGGCCCACGCGCTGGCCATGGGTCTAGACTCCTGATCCACTGCTGCGACGGGGAAGGTGGACAGCATGGCTGGTTGGGTGGTTCTGGGTCTGGTGTTGGTCATCGGGGGCTGGCTGGCCCTCAGCTACAACCGCCTGGTCCGGCTGCGCAACCGGGTCGAGGAGTCGTGGGCCCAGATCGACGTGCAGCTACGCCGTCGCCACGACCTGATCCCCAACCTGGTCGAGACCGTCAGGGGGTACGCAGCGCACGAGCGCGAGGTGCTCACCCAGGTGACCGAGGCGCGCGCCGCGGCAGTCGGTGCCGGTGGCGTCGCCGACCAGGCGCAGGCCGAGGCAGGGCTCACACGCGCACTGCGCAGCCTGTTCGCGGTGGCCGAGAGCTACCCCGACCTGAAGGCCAACGTGAACTTCCTCGAGCTGCAGGAGGAGCTGACCGCGACCGAGGACAAGGTCAGCTTCGCGCGGCAGTTCTACAACACGGCTGTCCGTGACTACGACACCGCCCGAGAGGTGTTCCCGACCAACATCGTGGCCGGGCTGTTCAACTTCGGGGAGCGCGAGTACTTCGAGGTCGACGACCCCGATGCACGCGACCCGGTGAAGGTCGAGTTCTGAGCCGACCGTGAGCCGGGTCCCGTCGGTCCGTCAGCACCCCGAGGAGTTGGCGGCCGCCAACCGGCGCCGGACGTGGCTGGTGCTGGTCGCAGGCGGTGGGGTCGTGGTCCTGCTGGGGATCGCCCTGTCGTTCACGACCCGGGTGGGCTGGGTCGGTGTCCCGTTCGCGTTGGCCGCCGCTGCGATCGCGGCCGGGATCGCATACTTCCAGGCGGACGCCATCGTCATCGCCTCCACCGGAGCCCGTCCCGCGGATCGTGCGGCGTACGAGCGCTACCACAACATCGCCGAGGGGCTGTGCCTGGCGGCCGGGTTGCCCAAGCCCCGGCTGTACGTCGTCGCCTCGCCCGCACTCAACGCGTTCGCGACCGGCCGCGATCCCGATCATGCGGCGATCGCGATCACCACCGGGCTCTGGGAGGCGCTCGACCGGCGCGAGCTCGAGGCCGTCATCGCCCACGAACTCGCGCACGTGCGCAACCTCGACATCCGGACCATGACGGTCGTGGCGGTGGTCGCGGGGGCGATCGTGATGCTGGCGGACTGGACGTTGCGCAGCGTGTGGTACGGCGGGTACCGGACAGACCGGCGGCGCGGCGTCGGCGCGTTCCCGATCATCGCCATCCTCGGGGTCGTCGCGGCGATCCTCGCGCCCCTGGCCGCACAGCTCGTGCGGTTTGCGGTCAGCCGTGAGCGCGAGTATCTCGCCGACGCGTCCGGGGTGCTGCTGACCCGCTACCCGACCGCGCTGGCCCGGGCGCTGACCAAGCTGCGCGACGACACGACCCGGTTGCGCCACGACAGCGCGGCCACCGCCCACCTGTGGATCAAGGACCCGTTGCCGCGCGCGCGGGCCCGCGGGTCCGGCTCCCGCCGCTCGGCTCTGGACCGGCTCTTCGCCACGCACCCGCCGATCGAGGACCGCATCGCCCGCCTGCAGCAGATGGGCGCCGACCTCCCGGCCACCGAGCAGCAGGACATCACGCCACCGCCGTACTTCACCTGAGCGCGTGCCTGCGCGGTCCCGGGGCAGTGGGTCGTTACGCTCGACCTCGTCCACCCGCCGGAACCGCGCACCGTAGGAGCCCTCCTGGTGACGTCCTCCCGCACGCTGGCGGCCGGCCTGACCCTGGTGGCCGTCGCGGCCGTCGCCGGCGCCCTGTCACTGGCGCGCGACTCCGACCCCGCCTCCGCCGGCACCGCCGTCGCCAGTCCCAGCCCATCGCCGTCGCCGAGCCCCGACCCCACGTTCACGGCGCCCCTGACGGGCGTGGAAGGCGATGACCCGACGGTCCTGGAGCGGCCGGTGGTGGCGGTCAAGATCGAGAACAGCCGGAAGGCTCGGCCGCAGTCCGGGCTCGAGGTCGCCGATGTCGTCTACGAGGAGCTCACCGAAGGCGGCATCACGAGGTTCGTCGCCGTCTACCAGAGCCGGATCCCGGCGACCGTGGGGCCGGTGCGGTCGGGCCGGCTGGTCGATGCCCAGGTCGTGCCGGCCTACCGCGGCGTCCTGGCGATATCCGGGGCCCGCGAGGACGTGCTCGTGGCGCTGCGCCGGGTCGGCGTGCCGCTGGTTGCCGACGACGGTCGCGGCACGATCTTCTACCGGGAGCGGTCACGCTCGGCGCCGTCGAACCTGTACGCGGCCGGGGCCGACCTGTTCGGGGCGGCACGGGAGCGCTCCGGGGCCGCCCGCCCCGCATGGCGGTTCGCGGACGAGCCTCCCGCAGGCGCGTCCGCCTGCCCCCCAGCAGCGGGCCCGGCGACGCCAGCGGCCTGCACGGATCCCGGCGCCTCACTGACGGTGCGCATGTCGGGCGTCTCGAGCACGGGTTGGGAGTACGACGAGGCCGCCGGGCTGTACCGGCGGGTGCAGGACGGCGAGCCACACCTCGTGACCGGCGCTGGCCGCATCGGTGCCGCCAACGTGCTCGCGATCGGGACCGACATCGGGCCGGGTCCCTGCTGCGATCCGGCGGGCAACCCCATGACCGCCACCCGCGTGACGGGCCAGGGCTCGGGCGTGCTGCTCCGCGACGGCCAGCGCTACGAGATCACCTGGTCGAAGCCGTCACCGACGTCGCACTTCGAGGTCCGTGCCACCGACGGTCGGCCGATTCCCTTCAAGCCGGGTCCGACGTGGGTCATGCTGGCTCCTGCCAGTGGTATCCCGGGTACCGGCTGAGGCTGCCCGGGGTACCCTCGGGATCCCCGACCCGATCCCCGACCCGACCCACCAGGAGGCGGTACTCGTGGCTGAGCAGACCGATGCCCGTACCGGCACCGTGCGCGTCAAGCGCGGCATGGCCGACATGCTCAAGGGCGGCGTGATCATGGACGTGGTCACCCCCGAGCAGGCCCGGATCGCCGAGGATGCGGGTGCGGTGGCCGTGATGGCGCTCGAGCGCGTCCCGGCCGACATCCGCAGGGACGGTGGGGTCGCCCGCGCGTCGGACCCCGACATGATCGACGCCATCATCGCCGAGGTCTCGATCCCGGTGATGGCCAAGGCACGCATCGGGCACTTCGTCGAGGCCCAGGTGCTCCAGTCGCTGGGTGTCGACTACGTCGACGAGTCCGAGGTCCTCACGCCGGCAGATGAGGCCAACCACATCGACAAGTGGGCCTTCGACGTCCCGTTCGTGTGCGGCGCCACCAACCTCGGCGAGGCGCTGCGCCGGATCACCGAAGGCGCGGCGATGATCCGCTCCAAGGGCGAGGCCGGCACCGGGAACGTGGTCGAGGCCACGCGCCACATGCGCTGCATCACCGGGGCGATCCGCGAGCTGACCTCCCAGGACGAGACCGAGCTGTACACGGCCGCCAAGGAGCTCCAGGCCCCGTACGAGCTCGTGCGCGAGGTGGCCCGGTCCGGCCGGCTGCCGGTGGTGCTGTTCACCGCGGGAGGGCTGGCGACGCCCGCCGACGCCGCGATGATGATGCAGCTCGGCGCGGACGGGGTGTTCGTCGGGTCGGGCATCTTCAAGTCCGGCAACCCCGAGCAGCGCGCCCGCGCCATCGTCGAGGCCACCACGCACTTCGACGACCCGTCGGTGATTGCCAAGGTCAGCCGCGGCCTCGGCGAGGCGATGGTCGGGATCAACATCGCCACGCTGCCCGAGTCGGAGCGGTACGCCGACCGCGGCTGGTGAGCCCACCCGGGAGCCGCGCCTGGACGCCGGGGGAGCGGCTGGTCGGCCGCGTCGCCTCCTGGGACGGGGACGATCGGGGGCCGGCCTCTGACGCCCCGGTCGTCGGCGTGCTCGCGCTCCAGGGTGACGTCCTGGAGCACCTCCGGGCGCTGCATCGTTGCGGGGCGCAGGCCATCCGGGTGCGCACGCCCGCGGATCTCGCCCGCGTCCACGGGCTGGTCGTGCCGGGTGGCGAGTCGACCACGATCGGTCGGCTGCTCGAGCGCTTCGGGCTGATGGGTCCGGTGCGCGGGCGCATCGTGGCCGGCCTGCCCACGTTCGGCACCTGCGCCGGCATGATCGTGCTCAGCCGCGAGCTCGACCAGGAGTTCGACCAGCCGCGGCTGGCGACCCTCGGTGTGCGGACCCGCCGCAACGCGTTCGGCCGGCAGGTGAGCTCGTTCGACGTGAGCCTGGATGTCAAGGGCATCGACGGCGGCCCGATGGACGTCGCGTTCATCCGTGCCCCGTGGGTGACCCAGGTGCTGGACGACGACGTCGACGTCTGGGCCGAGGTCGACGGCCACCCCGTGGTCGTGGCCCAGCGCGCGATGCTGGCCACGTCGTTCCACCCCGAGATCACGGGCGACGACCGCCTGCACGCCTGGTTCGTCGAGCAGGTCCGTGCCGCCGCCTGACAGTGGCGCGGCCGGTAACCTCGCAGGCCAACGCACGTTGGCGTCAGGCAGGTTCCGGCGCCCGGTCGCGACCCCGGAGGCACGATGGCTGGTCACAGCAAATGGGCCAACATCAAGCATCGCAAGCAGGCGCAGGACAGCAAGCGCGGCAAGCAGTTCGCCAAGCTGATCCGCAAGATCGAGTCCGCCGCTCGCGAGGCCAGCACCAGCGACCCCGAGGCCAGTCCGTCGCTGGCCATGGCCGTCCAGAACGCCAAGGACGCCGACGTCCCCAAGGACACCATCGATCGCGCCTGCAAGCGTGGCGCGGGTGAGCTCGACGACGGCACATCGTACGAGCAGACCCAGTACGAGGGCTACGCGCCCGGCGGTGTGGCCGTGCTCGTCGACTGCCTGACCGACAACCGCAACCGCACCGCCGCCGACGTCCGCAACGCGTTCACCAAGGTCGGTGGCAGCCTCGCCGAGCCGGGGGCGGTCGCGTTCATGTTCAGCCGCCGGGGCCAGATCGTGGTCGAGGCCAACGGCCAGTCCGAGGACGACCTGATGGTCGCGGGCCTCGACGCCGGCCTCGAGGACATCGAGGCCGCCGGCGACAGCCTGATCGCGTGGTGCGAGGCCACGGACGTGCAGCACCTGCGGGCGGCGCTCCAGGCGGCGGACTTCAAGGTCACCGAGTCGGGGGCGCCGTTCGTGGCCTCGACCACGGTGCCGGTCGCCGACGTCGGCGAGGCCAGGAAGGTGTTGCGGCTGCTCGACCTGCTCGACGACAACGACGACGTCCAGGACGTCTACGCCAACTTCGACATCGATGACGAGGTGCTCGCCCAGCTCGACGAGGAGTGACGTGCGACGGGCGTGCTCGGGGTTGGCGCGACGGGTTGCTACGGTCCTGAACGTACGTTCGATGGAGGGCGAGTGGCCGTGGCACAGCGGGTGCTGGGGATCGACCCGGGGCTGACGCGCTGTGGCATCGCGGTGGTCGACGGGCCGGCGGCGTCGCCGGGCATGGTCCTGGCCACCTGCGTGCGCACACCGCCCTCGCAGCCGCTGGAGCAGCGCCTGCGGGCCGTGCACGAGGCGGTCTCGGAGTTGATCCGCGAGCACGGCCCGACCACCGTGGCCGTCGAGCGGGTGCTGTTCTCGAAGAATGTGCGGACCGCGATGGTCACGGGCCAGGTGGTCGGGGTGGCGCTGCTGGCAGCAGCCCAGGCCGGGCTGCCGGTGGTGCAGTACCCGCCGACCGATGTGAAGCTGGCCGTCGCCGGACACGGAGGCGCCGACAAGGACGCGGTGGGAAGGATGGTGCGGCTGCAGCTCGGACTGAGCTGCGTGCCGGAGCCGGCGGACGTCGCGGACGCGCTGGCGGTCGCGTTGACGCACCTGCTGCGTGCACGCCACCCGCGCGGTCCGGCCGGGACGCCGGCCGGCGGCGGGTCGAGCTGGGAGGCAGCGCTGGCGGCCAATCCCAACGTCCGGATCGTGGGAGGTACGGCGTGATCGCACAGCTCCGGGGCCGGGTTGCGGCCCGATCCACCGAAACCGTGGTCGTGGACGTCAACGGGGTCGGCTACCTCGTGTTCGTGCCGGGCTCGATGGTCCAGCTCGTGCCCCCGCGCGGCGAGGAGGTCGAGCTGCACACCTCGTTGCAGGTACGCGAGGACTCGATGACGCTGTACGGGTTCCCCGATCGCGAGGGGCGCGAGCTGTTCGAGCTGCTGCTGACCGCCTCGGGCGTGGGACCCAAGCTGGCCCTGGCGGCCCTGTCGACGCACCCCGCACAGGGGCTGGCTCACGCCATCGCCGACGGCGATGTCGACGCGCTGACGTTGATCCCCGGGATCGGCAGGAAGTCGGCGCAACGGCTGGTCCTGGAGCTGCGCGAGAAGCTGGGTGGCGACGCCGATGCGTTCGTCACCGAGGGCTCGGGTGGGCCGATGGGGCAGCGCTCGACCCTGAGCGAGGTGCGCGACGCGCTGCTGGCCCTGGGTTACACGCCGGGTGAGGCGCACGACGCGATGAGCGGCCTGGATGCCGACGGTGATGACGTGAGCCAGCTCGTGAAGGCCGCGCTGAGGCGGCTCGGTCGGACGAGTCGTGCGACCGTGGGGACGCGCTGATGGCACCCGACGCCGCCGGCTCTGACGAGGCCGACGTCCTTGCGGCCGGAGTCCTGCCCGGCGAGGACCGGTTCGACGCGAGCCTGCGGCCCCAGACGCTGGCTGACTTCGTGGGCCAGCCGCGTGTCCGGCGTCAGCTCGAGCTGATCCTCCAGGGGGCGATCCAGCGGGGTCAGTCCGCCGACCACGTGCTGCTCAGCGGTCCCCCTGGCCTGGGCAAGACGACGCTGGCCGCGATCGTCGCCCACGTGCTGGGCTCGGCCTTCCGGGTCACGTCCGGACCTGCCGTGGAGCGCCCGGGGGACCTCGCGGCCATCCTGACCAACCTCGAGCCGGGCGACGTGCTGTTCGTCGACGAGATCCACCGCCTGCCACGCACGGTCGAGGAGGTGCTGTACCCCGCGCTCGAGGACTTCCAGATCGACATCGTGGTCGGGAAGGGCCCCGGGGCGCGCTCGATCCGGCTCGACCTGCCGCGGTTCACACTGGTGGGCGCCACGACGCGCACGGGTCTGATCACGTCGCCGCTGCGCGATCGCTTCGGGTTCGCGGCCCACCTGGACTACTACGACGAGCACGACCTCGGTGCGATCGTGCGCCGCTCCTCGCGGCTGCTCGACATCCCCGTCGACGAGGACGGCGTCAAAGAGGTGGCCCGCCGCTCCCGAGGCACCCCGCGGATCGCCAACCGGCTCCTGCGCCGCGTGCGCGACTACGCCGAGGTCGAGGGTGACGGCACGGTCGACGGCGACGTCGCCAAGGCTGCGCTCGAGGTGTTCGACGTGGATCAGCGCGGGCTCGATCGGCTGGACCGGCGCGTGCTGGAGGCGCTGGTGCACAAGTTCGCGGGCGGGCCGGTCGGGTTGGCGACGCTGGCGACCTCCGTCGGCGAGGAGGGCGACACGGTCGAGGATGCGGTCGAGCCCTTCCTGATCCAGGAAGGGTTGTTGCAGCGCACGCCGCGCGGGCGCGTGGCCACGGCTGCGGCGTACGCCCACCTGGGTGTGACGGCCCCACCCGGGGTCGCCGCAGGCTCGCCCCGGCTGTTCGACGACGCCTGAGCGGGCGCCGCGCCAGGCGTGGGCGCGAGGATGGGTACGGTGCGCCCTGTCTGCGTCGATGAGGATCTTGCGATGGACCCGAACCTCCTGTTGCTGCTGGGCTTCCTGGGCATCATGTACTTCGTGATGATCCGGCCCCAGCAGAAGCGCCAGAAGCAGCACGCCGCGATGCTCGGCAGCATCTCGGTCGGTGACGATGTCATCACGATCGGCGGGATGCACGGTCGCGTCGATGCCGTCGGTGACGACCACCTCGACCTCGAGGTCACCGACGACGTCGTGCTGCGGTTCCAGAAGAGCGCGATCTCCAAGGTGCTCACGGCGCCGTCGGTCGATGCCGACGCCGATGCTGACGCGGTCGCTGACATGGACAGCGGGAGCGAGACCGAGGACGCGGACGCGTCGTGACCTCGCACGGCCCCGCCTCCGACGCGCCCGCGGACGACGCCGCCCTGGGTGCCGAGGAGCGTGCCGCCAACATCGCGCCGGTGGGCCAGGCTGCCGCGTCGGGGCTGCGCGACCCGGCAACCATCATTGCGGAGTCGGCGGAGCATGCGCTGCTGCGCGGGGTCGACGCGGCCCAGGCGGTCCAGGAGGGCACGGCGGTCGCGCTCGAGGCCGAGCGCAGGACCGGGGCTCACGTCGACGTGCTGAGCCAGCTCCAGCAGGACCACATCGTCTCGGCGTTCATCAAGCTGGCTGACCAGTTCCTGGGTGCCCAGGGCTTCACCGAGCACGGCTTCCGGCACGCCAATCTGGTGGGTCGGATCGCCTACAACGTGCTCGATCACCTCGGGGCCGAGGACGACCTGTGCGAGCTGGCCGCCATCGGCGGGTACCTGCACGACATCGGCAACGTCGTCAGCCGCGGCACCCACGGCATCAGCTCGGCCTGGATCGCCTACGACGCCCTGCGCCGGCTCGACGTCGACCCCTACCGCATCGGCATCGTGCTCTCGGCGGTCGGCAACCACGAGGAGCAGTACGGCTCATCGATCGGACCGGTGGGCGCGGCCGTCATCCTCGCGGACAAGGCTGACGTCCACCGCAGCCGGGTGCGCAAGGACGCCGACACCACCACCGACATCCACGACCGGGTCAACGACGCGGTGACGTCCTCGTTCCTGCGCGTGGACGCCGCCGGGGCCACCATCACGCTGGAACTTGAACTCGACAACCAGCGCTCGACCGTGCTGGAGTACTTCGAGATCTTCCTGGACCGGATGGTCCTGTGCCGTCGTGCGGCCCTCACCCTGGGGTGCGAGTTCCGCATGACCGCCAACGGGCAGCAGATCGCCTGACCCGGTCCACCATGCGCCGTGGGCGCGCGCACAGCAGGAGGCAACGGTGAAGACCAAGTTCGTCGCGTCACTCGTGGCGACCGTGGTGGTCGTCGCGTCGGCGCTCACGTACCTCGGCCTCGGCAACAGCCCACAGCTCGGCCTGGACCTCAGGGGCGGCATCAGCGCGATCCTCACCCCGGTCCTCCAGGATGGCGAGGAGATCGACAGCGATGTCCTCGATCAGACCATCGAGGTCATCCGCGCCCGGATCGACAGCCTGGGCGTGGCCGAGCCCGAGATCGCCCGCCAGGGCACCGACGTGCTCGTGCAGCTCCCCGGTCTGCAGGACGAGCAGCGTGCCAGGGAGATCATCGGGCGCACGGCCAAGCTCACCTTCCGCCCGGTTGAGGGGGTGATCGGGCCCAACGATCCGTCCTACGACGAGGTCGGTCCCGATTGTGCCGATGCGACCCGGGCCCCCGGCGAGGAGCTGCCCGACGGCGAGGGCGGCGTCCTGTGCGATGGCAGTGACGATCCCAACGAGCTGGTGGTCGTCTTCGGCGACGACGGTCAGCCGCTGGTCGGCGATGACGGCGACGTCGTTCGTCTCCCGGTCAAGTACCAGGTCGGGCCGGCGGCGCTGAGCGGTGCGGGCATCGACACCGCGCTGCCGATCCCGGGGTCGGGCGTGACCCAGTCGGGTGAGCAGGGGTGGTCGGTGCAGCTCGACCTGACCGGCGACGGCGGTGACGCCTTCGCCGGGATCACGGCCGACCTCGCGTGTGCCCGCGACCAGGGACAGCCGGGGCTGCTCGCGATCGTGCTGGACGACGTGGTCGAGTCGGCGCCGGCCATGAACCCGGACGTCGCCTGCGGCATCGGCATCACCGGCGGCACGGCCGTCATCAGCATCAACGGCAACGTCGAGGAGGCCAGCGATCTGTCGCTCGTGCTCAAGACGGGCGCGCTGCCGATCACGCTCGAGCCGTCCACGTTCGAGACCGTGTCGCCGACGCTCGGTGAGGCGTCCTTGGACGCCGGCCTGACCGCCGGGCTCATCGGGTTGGCACTGGTCGTGGTGTACCTGATCTTCTTCTACCGCTGGCTGGGCCTGATCGCGATCGGGGCGCTGCTGATCTTCGGCGTGCTCATGCTCGGGATCATGACCCTCCTCGGCGAGATCGGGTTCACGCTGACGCTGGCGGGCATCGCCGGCGTGATCGTGTCCATCGGCATCACGGCCGACTCGTCGATCATCTACTTCGAGCGGCTGCGTGACGAGATCGAGACCGGACGCACCGTCCGCACGTCGACGCAGCGGGCGTTCACCAACGCCTTCCGGACCAACCTCACGGGCAACACCACGACCCTGGCCGCCGCGATCGTCCTGTACTTCCTCGCGGTCGGACCGGTGCGCGGGTTCGCGCTGACCCTGGGCATCGCGACGGTCCTCGACATCATCATCATGTACGTCTACACGCGAGCCGCCGTCGGCCTGCTGGGCAGGACACGGCTGCTCACGCCACGGTCGGTGCGCGCCAGCGTGCCGGTGCCTGCGGCAGGAGGTTCCCAGTGAGGAAGACCAGGTTCGACTTCATCGGCCGTTCACGGCTGTGGCTGATGATCTCGGCCACGCTGATGGCGATCAGCGTCATCGGTCTCGTCGGGTTCAAGCTCGACCTGTCGATCGACTTCGTCGGCGGATCCTCGTTCGTCGTCGAGGGGGTCGCCAACACGGACATCACGGCGCAGGATCTCGACGACGCCGTGACTGCGGCCGGCGCCACGGGCGTCACCGCCCAGGTGAAGGTCGAGGGCGGACGGGCGACCGGCGTGATCGTTCGTACGGGCGAGCTGGATCCTGGGTCGCCCGAGGAGCAGGCCGTCAAGGACGCGGTGCTCGAGGTGACCGGCGCGGACGAGGTGCAGGTCTCGTTCGTCGGCCCGACGTGGGGCCAAAGGATCAGCGCCAAGGCGCTGCAGGCGCTGATCGTGTTCCTGATCCTCATCGTGGCCTACATCTCCGTCCGGCTCGAGCCGAAGATGGCGGGCGCGGCCGTCGTGGCCCTGGTGCACGACCTGCTGCTCACCGCCGGCGTGTACGCGATCGTCGGGTTCCAGGTCAGCCCGTCGACCGTGATCGCGCTGCTGACGATCCTGGGCTACTCGCTGTACGACACGGTGGTCGTGTTCGACCGCATCAAGGAGAACACCGCGACGCTGGGCGGCGTGGGCCGGCGCACCTACTCCGAGGCGGTCAATACCTCGATGAACGAGGTGTGGTGGCGCTCGCTGAACACGACGATGACCTCGCTGCTGCCCGTCGGGTCGCTGCTGTTCCTCGGTTCGCGGGTCCTGGGGGCGCAGACGCTGCAGGACCTCGCGCTGGCGCTGTTCGTCGGGATGGCCACGGGTGCGTACTCCTCGCTGTTCGTGGCCGGTCCGCTGCTGGCCGCGTGGAAGGAACACGAGCCCGAGATGGAGCGCTA
>DASWKO010000114.1:0-7088 GCA_036396595.1 Nitriliruptorales bacterium | reverse complement strand
CGAAGCCGCACGTGGCCCACCATGTTCTGCCCGAGGTCGAACACGTGGACGCCCGGCGCGGACTCCCAGGTGGCGACGGGGCGCAGCTCCTCGGTGACGCGCACCGGTGGTGCGATGGTCGCGACCAGGCCGGCCAGCGGGGGAGGACCCCAGTCGACCGGCTCCCACGCAGCATCCTCGTACCCGGGCAGGCACCAGCCGTCGAGCTCGAGGCGCGCGTCGTGGTGCTCGCCCTGGTAGTTGTCCGCGCTCAGGATCGGGCCCGTCGTGGTCCGCCATTCCGGATCCGTCGGCACCGTGACCAGCTCGTCGCGACCCGCGACCTGGACCTCGAGCTGGGCGAACAGCGCGGGCCGCTCCCCGTAGACCTGCCGGCCGCCACCGATGGCGTTGTGGCCGCAGTACCAGCCGTCGCCCAACACGGCACCGATGACGTTGTCACCTGCCTGCACCAGGCCCGTGACGTCGTAGGTCTGGTACGGCAGGCGGGTGGTGTAGTCGGTCCACCCGGGGCGGAACAGGTCGTCGGTCACCCGCTGACCGTTGATCCAGGTCTCGTGCAGCCCCAGCGCGGTGACGTACAAGCGTGCACGGACGACCTCGCCCTCGATGTGCAAGCTGCGACGGAGGAACGGCGCCGGCGCTCCCTCCAGGCGGGTCCCGCGCACCCCCGACCGGATGCTCCGGGCCTGCCAGTCGGTGTAGCCCGGCAGCCCGAACGGGCGCACCAGGCCCAGCTCGAAGCTGGCGGTGTCGCTCCACGGCGACGCGATCTCGTCGGCGTCCCAGGTCCGGACGCGCCACCAGCAGCGATCGCGCGACCCCAGCGGCGCACCCTCGTAGACCGCGTCGCAGGTCGAGCGGTCGACGCGGCCGGTCTTCCAGAGGTCACCGACGCCGTGCTCGGCCCCGTCGCGCGACGAGGCGACGATCAGCTCGTACGCCCGCTGGTGCGCCCCGCGCCGATCGTCCGCCACCTCCCACGAGAGTCGGGGCTGCAGCGTGTCGATCCCGAGCGGGTCGACGTGCCGCTCGCACCGCAGCCTGCGAGGCGCTGCCATTGCTGCCGTATCCACCATCTGATCTGCTCCCGGCCGTCCGCTTGGTACGCGACCCAAGCACCCGGTCCGCTGTCCCGGGTGGTCGCGCCGGACGAACGCCCGTCCGTCGGGTTGTCCCTCGGACCCAACAGCGCGGCCGGCGAAGGGGCCAGACTCGGCCTCCCACGATCGAGGAGCTGGCGTGGCGGCGGTCGAGCAGGCGCAAGGGTCGTGGCCGGTCGCGGACTGGCCGCGGTCGACGCCGGAGGACGAAGGCATCGACGGCGCGGCGCTCGAGGCGATCGAGGATGCCCACGAGACCGACCACCCGTGGCTCGACGCGCTGGTCGTCGTCCGGCACGGCCGGCTGGTGTGGGAGCGCTACCACAACGGCTACGACCGCGACACGCCCCACCAGTGCAAGTCGTGCACCAAGTCGATGCTCTCGACGCTGGTCGGGATCGCGCTCGAGCGGGGCGTGCTGCCCTCGCTGGACGTCCCGATCCGCGGCTACCTCACCGAGTACCTGGTGGACGGGGTCGACCCGCGCAAGGGCGACATCACCATCGGCGACGCGCTGCGGATGCGCTCGGGTCTGGACTGGTTCGAGAACGACGAGCGGACGGGGCGCTGGATCGCATCGGCGGACCCGATCGCGTTCACCTTCGCCAGTGACGAGCAACCCGTGGTGGCGCCGCCGGGGGAGCGGTGGCGCTACTCGACGGCGGACTCGCAGCTCGTCGGGGAGTGCCTGGCGCGCGCGGCGGGGCGCGCGCTGACCGAGCTTGCTCGGGAGTGGCTGCTGGACCCGATCGGGGCGAAGGGCTGGTACTGGCCGAGCGAGGTGGGCAAGCCGTGGGGGTGGGAGCGCGAGCCGGCCGGCTCGGAGCTGCACCTGCGCCCGGTGGACCACGCACGCCTGGGACTGCTCACCTTGCGGGGTGGTGAGTGGGACGGACGCAGCATCGTGTCGCGCGGGTGGCTGGACCTGGCGACCTCCGGGCAGGAGGGACTGGACGTCTGTGAGGTGCGGCGCGAGGAGGAGCGCCACCCGGCGTGGGAGCTGCTGCCTCGGTACGGGCTGCACTGGTGGCGCGGGACGTTCGGCGGTCGGGACACCATCGCCGCGGTGGGCTACGGCGGCCAGTTCTGCTTCATCGTGCCGGCGCTGGACCTGGTGGTCGTCCACCACTCGTCGATCGTCTACGAGCGCGAGTTGCAGGAGGCGATCGCAGCCGCCCGTGAGGACGGGCGGCTGGACGAGAACGATCAGCCCGTCGGCGACGAGGCCCGACGGTTCTTCGCGGAGCTCGGCGAACGGATGGTCGCGGGGCGCGCCGCCCGCGAGATCCCCGACGGCATCGCGGGCGGCCTCACGCTGATGGACCAGGTGATCGTCCCGGCGGTCGACATGTGAGGCAGGTGACGCGGTACCCATGAGGTCCGAAGCACGATCGCGACCCTCCCTGCATCGAGTGTGCTCGTTACTGCCACATATGGCAGCAACCGGCACACTCGAACTGGTGAGGTGCGAGGCTTCGATCGCGGAAGGACGGTCAGTTGACCACGGACAACGCACCGCTGCGTATCGCCATCGGCGGCATCTCGCACGAGACCAACACCTACGTGCCCTCGCCGACCACGCTCGACCAGTTCCGCGTCGTGCGGGGGGACGAGCTGCTCGCGTTCAGCGGGACCGGCATCGGTTCGGGCGGCATGATCGAGCGCGCACGAGAGATCGGTGCCGAGGTGATCCCGACGCTGCTCGCGTCGGCCAACCCATGGGGGATCATCGCCGAGGACGCCTACGAGACCTTGAAGGCGGAGCTGCTCGATGGGTTGGGCGCGGCGATGCCGCTGGACGTCGTCGGGCTCGACATCCACGGGGCCGGCGTGACCGAGACGACCGACGACCTCGAGGGCGACCTGTGCCGGGCGGTCCGCGGGGTGGTCGGCGACGACACGGTGATCGTCACGATCCACGACCTACACGGCAACATCACCCAGGACCAGGCCGATGTGGTCGATGGGATCTTCTGCTGCCACAACTACCCGCACGACGACTACCGCGAGCGCGGCCACGAGGCGATCGACTTCGCCGTGAAGGTCAAGGCCGGCGAACTCCAGCCCGTCATCCACGTCGAACGGCTGCCGCTGCTGATGCCGACGACGACCACGTTCTTCGGCGTCGGTGCCGAGATCAACGCGCACCTGGCCGGGCTCGAGCAGCTCCCGGGTGTGATCGACGTGACCTTGCAGCACGGGTTCCCGTACTGCGACGTCCCCATCGTGGGTTCCACCATCATCTGCATCACCGACGGTGACCGGGACCTGGCGCGTCAGGTCGCGCGCGAGGCGGCGACGTTCGTGTGGTCGCAGCGTGACCGCTTGCACGTCGAGTACCCCATGCCCGACGAGGCGATCGAGCAGGCGCTGGCGGTCGAGGGCCGCCCCGTCGTCATCAACGAGACCTCGGACAACCCCGGCGGCGGGACGCCGTGCGACGGCACGCACCTGCTGCGGGCCATGCTGGAGGCCGACCTGGACGACGCGGTCTTCATCGGGATCCGCGACGAGGAGGTGGTGCGCGCCGCCACGGACGCGGGGGTGGGCAAGACCATCACGGTCGAGCTGGGCGGCAAGACCGACGAACTCCACGGCGAGCCGGTCGAGGTGACCGGGTACGTCAAGGCGCTGACCGACGGGGCAGTGAAGCTGGAGTGCAAGCTCGGCCGTGGTGTCGAATTCCACTACGGCCACACGGCGCTGCTGATCGCCGGCGGGCTCGAGATCATCGTGATCTCCGAGCGGCAGCAGGGCCTGGACTGGACGCTGCCACGCCTGCACGGCATCGACGTCCGCGACCGGAGGATCGTCGCCCTGAAGTCCTCGAACCACTTCCGCAGCGGGTTCCAGGATCTCGCTGCTGCCATCATCACCACCGATCCGCCCGGGTTCACCACGATGCGGCTGGACGTGTTCGACAAGGTCCGCTCGCCCCGCCCGATCGCGCCGCTGGACGACGACGCGGTCTACCCGTCGAACGCGGTGTCGAGCAGCGCCGCAGGCGATCCCGCGCTCGAACGGGGTTGCTCGAGACGTCCGCCACCAAGACCATGAGAGCGCGCACCGCGGGAGCCCGCTGGCGGAGCGTGGGGCGCCTCGCCTGCGCGCAACCACCGCATCCGGTGGAACTTTGCACCCGCAGCGACCGAGCAGGAGCAACCACGTGAACATCGAGACGGCACAGGAGCTGCTGGACGAGAGTGCGCAACGGCTGGGGGTGCTCGGGGCGCAGCTCGCGGTGTTCGACGGGTCGCAGGTCATCGAGGTCGCGACCGGGACCGCCCGGCTGGACACGAGCACGCCGACCTCGACCGACACGCGCTTCCAGATCGGCTCGACGACGAAGGTCTTCACCGCAGCACTGGTGATGACGCTGGTCGACGAGGGAGGGCTCGATCTCGACGAGCCGGTCAGCACGTACCTGCCCGACTTCAGGACACCTGACGCCGACGCGACCGCGGCCATCACGCTGCGGCACCTGCTGTCGATGGGCGCCGGTCTGGACAACGGCCCCTACAGCGACCACGGCCGCGACGACGCCTGCGTGGCCCGGTACCTCGATGCGATCGCCGACCTGCCCGTGCTGTTCGAACCGGGGACCGCCTTCGGGTACAGCAACGCGGCGACCACCGTCGCGGGGCGGTGCGCAGAGGTGGTCGCGGACGGGGCGTGGGACGAGCTGCTCCGCGAGTGCGTGCTGGACCCGGCGGGGCTGGACGCGACGCGGTCGCGGCTGGAGGATCTGATCCTGTCCCCGGTCGCGCTCGGGTGTCACCCGGACGAAGGCGGCGATCTGCAGCCCGTGCCGGTGTGGGGGTTGCCGCCCGCGCTCAAGCCGGCCGGGTCGACGCTGTGCGGGACGGCCGGAGACCTGGTCCGGTTCGCGCGGCTGTTCCTCGACGAGGGGCGCTCGGCCGCCGGCGACCAGGTCCTGTCCACGCAAGCGGTGAAGACGATGCAGAGCCCGCAGGTCGAGCTGCCCGCGACGTTCATCGCCGACGCCTGGGGCGTGGGTCCGATGGTCAAGGAGTGGACCGGCGGCCGCGTGCACGGGCACAGCGGGACCAACAGCGGTGGATCGTCGTGGGTGGTGTGGGCGCCCGAGCAGGGGGTGGCGGCCGCGACCATCGTCAACGTCCCGCCCCGCGGCTATCCGCTCGCCGACGCGATCTTCGCGGAGCTGTTCCCGACGTTCGGGCTGACTCCGCCGGACCGGCCGCAGCCCGATCCCGGGATCGCGGTCGACGTGCAGCGCTACGTCGGCACCTACGCTGCCCACGACGTGCGCTACGAGGTCCGCCCCGCCAGTAAGGGCGACACCGCACTGGAGATCGAGATGGTGTACGACCGCGCAGGCAAGCCACCGGTCGAGTCGCCGCTCGCGCCGATCGGGCCCGACCGGTTCGTGCCCACCGAGCCCGCGGCATCCGGCGGCCGCGGCTGGGACGTCGCGTTCTGGGGCGACGACGGGAACGCTCGCGCGACCCACTACCTCAACGGCGTGTTCGCCTCGGCGCGGGCGCGCTGATGGGTCTGGCGTCCTCGATCCTCGACGTCGTCGGCGGCACGCCGCTGCTGGAGCTGTCACGGCTCGTCGAGGCGCACGGTCTGGACGGTCGCATCCTGCTGAAGCTCGAGTACCTCAACCCGGGCTTCAGCAAGAAGGACCGCATCGCCCGCGAGATGGTGGTCGAGGCCCGCCAGGACGGGCGCCTGGTCGACGGGCAGACCGTGGTCGAGCTGACAAGCGGCAACACGGGGACCGGTCTGGCCCTGGTATGTGCGGCGCTGGGACACCCGCTGGTGGTCGTGATGTCGGCCGGCAACTCGGTGGAGCGGGCGCGGATGATGGCCGCCCTGGGCGCCGAGGTCGTGCTCGTCGAGCAGGCACCAGGCTCGCCCCGCGGCCAGGTGTCGGGCGACGACCTCGCGCTGGTGGAGGAGCGGACCCAGAAGATCATGGCCGAGCGCGGGGCGTTCCGCGCGGACCAGTTCCGGCTCGAGGCCAACCCCCGCGCGCACGAGCGCACCACGGGCCCCGAGCTGTGGGAGCAGTCCGGCGGGCTCGTCGACGTGTTCGCGGACTTCGTGGGCAGCGGCGGCTCGTTCGTGGGTGTGGCGCGGTACCTCCGGCGGGTCAACCCCGATGTGCGGACCTACGCCGTCGAGCCCGCGACCGCCGCCGTGCTCGCAGGCGCCGAGGTCACCGACCCCAACCACCGCATCCAGGGCGGCGGCTACTCGATGGGCGAGCTGCCGCTGTTCGATCCGTCGCTGGTGACCGGCTACCTCCAGGTGACCGACGACGAGGCGGTCGGGATCGCCCGCGATGCGGCGCGCCTGGAAGGGGTCTTCGCCGGCTTCTCGACCGGTGCCAACATCGCGGCTGCCATGGCGCTCCTGCGAGGGCCGGAAGCCGGGGCGACGGTCGCCGTCCTGGCCTGCGACAGCGGCCTGAAGTACCTCAGCACCGACCTGTACCCATGAGGCGCACCGTCGCCAGGAGTCGTTCTGGTCCCGTTGTGCGCTCGAACGAACGCTCAGAGGCGTCCTTGTTCATACCGACGGTGCGCGCGGCGCGTCCCCCGTGGTGAGCTGGAGCGAGCGCGACCGACTCGGCGCCAGCCAGTCGGCGCTACCGAGTCCAGGGGCGGTCCATGCGGCAGCGCGGGTGGACCCGGCGGTACCCGCCGCTCTCCGGGGCGGTCGTGTCCGTGCTCCTCGCGGCGTTCGTGCTCCCGTCGGCGCTGAACGTGCCGCAGAGCAACCCCACCCAGACGCTGGAGTTCGCGCCGATCCCGCCTGAGGACGACCAGCCGCCGCCACCTGACAGCGGCAACCTGGCCAGCCTCGGCCTCGGGGCCTCGAGCAGCACGATCGGCGAGACCCTCGGTGGCGAGGGTTCGGGGCCACCGGTGCCCCCGCCGGTCCCGGAGGGCATCGGCCAGCAACCGGTCACGAAGCGGTGTGTCGGCGACCCGC
>DASWKO010000113.1:0-2863 GCA_036396595.1 Nitriliruptorales bacterium | reverse complement strand
GAGCCGTCCGGGAGCACCGGGCGCAGCACCATCTGGCGCATCGGCATGACCGCGTGCGAGGAGCACTGCCTGGCGGGAGCGGGCTGGGGCACCTTCGGCCTGCTCCACGAGCAGGTGCTGCTGCGCGAGCCGTTCGCCACCGGCCGCCAGTTCCAGTTCGAGCCGCACAACGCCTGGCTCGGGACGGCGGTCGAGGCCGGGCTGCCGGGGATCGCGCTGCTGCTCGGCGGGATCGTGGCGCTCGGCGTCGCCCTCGGCAGGCTGCCACGGGAACCAAGGGGACCACCGCTGGCGGGGCTGGTGGCGCTGGTGCTAACCAACACGTTCCTGTCCAACCAGGACTTCAAGTACTTCTGGCTGGCGCTCACGTACGCCGCGGTCGTTGCCGCCAGCTCCCGGGCCGCGCTGCCTGGCCCGCCGCCCGTCGTTGTGCCGGAGCCCTCGGTCCGCGAGGATGTCCGGGCGCAGACCCTCGAGAGGATCTAGGTGAACGACGTCGGCACGGACGCGGCCAGCCGGCTCTGGTGGGCCGTCAAGCGCTATCGCGTGCTCGTCGTCGTGGTGGTGCTCGGCGCCGCTCTGCTGGGGGCCTGGCGCGGCCCGGACCTGCTGGCCGACAGCGACGAGCCCGTGTACGAGACGGCTGCGCTGGTCGTCGCTGCCCAGCTCGAGGTCCGTCCCGAGCTGCTGCCCAAGACCGCGGTCGCGCTGTTCGAGGCGGGCGCTGTGGCGTCGCGGACGGTGATGGCCACCGGCGTCGGGACGTCCCCAAAGGACCTGATCCCCGGGGTCGTCCGGGTCGAGCCGGTCGAGAGCTCCGTTGTGATCGAGGTGATAGCCCGCCACGCGGACCCGGTGCTGGCTGCCGAGCTCGCCAACGCCGCGGCCACGGCGTTCGTCGACGTGCTCAACCGGCCCGGTGCGCTGTTCGGCACGTTCATCGTCCAGGAGTTCGCGGGGCGACCGGTGCAGACCGAGCCCCAGCCGGGCCGCGCCCTGCCGGCAGCGGTCGGGCTCTTCGCCGGCCTGACCTTCGCGCTGGGGCTCATCGGGCTGTACGTCGCGCTGCGGCGACCGGTGCTGTCACCGGTCGAGGTCGCCGACCTGGCCGGTGCGCCGGTCCTCGGAGCGCCCAACCTGCCCAAGGGCAGGTCGTACGACCCCACGCAGGTCGCGGGGCTGACGGCGCTGCTGAAGCGCGTCTTCCCCGATCGCCAGGGGACCGCGGTGGTCGTCGGCGTCCGCGGGGACCGGGGGGAGCGCTCGAACGTGGCCCTGCTCCTGGCGCGTGGTCTGGCACGCACCGGCACCGTCCGGCTCGTGACCGAGGCGGCGCTGCCCGCCGGGCTGGGGTCCGACGAGCAGCACAACATCCGCGAGACCACCGTGCTGGAGGTCGACCAGTCCCGCGATGGCGTCCCGGCGGTGATCGACGGCCCCACGGCCGAGGGGATGGACGTACCGCAGTTCCTGCCAGGGGACGCCCGCGTCGTGCTGGTGGTCCGCGAGGGCACCTCCGACCGGGCGCTCCAGGCCGCGGCGACGCAGTTCCTGCCGGGCGAGCTGTTCGGGGTCCTGTTCGTGCCGGTCACCCGGCGCAGGGCGCGCGTGGTCGTGGGCGCGACCCCGGCGCGCGGTCGCCCGGATCCTGCGGACGACCCGCCCGAGCCGACACGCAGCCAGCCGCCTGGGGAATCGGGTCTCAGCGGACCGTTCGCGCGCGTGGTCGACGAGTTCGAGCCGCTGCCTCCTCGCTCGGTCGATCACGGCCCGTCGGACGAGCCGGAGCCCTCGGTGTACCGCGTTCCCACCGGGCCTGAGGTGCCAGGCGAGGACCGCGACGCCTACCTCGTCGAGCCCGAGACCGAGGACGCCGACTGGGACGACGCCGTGGCCTGGGACGAGCGATGAGGCGCGGCAAGGTCTGGGCTGCGACGGGGCCGAGCGGTGGCCTGGCGGCGATCTCGGGGAGGCCTAGCGGCGATCTCGGGGAGGGCTGGGATCGGTCCCGGGCTTGATGGTGTCCGAGTCCCGGATTCGCCCGTCGCGACCGTGGATGCGGACTTCACCTCCGCCTTGGTTCTTCACGGTCTCTCGAGCCTTGGTGATGGCTTCACGCTGGGTCTGGCTCACCGAACTCGCCTTCTTGGCATTGGGGGCCTTCACGGCCCATCGGCCGTCCTGTTGGCGCACGACATGCCGCCTGACTGACGCCTTCTCGGCCATGGACGTCCCCATTCGCGTGGACAAACGTCTTGGTAAGTGTGCCCTGAACCGCATATCTTGTCCATATGCAACGGTCATCTGAGCGCGACGCTGACGCTTCACAGGTCGACGACCTGATCGAGCGGGCCTGCAAGCTCGCCGTGATCTGGTCCCCACAAGACCAAGCACGATTCGTCGTGGAAGCAATCGGCGCACGCATGGCGACGGCCGCGGTTGGACTGCGCGATGTCAGAGCTGTACGAGCCTGGATCCGGGGGGGCGACATCAAGCAAGCCGCGGCCGAGCAGCGGCTGCAGGAGCTCTTCCAGGTCGTGTGGGCCATCTCAGAGCGCTACTCGCCAGCCGTTGCGGCTGCGTTCGTGCGCGGCACCAACCCGTACCTGGGCGACCGAGCGCCCCTGATCGTGCTGGCCGACGAACCGCCTGAGAAGAGCGGGCCCGCCATCCTCGCCGCCGCCCGGCACCTGCTCGAAGATTGACCGAGTTCCCCGTACGTGTGCCTCCCGCCCCGGTGTGGCGGGTCCACCCCGATCCTGGGGTGCTGCCGCCACGTGGAGAGGGCCCCGGTCCGAACCGCTACGCCGGGGTTGAACAGAATGTAGGTGGGCGTTCGGCGGATTTTGGGTCGTAGAGGGGC
>DASWKO010000112.1:0-17122 GCA_036396595.1 Nitriliruptorales bacterium | reverse complement strand
CCTGGATCTCCTCGATGGTCCGGATGGTCAGGTCGGGGCGCAGCTCGGTGTCGTAGCGGTTCTGGTCGCCGCCGACGCCGGCCAGGTCCTGGTCGGTGGCCGGGACCAGCAGCTCGAACAGGTACAGCCGGCCGTGGTCGTGCAGCCAGTCACCGAGCCGCTTCAGTCGGGGGGCCTGCTCGTCCTTCTCGGACCGGGGGTCGCCCGGGTTCCAGCGCACGAGCACCTTGCTGAACGAGGGGTCGAACTCCTCGATGTGCTGGCCGAACTCCTCGCCGAACTCGAAATCGAACACCGGCTGGCCCGACTTCTCGACCGGCATCGCGAACCGGACACCGAGCTCCTTGGCCTCGCGCGCCACCTGCGCGCCCATCTCCTCGTCGACCAGCACGCCCGCGATGTCGCGCGGCGCCCCCTGCTCCAGCGCGGCCTGGAAGCCCTCCCAGACCAGCAGCTTGGCGTCACGGAGCTGCTCGTACTGGTCGGGGCTGGGGTCCGACCCGACGTCGAACATCCGCTTGAAGCTGCCCCGGTGGTCGAACGCGAGGATGAAGAGCTGGGCGTCGTAGCCGAGCGCCATGCGGGTGCTCCTTGACGGTCGTGGGGGGATCGCAGGTGACTCGCCTCCGAGCCTAACTACCCTCCGACCAGTCCCACCACCGGAGTCCGAGCCGTGAGCCGCATCTGGATGACCGACGACGAGCGCGATGCGTTCCTGTCCGAGGAGCGCACGCTGCGGATGGCGGTCGTAGGCGCCGACGGGGTCCCCCGCGTCACGCCCGTGTGGTTCCTGTGGGAGCACGGGGCCTTCTGGGTCTACAACCTCGATCGTGCCCGGCGCACACGCCGGCTCGAGTCGGGCACACAGGTCGGGCTGGTGGTCGATGCGGGCACCGACTACGCCGAGCTGCGCGGTGTGTCGGCGACCATCGACGGCTACGAGTTCCTGGAGGACGACGACACCCCCGAGGACGTCCGGCGCGGCTTCGGTGCCAAGTACTTCGACTCGGACCACCCCGTCGGGGGGCTCGACGACCACACCTGGCTCCGGCTCGACGTGGCCACGATGGGGACCTGGGACTTCCGCAAGATCGACGGGCTCGGCTCGTCGTGAGCCTCGTCGTGAGGCTCGTCGTGAGGCTCGTCGTGAGGTGTCGGCCGGGCCGACTAGTCCGTACGGGTGGTTCTGTGACCCGTCGACGTGGCCGGTTCAAGCCACGCCCCATGGCCGACGATGGGTTCGGGGAGACCTGCGCGGGCCCGGCCCGCGGCGTGCCGACCCCGTCGAGACCACTCCGTGAACAAGCTCCTGGCTGCTGCCCTCGTGGGGGTCACCGTCGTGGCCCTGCTCCCGGCGTCGCCGGCCGCCGCCGCCGTGACCTACCAGGACGTCGTGGACATCACGTTCCCGGCCGACCCCCGCGTGCGCTTCACCGACACGTTCGACGCCTGCCGCTCCGGCTGCGCGCGCCACCACCAGGCCACTGACCTGATGGGCGACAGGATGTGGAAGCTGTACAGCGCCGCCGACGGGCTCGTGTGCGGGATCGACGAGGGCGAGGAGGACAGCTACGGCAGGTACATCACGATCTGCGGTGACGACGGCTACCGCTACCGCTACCTGCACCTGAACAACGACACGCCGGGGACCGATGACGGCGCGGCGAGCCTCGAGCACGTGTACGCGCCGGGCATACGCAAGGGTCTGCGCGTGGCCCGCGGCCAGTTCATCGCCTACCTCGGCGACTCGGGCAACGCCGAGGACACCGCGCCGCACCTGCACTTCGACGTCTTCGACGACGCCATCGTCAACCCGTACGGCGAGACGCGGATGAACCCCTACCCGTCGCTGATCGCGGCGCTCCAGCGCGGCGACATCGCCGACGGCAGTGCCTTCTACGCCGAGCCGGCCGACCGCGCCGCCGGCGCCGACCGGATCGAGACCGCCCTCGCGCTGGCCGCGACCCGGTTCGAGGCCGCCACCACGGCCGTCCTCGCACCCGCTCACACACCGGGTGAGGCGATCGTCGCCGGGCCTCTGTCCGCCGCGGCCGACGCGCCCGTGCTGGTCACCCCCCGCGAAGCGCTGGACGACCGGGTGGCGGCGCGCCTCACCGAGCTGGGCGTGACCGACGTCTATCTGGTCGGCGACGTGCTGTCCGGTGACGCGGCGTCGGCCCTGACCGACCTGGGGATCGAGGCCGAGCACGTGACCCGCCTGGGCTCGGCCGACCTGTTCGAGACCGCTGCCGCCGTCGCGGAGGCCGTGTGGAGCCTGCACGGCGCCGGCGACCCGCTCGAAGGCAGCATCGAGGGGGAGGTCGCCCACGCGCACGAGCACACCGAGCCCGTCGCTCAGCTCGTCGTGACCGACCAGGCCGACCGTTCCGGAGCGGTGCTTCTGGACGGCGCCACGGTGGGGGGGCAGGTCGCGATCGGGCTGGATGTACCCGACCCGGGCGACATCACGCGGGTGGCGTTCCACGTCGACGGTGCGGCCGAGCCGGTCCACACCGAGCTGCGCGACCCCTACGACCTGGCCGGCGGCGCAGACGACATCGCCAACCTGGTACCGACGGCCGATCTCGGCGTGGGCGAGCACACCGTGAGGGCGGTGCTGACCCTCACCGATGGCAGCACTGACGAGGTCGTGGCGAGCTTCACGGTGGCCGACGACGCCGGCGTCAGCGGTGAGCCGCTGCCCGCCACCTCGTCGCCTCCACGCCTGGACGTGTCCGCGTTCGCCGACCGGTCCGAGGCGCTGCTGCTGGACGGGGCCCGCGTGTCCGGTGACGTGCACGTGCACGTCACGGGTCCCGATCCCGCCGACGTGGAGCGGGTCCTGTGGTGGGTCGACGACCCGGAGATGACGGGGGCGGCCGACCGTGAGGAGAGCCGCCATCCGTGGGACCTCGCGGGCAGCCGCAACGACGGCTCCGCCCGGCCCCTCGACACGACCGAGCTGGACAACGGGACGCACGACGTCACGGCCCTGGTGCGGTTCCACGACGGCAGCACCGGCACCGTCACCGCCTCCTTCGGCGTGCACAACGTCGCGGCGCGTCGGGCGATCGTGGCGCTCGGGGAGCACGAGGACCCCACGCGGTCGTGGCCGGATTCGCTGATGGCCGGGTACTACGGCTCGCTGACCGATCAGCCCGTGCTGCTGGTCCTGCCCGGCGAGCTGCCCGCGACGACGGCCACGGCCCTGACGGGCGTGGGGCAGGTGACGATCATCGGCGGCAGAGTGGCGGTCGCGGACGAGATCCAGACCGCGATCGACGAGGTCGCGGGCACGGTCGGCCGTCTGTGGGGCGATGACCGCTACGCGACCGCGGTGGCCGTCGTCGAGGACCTGCGGGCCGACCGCCTGGTGGATCGCACCCGGGTGTGGGCCACCACGGGCCGCAACTGGCCCGACGCCGCCACCGCCGGTCCGATCGTGGCCTGGCACGGCGAGGTGCTGGTGCTGGTGGACGGCCAGGGGCTCGGGGCCGACGGCGCGACCCGCTCCTGGCTGACCGAGCAGGCCAACCGGATCGACGAAGGCCGCGCCATCGGCGGCCCCGCCGCGATCACCGAGGAGGCGTTGACCAGCTTCCGCCTCGCCATCACCTGACCCCCCCCGACGTGGGGAAACCTGCGGTGTGCGTGGCGGACCTGGACGTCCCCAGCTCTCAGCGGGGGTCGCGGAGGTCGCGCAGGACGCAGCGGGCGGCGTGGTAGCCGCACATGCCGTGGACGCCGGCGCCGGGGGCGGTGGAGGCGCCACAGAGGTAGACGCCGCGCAGGGGCGTGCGGTAGGGGAACGGGGAGGCCATCCGGCGCAGGAGCTGGACCGGCCCCTGG
Organism: Nitriliruptorales bacterium; assembly: GCA_036396595.1. Classification (GTDB taxonomy): domain Bacteria; phylum Actinomycetota; class Nitriliruptoria; order Nitriliruptorales; family Nitriliruptoraceae; genus DASWKO01. The sequence continues at coordinate 13,273 of DASWKO010000112.1, read as the reverse complement.
GCGCCGCCGGCGATGTCGCCACCGACGTAGTTCGGATTGCCGGCCTCGAGGTCCGCGGGCGTGCGCACCGAGGTCGCCAGGATGCGGTCCCGGAAGCCCGGTGCGAAGCGCTCGACCTGGTCCAGCATCGCCTCGGTGACGTCCCCTCGGTGGCCGTTGGGGACGTGGGCGTAGGCCCACAGCGTGTGCTTGCCCTCGGGGGCGCGGGTCGGGTCCGCCACGCTCTGCTGGCCCACCAGCACGAACGGGCGCTGCGCCAGCCGGCCGTCGGCGATCGCCTGCTCGCTGCGGGCGATCTCCTCGAGGTCGCCACCGAGGTGGACGGTCCCGGCCCGCGCGCAACCGGGAGCCGTCCACGGGACCGGACCGTCCAGCGCGAGGTCGAGCTTGAACGCGCCCGGCCCGTGCTTCCAGCTCGCGTAGCGGGCACGGGCGCGCGACGGCAACCGGTCCCCGGCGAGGGCGAGCACCTGCGAGGGCACGAGGTCGAGCAGCACCGCGTCCGCGCTGGGCAGCTCCTCCAGGCGGCGCACGGTCACGCCGGTGACCACCGTCCCACCCATCGACTCGAGGTACGACAGCAACGCATCGGCGATCGCCTGCGAGCCGCCACGGGCCACCGGCCAGCCGATACCGTGGGCGGCCGCGTTGAGCATGATCCCCATGGCGGCGGTGGTCGGCGAGGTCAGCGGGGTCATCGCGTGGGCGGCGCTCCCGGCGTGCAGAGCACGCGCGTGCGGCGTCGAGAACCGGGTGCGGCACAGCCCGACCGTCGAGCGCAGCGCGTCCAGCCCGAAGCGCCCGAGGGTGAACGGCCGGCGGGGCCAGCGCAGGAGCGGACCGAGCAGCGACTCGGTCACACCGTCCCAGGCGGCCGCCAGGTACCCGTGGGTCCTGCGCCACGCGTCACCGTCGGGCCCGAGCTCGTCGCAGGTGCGGTCCAGGTCGGCGTACAGCACCCCGGCGGTGCCGTCGTCCAGCGGGTGCGCCAGGCACACCTCCGGGTGGACCCACTCGAGCCCGTGATCCTCCAGGGGCAGGCCGCGCAGGAACGGTGAGGACGCCCCGAACGGGTGCACCGCCGAGCACACGTCGTGTGCGAACCCCGGCAGCGTCAGCTCGCGGGTGCTGGCGCCCCCGCCGGCCCGGTCGGCTGCCTCGAACACCGTGACCTCGACGCCGCTGCGAGCGAGCGCCACGGCGGCCGCGAGCCCGTTCGGACCCGCGCCGACCACCACCGCTGTGCTCACACCCCGCCTCCCCTTTGTGCCGGCGCCTGCCGGGCTGCCCGCGGTCCCGCCTCGATGGCGATCACGTCCGCCCCGGTCACGCGAACTCCTCTACCACTGGCCACGCATGGCCCGCAGTCAACCGGACACCCGAGCCCCGCGCACGCCCACCGGCCTCACACCGACCCCCACAAACCACCGCATCCGGTGGTTTCCTGGACCGCCCGGCCGGCCCGCCTCGGACGACCTCCACCCCCAAGAACCACCGCATCCGGTGGTTTCTGGCACCGCCGGCCCGCCCCGGACGACTCCGACCCCCAAGAACCACCGCATCCGGTGGTTTCCTGGACCGCCGCGACCGGCGGCCGGGGCCGCCGGAGCGAGCCGGACCTGGCGGGGTCAGGTGGCGGCGAGGGTGAAGGACCCGGCCTCGGCGTCGATCCGGACGGCGGCGCCGTCAGGGACCTCCCCGTCGAGCAGGGCCCTGGCCAGCGGGTCCTCGACGTGCTGCCGGATCACGCGCTTGAGCGGCCGGGCGCCGTAGACCGGGTCGTAGCCGAGGTCGGCGAGCCGGGCCAGCGCCGCATCGGTCAGCTCCAGCTTCAGGTCACGGCCGGCCAGGCGGGTCCGCAGCCGGTGGAGCTGGATGTCCACGATGGTCGTGAGCTGCTCGCGGGTGAGGCGGTGGAAGATCACCGTCTCGTCGATGCGGTTGAGGAACTCGGGCTTGAAGTAGGAGCGCACGTCGGCCGCCACCCGGTCGCGGATCTGCTCGTCGGAGAGCTCCTCGTCGAGGATGTGCGACGACCCGAGGTTGGAGGTCATCAGCACGACCGTGTTGCGGAAGTCCACGGTGCGGCCCTGGCCGTCGGTCAGGCGGCCGTCGTCGAGCAGTTGCAGCAGCACGTTGAACACGTCGGGGTGGGCCTTCTCGATCTCGTCGAGCAGGATCACCGAGTAGGGCCGGCGCCGGACCTGCTCGGTGAGCTGGCCGCCCTCGTCGTAGCCCACGTACCCGGGGGGCGCCCCGATCAGGCGGGCCACCGTGTGCTTCTCCTGGTACTCGCCCATGTCGATGCGGGTCAGCGCCCGCTCGTCGTCGAACAGGAACTCGGCCAGCGCGCGCGCCAGCTCGGTCTTGCCAACACCGGTGGGACCGAGGAACAGGAAGCTGCCCTGAGGCCGGTCCGGGTCGGCGATGCCCGACCGCGACCGGCGCACGGCATTGGCGACCGCCTCGACCGCCTCGTCCTGGCCCACCACCCGCTCGTGCAGGTGGTCCTCGAGGCGCACGAGCTTGGTGGCGTCCGACTCCAGCAGCTTGCTGACCGGGATGCCGGTCCAGCGCGCGACGACCTCGGCGATCTCCTCGGCGGTGACCTCCTCCTCGAGCAGGCTGTCGCCCTCGGCCCGCTGGGCCTCGATGCGCTCCTGGGCCTCGACGACCTGGCGATCGAGCTCCACGGCCCGCCCGTAGCGCAGCTCGGCGGCGCGTTCGAGGTCGCCGTCGCGCTCGGCGATGGCGGCCTGATCGCGCACCTGCTCGAGCTCCTCCTTGGCCTGCTGGAGCGCTTCGATGGCCGACTTCTCCGACTGCCAGCGTGCCCGCATCGCGTCCATCCGCTCGCGCAGGTCGGACAGCTCGCGATCCAGGTCGGCCAGCCGGCCCTGGGCGGCGTCGGTCTGCTCCTTGGCCAGGGCGGCACGCTCGATCTCGAGCTGGCGGATGCGCCGGTCGACCTCGTCGATCTCCGGCGGCATCGAGTCCAGCGAGATGCGCAGCCGGGCCGCGGACTCGTCCAGCAGGTCGATCGCCTTGTCCGGCAGGAAGCGGTCGGCGATGTAGCGGTCCGACAGCGCCGCGGCCGCGATCAGCGCGTCGTCGGTGATGCGCACGCCGTGGTGGACCTCGTAGCGCTCCTTCAACCCGCGCAGGATCGCGACGGTGTCGCTGACGGACGGCTCGCCGACCTTGACCGGCTGGAAGCGCCGCTCGAGCGCCGCGTCCTTCTCGACGTTGCGGTACTCCGACAGCGTGGTGGCGCCGATCATCCGGAGCTGACCGCGCGCGAGCATCGGCTTGAGCATGTTGGCCGCGTCCATCGCACCCTCGGCGCCGCCGGCACCGACGACGGTGTGCAGCTCGTCGATGAACGTGATGATGCGGCCCTCCGAGGCCTCGATCTCCTTGAGGACGGCCTTGAGCCGCTCCTCGAACTCACCGCGGTACTTGGCGCCGGCGACCATCGCCGACAGGTCGAGCTCGACCAGCTTCTTGTCCTTCAGCAGGTTGGGCACGTCGCCCTCGACGATGCGGCGCGCCAGCCCCTCGACGATGGCGGTCTTGCCGACGCCGGGCTCGCCGATGAGGACCGGGTTGTTCTTGGTCCGGCGCACCAGCACCTGGATGACGCGACGGATCTCCTCGTCGCGGCCGATGACGGGGTCCATCCGGCCCTCGCGGGCCAGAGCGGTGAGGTCGCGCGCGTACTTGTCGAGCGCCTCGTAGGTGGATTCGGGGCTCTGGCTGGTGACCTTCTGGGCGCCACGCACGTCGCGCAGCGCCTCGAGGACGCCAGCATGGGTGATGCCCTGGCCGGCCAGCAGCTTGCCGACCGGGCCGTCCTGGCTGGTCAACGCCAGCAGCAGGTGTTCGGTCGAGACGTAGTCGTCGCCGAGCTGGCTCATCTCGCGCTGGGCCTGCTCCAGGACACGGTTGAGCGCCTGGCCGATGCGGACCTCGCCGGACGAGCCGTACGCCGCCGGCACGCGCTCGAGCACCTCCTTGACGGCGTTGCGCAGCGTCGTCGGGGTGATCCCGAGCCGCTGGACCAGCGGCAGGACCACGCCCTCCTTCTGGCTCAGCAGCGCGCTCAGCAGGTGCGCGGGAGCGATCTCGGTGTGGTGCGCGTCGCGTGCCGCCGCGCCTGCAGCCTGCAGCGCTTCCTGGCTCTTGATGGTGAAGCTGTCGAGGTTCACGACCATCACTCCTGTCGGCGACTGGCGTCGCGCGGGTGAGCCGTGCTCCGGTCGGGGGTGGACCGGACGCTGCGGGGAAAGTCCGGGTGCAGTTCGACCTGACCGGGCTTGACCGGGACGAGCTCGTAACCGCTGCGGCGCGACGCGACGACCTCGTCACGGAGGCGCCGGGCGGCCTCGGCGAGCTGGCGCTCCAGCTCGTCGGCGCGGGCGCGCATCCGTTCGAGCTGCTCGTACATCTCGATCACCATGCGCACGCCGGCGAGGTTCAGGCCCTGCTCCTGGGTCAGGTGGGCGATCAGCTCGAGGCGGTCCACGTCACGGGCCGAGTAGCGACGGGTGTTCCCGGCCGTCCGCTGCGGGTCGACCAGACCCTTGCGCTCGTAGGCGCGCAGGGTCTGTGGGTGCATGCCCGCGAGCTCCGCGGCCACGGAGATGACGTAGACGGGCTCGTCGCGGTCAGCCACCGGTTGCCTCCGATCCGTCAGTCGAGCCCCAGCCGTTGTGCGCGCGTGATGGGGATGTCGTCGTGCTCCTGGAGCTGCTCGAGCAGCTTGCGCTGCTGGCGGTTGAGCCGGCTCGGAACCTCGACCTTCACCGTCACGAGCAGGTCGCCGCGCCGACCGTTGCGGCTGATCGGAGCGCCCTTCCCGCGGATGCGGAACGTGCGTCCCGACGCCGTGCCCGCGGGCAGCTTGATCGTGGTCGTGCCGCCCTCGGGGTCGGGGATGGTCAGGTTGCTGCCCAGCGCCGCCTCGCTGTAGGTCACCGGGAGCTCGATGGTCACGTCGTCGCCGCGCCGTCCGAAGATGGGGTGGGGTTCGACGTGGACGGTCACCAGGACGTCACCGGCGGGCCCGCCACCGGCGCCCGGGCCGCCGCGACCCGCGACCCGCACGGTGCCGCCGTCCTTGATGCCGGCGGGGATCTTCACCGTCAGCTCGCGCGGCTTGACGACCCGGCCGGTGCCGTCGCACACGGGGCAGGGGTCCTCGATGACGCGCCCACGCCCGGAGCACGTCGGGCACGGCTCGCTGAGCGAGAACGGCCCCTGGTTGACGGCCACGGTCCCCGAGCCTCCACAGGTCCCGCAGACGTGCGGGGCGGTGCCGGGGCGGGCACCGCTGCCGCCACAGTTGTCACAGGCGCCGTCGCCGGTGACCTTCAGCTTGGTCCTGACCCCCGACAGCGCCTCGTCGAACGACAGGTGCACGTCCGCGCGCAGGTCGGTGCCCCTGCGAGGTCGCCGCGACGAGCCGTACCCGTAGCTGCTGCCGCGGCCGCCGCCCGCACCGCCCTGCTCGAAGATCGTGCGCAGCAGGTCGCCGAAGTCGGCGTCCCCGCCGTAGGTGAAGCTCGCGCCGCCGGGGCCCGCGAAGCCCCCGAGACCACCCATCCCGCCGCTGGCCGCCAGCCGGCGGACCTCGTCGTACTCCTTGCGGGTCTCGGGGTCACCCAGGACCGAGTAGGCCTCGTTGACTTCCTTGAACCGTGCCTCGGCGTCGGCGCTCTTGTTCGAGTCCGGGTGCAGCTCGCGGGCGAGCTTGCGGTAGGCCTTCTTGATCTCGTCGCGCGAGGTGGACTCGGACACGCCCAGCACGGCGTAGTAGTCCCGCTCCAACCACTCACGCTGCGGCGCCACGAACCCGCCTCCTTCCTGATGTCGTCGCTGCCTGCCGTCGGTTCCTGGGGTCGGTTACTGGGCGACCTTGACCATCGCGGCACGGATGACGCGGCCCTGCATCTCGTAGCCGGGCCGCAGCACGTCGATGACGATGGGGTGCTCGTGCGGCCCGTCCTCGGCCTCGACCTGCTGGACGGCCTCGTGACGCTCGGGGTCGAACGGCACCAGCTCGCCGTCGATTCTCTCGAGCCCGGCGCCCTTCAGGGTCGAGATCAGCTTGCTGTAGACCAGCTCGAGCCCTTTGTGCAGCGACCTGACGTCGTTGGTCTTGTCCACCGACATCAGCGCCAGGTCGAAGTCGTCGAGGACATCGAGCAGCTTGCCGGTCAACTCGACGACCCCGGCAGCGCGCTGGGACACGCCCTCGCGCATCGTGCGCTTGCGGAAGTTCTCGAACTCCGCCTGCAGCCGCTGCAGGTCCTTCAGGTATTCGCCCCGCTCGAACTCCGCGACCGCCAACGCCTCGAGCAGCTCCTCCCGCGACCGCGGATCGTCCGCCACCTCCGCCGACGCCCTCACGTCGTCGACCTGCTCGGCGTCAGCGGCGTGCGCGTCGACGTCCGGAGCCCCGCCGCCCCCCTCGTCTGCGCCAGGCGGTGGCCCACCGTCCACGGGGTGCTGTGCCGAGTCCTCGGACACCGGTGGCGTCGCATCCTGCTCAGTCATCTCTACTTCACTCTCCCGTGGCGGTCCACTGGTTCGTACGCCTGGGTGCTGGATGTCAGCGGGGGGCGGGGACGCAGGAGCCCCCCGCCCACCGCGGGGAACCAGGGATCAGCCGGCTCGCACCTCGATGCGGCGCGGCTTGGCCTCCTCGGCCTTGGGCACCGTGATGGTCATCAGGCCATCGCGGTAGGTGGCCTCGACGGCGTCGGGCTTCACGCGATCGGGCAGCCGCACGGACCGGTGGAACCGGCCGAAGCGACGCTCGACGCGGCGGAAGTTCTCCGCGTCACGCTCGCCGTAGAAGTTGCGCTCGCCGGTCACGGTGAGCACGGACTCCTCGAGGTTGACCTCGATGTCGTCGGGACTAACGCCGGGCAACTCGACATGCAGCACGAAGGCGTCCTGGTTCTCCTCGACGTCGAGGCTGGGGCTCCAGGCGCCCGCGGTGGAAGGGGCGCTGGTGTCCCCGAGGAAGGTGCGCAGGAAGCGCTCCATCTCGTCCTGGATGCCGATGACGTCACCGGATGTGTTGGTCCTCTGGCTCAGTGCGCGGTTCACGATGCTCCTCCTCTCGGTTCGTGGATTGCGTGTGATGCGGTGGTGATGCGGTGGTCAGGAGGCGGCCTGCTGGTCGTCGCCTTCGTCGACGACCTCCGCCTCGACGACGTCGTCGTCACCGGTGGGCCCACCGGCGTCGTCGCCAGGGGCGCCGGGCTGCCCGCCGGTGTTGCTGTAGATCTCGGTCGCGGCCTGCTGCCACGCTGCCGCCAGCGCCTCGGTGCGGGCCTTGATCGCGTCGGTGTCCTCGGCCTCGAGCGCCTCCTGGAGATCGCTCACGGCCTGCTCGACCTCGGCCTTCGTGGAGGCCTCGAGCTTGTCGTCGTTCTCGGTCAGGTGGCGCTGGGTCTGGCCGACCAGCGACTCTGCCTGGTTGCGGATCTCGGCCGCCTCGCGACGCTGGGCGTCCTCGGCCGCGTGCGCCTCGGCGTCCTTGATCATCTGGTCGATGTCGTCCTTGGCCAGCGCGGTGCCGCCCGTGATGGTCATCGACTGCTCCTTGCCGGTGCCGAGGTCCTTGGCGTTGACGTGCACGATGCCGTTGGCGTCGATGTCGAACGCGACCTCGATCTGGGGCACGCCGGCGGGCGCGGGCGGGATGCCGGTGAGCTGGAACTTGCCCAGCGACTTGTTGTCGGCCGCCATGGTGCGCTCACCCTGCAGGACGTGGATCTCGACGGTGGGCTGGTTGGCGTCGGCGGTCGTGTAGACCTGCGACTTCTTGGTCGGGATGGTCGTGTTGCGCTCGATGAGTGCGTTCATCACACCGCCCTTGGTCTCGATACCGAGCGACAGCGGGGTGACGTCGAGCAGCAGGACGTCCTTGACCTCGCCCTTGAGCACGCCGGCCTGCAGCGCGGCCCCGATCGCCACGACCTCGTCGGGGTTGACGCCCTTGTTGGGCTCCTTGCCGCCGGTCAGCTCCTTGACCAGGTCCTGGACCGCCGGGATGCGCGTCGACCCACCGACCAGGATGACGTGGTCGATCTGGCCGACGTTGCCGCCCGAGTCCTTGATGGATTGGTTGAACGGGCCGCGCAGCTTGTCCAGCAGCGCCCCGGTCAGGTCGTTGAACTTGGCGCGGGTCAGCGTCTCCTCGAGGTGCAGCGGGCCGGCGTCGGAGGCGGTGATGAACGGCAGGTTGATCGACGTCTCCTGGGCCTGGCTCAGCTCGATCTTGGCCTTCTCGGCCGCCTCCTTGAGGCGCTGCATCGCCATCTTGTCGTTGCTCAGGTCGATGCCGTGGTTGTCCTTGAAGGACTTGACGAGCCAGTCAATGACGGCCTGGTCCCAGTCGTCGCCACCGAGGTGGCTGTCACCCGAGGTCGCCTTCACCTCGAACACGCCCTCGCTGATCTCGAGGACGGACACGTCGAACGTGCCGCCACCGAGGTCGAACACGAGCACGGTCTGGTCGTCGTCCTTGTCCAGCCCGTAGGCCAGCGCGGCGGCGGTCGGCTCGGCGACCAGGCGCAGCACTTCGAGGCCGGCGATCTCGCCCGCCTCCTTGGTGGCCTGGCGCTGCGCGTCGTCGAAGTAGGCCGGGACGGTGATGACCGCCTGGCTCACCTCGTCACCCAGGTAGGACTCGGCGTCGCGCTTGAGCTTCATCAGGATGCGCGCCGAGATCTCCTGCGCGGTGTACTGCTTGTCGTCGATCTGCGTCGACCAGTCCGCGCCCATGTGGCGCTTGACCGATCGGATCGTGCGGTCGGCGTTGGTGACCGCCTGGCGCTTGGCGACCTCGCCCACCAGCACGTCGCCGGACTTGCTGAACGCGACCACGGATGGGGTCGTGCGGGCGCCCTCCGCGTTCGCGATGACGGTGGGTTCGCCACCTTCCATCACGGAGACGACCGAGTTGGTCGTCCCCAGGTCGATGCCGACTGCCTTGGCCACGGTGTGCCTCCTGCGTGCTCGAACGGTGTCCCGGATGCCTGCTTGGCCTCTTCACGCACCAGGGTGCCGTAGCTTGGAGCCACGCGCAACCTGTCAGCGCCCATTCGTAACAGCTAATCTTAGCCTCTATGACTCAGGTTTGCAAGCCGGCCGTGTGCGTTCGGACAGGTCGCCCCCGTGAGCTAGCGTGAAGAGCCGGACGCGGGCGCACCGAGGGGGCGACACATGGCAGACGTGGCCGACATGGCCGACATGACAGAGGTGACGGACGCGGCAGACCCTCAGACGCTGGACCGGCGCGCTCCGGGCAGCTACCGGCGGTGGACGCAGGAGCACGTGCGGTTCAGCGACACCGACATGCTGGGACACGTCAACAACGTGGCCATCACGGCGCTGCACGAGAGCGGCCGCGTCCGGTACGGCTTCGAGCTGGCCGAGCAGGCGGCATCGAGCGCGCGCCCGTTCATCCTGGCCCACCTGGCGATCGACTTCCTCGGGGAACTGCACTTCCCGGCCGACGTGCGGGTCGGCGCGGTCCTGCTGGGGGTCGGTCGCACGTCGATGACGGTCGGCACGGCCATCTTCACCGAGGACGACCGCTGCGTCTCCACCGCCGAGGGGGTCCTGGTGCACCTCGGCGGGGACGGTCCGGCCCCGATCGAAGGCGACTTCCGCGCCCTGCTCGAAGCCGAGGTCCCCCCTACCTGACCCGCACCCGAGCCCAACCCTCGGCCAGGGCCTTCAGGGCCCGCACCGCCGCGGCGTGGGATGGATCGGCCGACCGGTGTGCGTACACGAGGATGTTGGTGTCGACCGCGATCAAGACTGGTCGTCCGCGGTGGCCCCAGACGCCGAGTCCTCATCGAAGGCGTCGTACATGGCACGCCGTTCCGCGACGTCGATCAGGATCTCACCGTCGACCGGATCCAGGTCCAAGCGGTACGGCGCGCGCGTCTCGGCGGCGACCAGCACCTCGCGCAGGCCCTCCTCTATCAACGCGGTCAGGGTCGTACCACGCTGCGCCGCCAACTCCTTGGCACGCCGCAGCACGTAGTCATCGATGTCGAGCGTCGTCCTCACGCCACCAGCGTACGGGTGGATGCAGACATCTGCACGACTGTTCCACAGGGCGACGATCCCGGCGTCAGTGCGCCTCGTGCTCGTCGATGGGGGGATGGTCGACCTGGCGCACCCAGGGGCGGCGGATCGGCTTGCCCCGGAACGTCAGGCGGTCGTCGCCCCAGTAGTCGATCATCAGGACCATGGGCAGCAGGAAGACGAACGCGAGCAGGATGTACTGCCAGCTATGCACGGCGCGTGCCTCCGGATCGGGACCGACCCCACGAGGCTAGCGCGAGCCCTCGGGCTCTTGGCGACCCGCCCCGCCGCCCCATCCGCCAACGGCGGCGTGAACCCGACCAGGATCGGACAGGCGTGTTCACGCGCGTACTTCGCGGTGGGGGTCCGAGCCGTGGGGGGCGGTGGTCGGGTCCGGCGTGGCCTGCTCGCGGACGCTGTCGGGGGGCAGCCGGATGCGGAAGTCGGCGCCCCGTTCGGAACCCGCGAGCCAGATCTGACCACCGATGGATTCGACGATCTTGCGGCAGATGGCCAGACCGACGCCGGTGCCGGACTGCGCATGGTCGTGGTCGAGCCGCTCGAACACGCCGAACACCTTCTCGGCGTGCTCCTCGGGGATGCCCACGCCATCGTCCGTGACGCGCAACTCGATCCCGCCGTCGGTCAGCACGCGGGACGAGATCTCGACCGTGAGGTGGTCGCCGCCGTATTTGCCCGCGTTCTCCATCAGGTTGCCCAGTAGCTGCCGGGCGCGGGTGGGGTTGATCCAGATCGTCGGCAGGTCGTGCACGACGTAGGTGGAGCCGGGGTAGCGCGACCCGAGCTCGCCGGCCAGACCCTGGGCCAGCTCCTGCACGTCGATCCGGTCGGGTTCGGTCTGCATGCGGCCCACGCGCGACAGCTCCAGCAGGTCACCGATGAGCGCCTCCATGTAGCGCCCGTTGGTGGTCATCCGCTCCAGGTACCAACCGCCCTGGTCGCCCAACCGGTCGCGGTAGTCGGTCTCCATCACCTCGAGATACCCGAGCATCGCGATCAGCGGTGACTTGAGGTCGTGCGAGGCGGTGTAGACGAACGCCTCGAGCTCCCTGTTGGTGCGCTCGAGCTCGTGACGCGCGCCGCGCTCGGCCGCGAGCAGGCTGGCGCGGTCCAGCGCCAGGTCGGCCAGCAGCCCGAGGCGTCGCAGGAGCACCAGCTCCTCGGTCCCGAAGAACGGCGTGTAGCGACTGGTCCACACCAGGATGCGACCGCTGGACAGGTCCACCTGCATGTTGGTGTCGTCGTCCGCGTGGTCGGCCAGCGCCGCCGCCCGCGCGTCGGCGAGCCCGATGCCCGCGTGGCCCACCACCTCGTCGTGGTCGATGATGGCGACCGCCCTGGCGCCGACCACCGCCACCATGTGGGGCGCGAGGATCTCGCCCACCTCCTCGCGGGAGCTCGCGCGCATCAGCCCCAGCGAGGCCGTGTGCAGGCGCTGCTCCTCGGGCTGGCGCCAGGCGATCCGCAGCGTCCCGGGGGGCGCGAAGCCCAGGCCGAACAGCAGCGCGCTGGCCAGGCCGAGCATCCGCGACGTGAGCGTGAACCACACGTGTGGATCCGAACCGCCGACGCCGGCCAGCAGCAGGACCGTCCCGAGCACGACCGAGGCAACCGACAGGATCCGCAGCCGTCGACGGGCCAGGGTGGGCTGGCCACGCCCGCCACGCCAGAAGCGCCAGCCGACGATGCTGAGCACCACGAACCAGTAGCCCACGAACACCAGCACGAACGCGCTGGCGATCACCGACCGGGGCTCGCCCGTCTCCGGGAGCTCCACCACCAGCGACCAGGCGACCAGGCCGACCGCGAGCGCCAGCACGGTCCGCTCCACGAGTCGCGTGAGTGGCTCGAAGCTGTCAAGGAAGCGCAGCAGCAGGTACGGGAAGGCCGCGATGACGGCGATGCTGACGCGGCCGAGCAGGTCGACCATCAGACCCTGCTGCGCACCGACAAGGTCGGTGAGGGACCCCAACAGCAGGATCAGCGCCAGCGACCCGAAGGTGGCACCCAGCCACCCTGCCTGGCGGCTGCGGCGCCGGCGCCACTCGAGCAGCGCCCAGGCTCCCACCGCGACGAACGCAGCGCTCTGGGTCCAGCGCAGGATCTCGCTGAACGTCTCCACAGAGCTGGCCTCGCACGACGGTTGGGGACACCCCGGCCCTCCGCGTCCTGTCGGCGTGACGCCGAGCCGGTCAACACCCCCGTAGCCAACCACTCGAACCGGGCGGCGGCCACCCGTCAGGGGTCGGCTCGACTCGACCGACACGTCCTTGTCAGCGTTGGACCGTGACCACCCACCCCTCGGTCACGCCGACCGTCTCGAACCACCCCTGGGGGACCTCGAGCGCCGCGTGGTACGGCATGTCGGGCGGGTAGGTGGGGCAGCCCTGCCCCGCAGCCAGGTCGTCCTCGACGCACGGTTGCATGGCACGGATGTCCACGACGGTCCCGTCGGCGGCGAGGTAGGCGATGTCCAGGGCCACCAGCGTGTTCTTCATGTAGTAGCCGCCGGTGCGCTCGCCGTCGGCGTCCGGGTAGGTGAACAGCATCCCGGTCCCGGCCGGCAGCTCCGGGACCTCCATCAGGCCGTGGGCGCGCCGGGCCGAGCTGTCGGCCAGACGGACGGCCAGCGGGATCCGGCACCCGCCGTCGGGGCTGGCGAGCACGACCGTGATCGCCGGGTAGCTGTCCACCGAGGGGTGCAAGCCGGGAACCTCGTCGAGGCCGGCGTCGACGCGACAGTCATCCGGCGCAGCCACCCCCGACGGGGTCGATCTGGCGCCGTCGTCGGGCTGGGACGCGGGCGACCGCGGCCCGCACGCCGCGAGCGTGACGGTCACGACCAGAGCGAGCAGGACCAGGGTGCGCACGGCTCCGACGCTAGCCTCCCAGACCACCCACCCAGTCCTTCCCCCCACCCACCCAGTCCTTCCCCCCACCCGCCAGGAGGCCGCCGTGCACGAGCTCGCCGTCACCGCCATGGGTGCGGACCGGCCCGGGATCGTCGCCACCGTCGCCGAGGTGCTCCGCGACCGCGGAGGCAACCTCGAGGATTCGGCCATGACCATCCTGGGCGGCCACTTCTCGATGATGCTGCTGGTGGCCACCGAGGACGACCCGGACGCGCTGCGGGAGGCGC
>DASWKO010000111.1:0-4892 GCA_036396595.1 Nitriliruptorales bacterium | reverse complement strand
TCACGTACTCGGGTCCGCCGGTGACGTCTGGTGGACACGTGGCCTCGGTGGGGTTCTCGTTGCTGGCACACTCTCCCACGGGCGTCAGCGGGATGGCGTGGGTGAAGGCGGCCTCGTGGAAGCCTGTCAACAGGACCTGATCGGAGGGCAGCGACAGGACCAGGCCTTCCACCGTGCGCGCGAACGGGCTGATGCGCTCGGCCTGAGGGACGGGGGCGGCTCCCTGGGGCGTCAGGTCGTCGGCGCCGACCACCTCGCCCTGACCCACGACAGGGGTGGCAGGGGCCGGGTCCTGAGACGGACGCGCGGATCCCGCCAGCGCAGCCGGGAGCGCGATGACGGTCAGCAGCGCACCGATCAGCCACCGGCGGCGCCGCGGGCGCCGGCCAGCGAACATCGCGCCCTTGCGCGACACGACCCGGTCCACGTTCGGCAGCACGTCGCTGAGCTGTCGTGGAGCGGTCACCGAAACTCCCAGCCTCGCACGGTCCGTCCGCACACCGCGCGTCACGCTACCGACCGCGCCGATCGGCTCCAAGGAGGGCCAGACCAACCGGTGATGCGCATCATCCCGCCCGGCGGGTCCGTGCCTCGTCGAGCAGCTCGCGTGCGTGTCCCAGTGCGGCATCGCGCGTGGGGTCGCCCGACAGCATGCGTGACAACTCCGCGACCCGGTCCTGGTCGGCCACCTGGCGGGCCTCGGTGACGGTCCGCCCGTCACGCACACCCTTCTCCACCACGTGGTGCACGTCGGCGAAGGCCGCGAGCTGCGCCAAGTGGGTGACGCACAGCACCTGACGACCCGCGGACAGGCGGGCAAGCTTCTCCCCCACGGCCATCGCCGTCGCCCCGCCGATGCCAGCGTCGACCTCGTCGAACACGAGCACCTGGGCGTCGTTGACGTCCGCGAGCGCGACCTCGACGGCCAGCGCCACCCGCGATCGCTCACCACCGCTGGCCGCCTTGGACAGCGGTCGGGCTGGTTCCCCCGGGTTGGCGGCCAACAGGAAGGTCACCCGGTCGACCCCGTCCGGGCCGAATGCGGCTGGTTGCCCCGATCCCTCGGCTGGTGCCACCGAGACCTGGAACGCGGCGTGCGGCATGCCGAGCTCCTGCAGGTGACCGTCGACCGACACCGCCAGGCCCTCGGCCGCCAGCCCCCGACCGCGGGTGACGTCCGCAGCCAGGTCGCCGAGTGCCCGCTCGAGCTCGTCGAGCCGCGCGTCGAGGTCGGAGGCGTCGGCATCGGCACGCTCGAGTTCGTCGAGGCGGGCCCGCGCATCATCCCCGTAGGCGATCACCGCCTCCACGTCGGCGCCGTACTTGCGCTGCAGCGCTGCGACCAGCAGCTTGCGCTCGCGCAGCTCTTCGAGTCGCTGGGGATCCGCCGAGATGGCCTGGCCGTAGTCGCGCACGTCGGCTGCCAGCTCGGATGCCTCGGCCACCAACCCCTCGACCCGTTGCCGGAGCTCGTGCAAGGCGTGATCGTCGACCCGCAGCCCCCGCAGCGTCTGCACGGCGATCCCGAGCGGCTCGCCGGCACCTTCGCTGCCCAGGGCTGCCTCGGCCTGCGCCGCCGCGAGCTGCAGCTCCTCGGCGTGCTCGAGCACGTCGAGCTGGTCGCCGAGCCGCCCGTCAGCGTCGGGATGCAGCGCCGCCCTTTCGATCTCCTGGACCTCGAACTCCAGCCGATCACGCTCGCGGGCCCGCTCCCGAGCATCGTCGTGCAGCCGCTCGCGGGCCCGCACCGCCTCCTGCCAGGCCGCGTAGGTCTCGTGGTAGGTCGTCAGCGTGCGTGCGTGGGGGTCGCCCGCGTACCGGTCCAGCAGCCTGCGCTGCACGTCGGGGCGCTCGAGCCGGACATGCTCGTGCTGGGCGTGCACCTCGACGGCGTCGCCGAGCATCTCCGCCAGCGCCCCGACGGTGGCCATGCGGCCGTTGATCCGCACTCGACTGCGTCCCTCGGTCAGAACCTCGCGGGCGACGATCAGCTCGTCCTGCCCGCCCTCCTCGACCCACTCGGCCGCTGACGCGGGGACGGGAGCGATCCGGGTCTCGACGACGGCGGCCTCCGAGCCCGATCGCACCACCGAGGTGTCCGCACGAGCCCCGAGCAGGAGCTGCAGCGCCGTCACGACCATCGTCTTGCCGGCACCGGTCTCGCCCGTCACGACCGTCAGCCCCGGTGAGAAGCGCAGGGTGGCGTCCTCGATGACACCGAGATCGCGGATGTGCAGCTCATCGAGCATCAGTGCAGGCCGAACTTGCGGCGGACGAGGCGGTAGAAGTCGAGGTCGCCCGACACCCTGGCCAGACGCACCGGCCGGCCGCCGCCGCGCGCGACCACCCAACCGCCGTCGGGGACGTTGACCGGCTCGCGCCCGTCGGAGCTGACGATCGCCGGGGCCTGGTCCTCGACGACGCGGACCCGAACGTCCTCGTCGAGGCCCACGACCAGCGTGCGGTCGAACAGCGTGTGCGGTGCGACCGGCACGACGAGGGTGGCCCCGACATGTGGCGACAGGATCGGTCCGCCGGCGGACAGAGCGTAGGCCGTCGAACCGGTCGCGGTGGCCACCACGAGCGCGTCCGCCGGGACCTTGGCGAAGAGCTGGTCGCCGACGTGGACGTCCATCAGCAGCAGGCGCTGGCGGGCGCTCTTCTCGATCGACACCTCGTTCAGCGCCCATTCACGCGAGAGCACCTCCCCGTCGGGGCCATGCACCGCGACGTCAAGCGTCGCGCGATTCTCGACCGTGAAGTCGCCGCCGGTCACGGCGTCCAAGGCCCCCTCGAGATCCTCGCGCTCCACCTCGGCCAGGAACCCCAGCCGCCCCAGGTTGACGCCGAGGACAGGTACGCCCTCGTCGCGAGTCAGGTGCGCGGCGCGCAGGAAGGTGCCGTCACCGCCGAACGAGATCGTCAGGTCGAGTCCCGCCGCGAACGACGTCCAGGACACGACCTCAGCGGGGACGTGCCCGTCGAGGGCCGCGTCGTCGGCCACCACGACCCTCGCCCCGCGGCTGCCGAGCAGCCGCGCGGCCTGTGCCGCGACCTCGACGGACTCGGGCCGGCCGCCATGCACCACCAGCCCCACTTTCACGACTCCTCCTCTCGTGAGCGCAGAGCCTGACCCGCGGCGACCGCGGCGTCCAGCGCCTGGTCCACATCGATCCCATCGGTGGGTTGGATCCCTCGGGCTGCGTACACCAGGAACTCCACGTTGCCCGCGGGCCCGAGCAACGGTGATGGACGCACGCCTCCGAGTCGCCAGCCCAACGAGGACAGGGTGCCGACCACCCGTGACAGCGCCCCACGCCAGGCCCGCGGGTCGCGGACGACGCCACCCCTGCCGACGTCGTCGCGGTGGGCCTCGAACTGGGGCTTGACCAGCAGGAGGGCCTGCGATCTGTCGGCCACGAGCCGGGACAGCACCGGGAGCACCAGTGCCAACGAGATGAACGACAGGTCCGCCACGAGCAGGTCCGGAGCTGGCGGCGGGACGTCAGCCGGAGTCAGCTCCCGCACGTTGGTCCGCTCGCGGATCTCGACCCGCGGATCCCGCCGCAACCGCTCGTGCACCTGGCCGTAGCCGACGTCGACGGCGAACACCGACCCGGCCCCGTGCTGCAGCAGGCAGTCGGTGAAGCCTCCGGTCGAGATGCCCGCGTCCAGGCAGCGTCGCCGGGTGGGGTCGATGCCGAAGGCCTCGAGCGCGCCCACCAGCTTCTCGCCCCCACGCGACACGAACCGACGCGGCGGCCCGAGCACGACCACGGCCTGGCTGGGCAGGACCTGGGTAGCTGGCTTGAGCGCTGGCGCGCCGTCGACCGTCACCAGGCCCGCGGCGATCGCCTCCTGGGCCTCCGTGCGGCTGGACACCAGATCACGCCGGACCAGTTCCGCGTCCAGCCGACGCCGACGTCCTGGCACGCCTACAGGTCATCCAGAGCGTCCAGCTCGGCCACCAGTGCGCGGTTCGCCTGGTCGAACAGGGTGGCCCGCTGTTGGACGGGCAGGCCGTCGACGCCCTCGAGGCGCTGGGCCAGCGCGACCAACGGCGTCTCGACCGGCGCAGTCCCCTCGCTCGGCTCGCTCACGAGGACCTCTTGGCGGTCTTCTTGGCGGGCTGCCTCGCGGTCTTCTTGGCGGCCTTCTTGGCGGGCTGCCTCGCGGTCTTCTTGGCGGGCTGCCTCGCGGTCTTCTTGGTGGTCTTCTTGGTGGCCTTCTTGGTGGCCTTCTTGGTGGTCTTCTTCGCGGTCTTCTTGGCCGGCGGGGACGCGGCCTGCTCGGCCGCGGCGAGCTTGCGCTTCAGCTCGGCGACCTGCTTGTCGAGCCGTTCGACCTCGCGCTGGCTGGCCAGCCCGAGGCTGCTGATGACGCGCTGGGTCTCGGCCTTGACGACCTTCCTGAGCTGCTCGGCGTTCTCGCGGGACTTGCCGAGCAGGTCCTCGACGAGATCGCCCGCCTGGTCGCGGGCGGCCTCGCCCTGCTTGACCATCTGCTTGACGATCTTCTCTGCCTGGTTCTTGGTCAGGCCGGTGATGCCGGTAGCCGCATGGACGTACTTCTGCAGTGCCTCGTTCACGGATGACTCCCTCTCGCACGTGCCCCGCGCAGGGTTTTCGGGGTCGAGTTGATGCTAGCTAGCGGCGAGCGCTACCGCTGAAGCGAGGGGCCCACCCGCAGCCGCAGCAGCAGGTCGCCCCCGTGCTCGTGCAGGGCGAGCACCTCGAGGCGGCGAGCGACATCAGCGCCCTCGACCAGCCGGGGCCCGTCGGCACCCACCAGCACCGGCGCGATCGTGAGGAACAGCTCGTCGGCCAGCCCCTGGGAGACGAGCTGCCCACTCAGGCGCGGGCCGCCCTCGCACAGCAGCCGTTGCACTCCGA
>DASWKO010000110.1:0-9316 GCA_036396595.1 Nitriliruptorales bacterium | reverse complement strand
GGACGTGCTCGAGATCGGGTTCCCGTTCAGCGACCCGATGATGGACGGCCCCGCCATCCAGGCGGCCAACCAGGTCGCGCTCGACCACGGTTACGGCGTGAGCGATGACTTCGCGATGGCCAGGACGCTGACCGCCGACGTCGGCGTGCCGGCTCTGGTGATGACCTACGTCACGATCCCCGACACGCGGGGCTACCAGCGCTTTGCTGCCGATGCGGTCGCCAGCGGCGTCGCTGGCGCGATCCTGCCTGACCTGCCCGCTCAGGAGTCGGGACCGTGGCTGGAGCACGCGCGCCCGGCCGGACTCGCGAGCGTGTTCCTGGCCAGCAGCGTCAGTACCGACGAGCGCCTCGATGCCATCGCCGATGTGTCGACCGGGTTCGTGTACGCGGTGGGCCTGCTCGGGGTGACCGGCGTCAAGGACGTCGCGCACGACGAGAGCCGGAGCCTGGTCCAGCGGATCCGTGCTCGGACCCGAACCCCTGTCGCGGTGGGGCTCGGCGTCAAGACCGGCGACCACGCGGCCGACGTCGCGGGCTACGCCGACGGCGTGATCGTGGGGTCGGCGGTGGTCGCCGCCGCCGGAGACGGTCAGCCCGATCATGCGCCGGAACGGGTCGCGGCGCTGGTGCGCGAGCTGCGTGCCGGCGTCGAGCGTGCGGCGCGGTGAGGCCGGACGAGCTACGTGCCGAGGACGTCCGGCGGCCCCGAGCGCTGCGCTCAGGCGACCGCGTCGTGGTGCTGTCGCCGGCTGGCGCGCTCGGCGACGGGGCTCGTGAACGGTTGGATGCCGGGCTCGACGTGCTGCGTGGCTGGGGGCTCGAGCCCCAGGTGGCGCCGCACGCGCTGGACCGCGACGGCTACCTCGCCGGCGGCGACCTGTCCCGGGCCCAGGATCTCAACGCCGCGTTGCGCGATCGCGACGTCCGCGGTGTGCTCACCACCCGCGGCGGCTACGGGTCCACGCGGATGGTCGACCTCGTCGACTGGGAGGCGCTGCGCAGCGACCCCAAGTGGCTGGTCGGCTTCAGCGACACCACGGCCCTGCACGCCGCCGCGTGGCAGCGCACCTGCACCGTCAGCGTGCACGGGCAGTTCGCGGCGCGGCTGTCGTTGCAGCCGGCCCACCGCCTGGACCAGCTTCGCCGCCTGGTGTTCGGTGAGGTCGGCGAGGGCTCCGTGATCGACCTCGGGGGCCAGACAGCCGAAGGGGACAGCGGGGTCGGCCGGCTGCTGGGAGGCAACCTCGCGCTGTTGACCCATCTGATCGGCACGGTCGACGAGCTGGACCTGCGCGGTGCGATCCTGCTGTTGGAGGACGTCGGCGAGGTGCCCTACCGGGTCGACCGGATGGTCATGCAGCTCCTGCGGTCCGCGTCGCTGGACGAGATCGAAGGGCTGGTGCTCGGGCGCTTCGAACGGTGCGAGGCGCCGGAGGGGGTGCCCAGCCGGTCGGTCGAGCAGGTCCTGGACGAGCTCGTCGGCGCGCTCGCGATCCCGACCGTGTCCGACGCCCCGCTCGGCCACACCGACCAGCAGGTCCCACTGCCGCTGGGCGTCGAGGTCGTCCTGGACGCGGACGACCGCACCGTGCGGCTGCTCGAGGACGTCGCCTCGTAACCCCGGTCAGGAGGGGGCCGCCTCGTCCGCTGACCCGGACACGGGGTACGTGCGGACCTCGAGGCCGGGTCGGGGTTCGGCGACGTCGGCCCAGTCGGCCGGGTAGGTCACCGTCGTGGGATCGCCGTCTGAGACGAACCGTCGGGTGGGGTTCTCGTCGAGCCACGCGATCCACTTGTCGAACTCGTCGACCCACGCCTGGACCCGCTGGACGCTGTGGGGGTCGTACTCGAGGTGGTGGGGCGAGCGGGTGGGCATGAACCCGACCTCGAACGCGATCTCGTGGTGGTACGTGAAGCCCTCATAGGTCCCCGTGAGGGCGAGATCCGCGTTGACCGGCCAGATGCCCTGGGTCAGGGTGATCGAGCGCACGCGGTAGTCGTGGCCGATGACGGCTGCCAGCTCCGTCTCGTGCCTGCCGACCGACTCGATGACCTGCGCGTCGGTCATGTCCCGCAGGTTGTCGTGGTTGTAGGTGTGGTTGGACAGGTCGAACCCGTTGTCCACGAGGTAGTTGAGCTTGCGCTCGATGAGCGCGCGATCGGTCTCCCGGAAGGGGACCGGCCAGTAGAAGGCGAAGCTGGCGCGGGCACGCCAGCCCCCGCAGGTCTGTTCCATCGCCTGAAGGATGCCGACGGCGCTGTCCGGGTGAGGCGTGACGCCGTCGTCCGCGAAGAAGAAGTGCTCCTTGTAGGAGTCGTCGAACGTGAGCAGAACGGGCGAGCTGCCCGCCGGGACGTCGAAGGTGGCATCGATGAACTCGTCGATCGAGATCGGGCGGTAGTTGCGGTCGCACAGCTCCTGGAGCTGGGCCCGGAAGGTCGCGAGCGAGTTCTCCCACCGGCCGTCGGCGTCCTGGATCTTGTGCCACTCGATGACCGGGATGCGCCCGAGCTCGTTGACCCCGAGGGCGCCGAGCTCGTGGTCGGTCACGGTCGCGACATCCGAGTTGTCCGGGCTGGGGGAGGGCTGCGTCGATGGTGCCGGCGACGGCGCAGGGGCGACCGCGGTTGGGGAGGGCTCGACGATCTGGTCGGCGCCGGTGCTGTCGGCACACGCGCCGGCCAGGGTTGCGACGACGGCGAGCAGCGCGACGCCTCGTCGGGACGGGTCAGGCCGCATCAGCACTCTCCTCGATGCCGCCGGTAGGCCCGCCGGGGGAGGTTCCGGCGGAGTTGCCCTGGCCGATGTGCTGGGACTCGGTGGTCGCGTCCGGGTCGCGTCCCGGCCACGCTCGCGCCTCGGCCCCCGGCGCGAGGTCGGGGTCGCGGGTCCGGGCGGGCGGCAGGTAGTCCCCCTCGGCCCGGGGGAGCGTCTCGGCCTCGAGCGCCTCGACCGAGAAGCGGTTGCTGGCGTTCCACAACAGCCAGCCCTCGATGCCGTTCTCGTAGACCGCGCGCTTCTGATCCCGCACGCGTTGGGGGTTGTGGCCGCGTCCCAACCAGGTCGGTGCGAAGTCCTCGATCCAGGGGCGGATCCGGCCCGTCAGGCCCTGGGAGCGCATCTGCGCCTCGGACATCGCGTTCCACACGGTCTCGTACGGGAAGTCGACCGGGTGTGGGCGCAGGCCGTAGTTCCCGGGGCCGTAGTGGCTGGGGTAGACCATGGGCGAGACGTAGTCGAGCACCTCGGCCAGTCGCTCGAACACCTGGCCCGTGCCGTCGCCGTCCCACGACCAGTTGTAGGTGGTCAACCCGAAGATGTCGGCCGAGACGCGCACGCCCTCGGCGTGGAGCTGCTCGACCGCGGAGGTCAGGAACGCCGTGATCTGGTCCGGGTGGCGCCACCGCTCGCGGGGCAGGTCAGCCGGGCGCCCCGGGAAGTCGAAGTGATTGCTGGGCCCGTCGCCGCCGTTGGGGAAGCGCACGTAGTCGAACTGCACCTCGAGGAAGCCCATCCGTGCCGCTTCCTTGCCCGCATCGATGCACCACTGCCACGCCTCGGCGTTGTACGGGTTGAGCCAGTGCTGACCGTCGCTGCCCTGCCACGGCTCGCCCGTCCGCACGTCCACCACGGCCAGGTCGGGGCGCGCCAGCGCCACCCGTGAGTCCTTGAAGCACACGATGCGTGCGATCGGGTAGCCGCCCACGGCGCGCAGGTGCCGGAGGCGCGAGCGCGGGTCGGCGTTCGGCTTCCACGTGCCGCCGCCGCCCTGCTTGGCCAGGGGGGCGTCCATGTCCCACGCGAGCTGGCCCTTGTCGTCCTTGACGTCGATCACGATCGCGTTGATCTCGGTCGTCGTCACCAGCTCGATCATGGACTCCCAGCGCTGGCCCCAGAAGGAGTGCATGGTGGAGTAGACCCCGCGCACGATCGGCCACTCGGCCGGCAGCGTGCGCAGCTCCGAGCGGGCCCGGCGCGCGAACGCGATGTCCTGAAGATCGTCTGCCGGGGAGGTCGTGGCGGCGGGCGCCGGGGCCGGATCGAGCGCGTCGGGCGGCCCGGCGGGGTCGTCGGGGACGTCAACCGGGTCGGCGGGTTGCTCCCGGGTCCCGCTCGTGCTCGCGACAGCGGCGACGACGACCCCCAGCACGAGCGCCATGGCGACCGCCACCGTGCGACCGCGTCGGGCGCCGGTGGATCCGCCTGTGCCGGCGTCGGGCGCCTCGGTCCTCGTCATGCGTTTCGTCACCCCGCTCGTCGCACACGAAACGGTGACCGGACCGCCCGAAGTTCCCCTGCACCCACCCGAAAGCTCCCGCTGGTCGGCTGTCGGGCTGATGTCACACCCTGCCGGTCTCATGCTGGCAGCCGGGGGCGTCTGACCACAGGAGCCTGCCATGCCTCGCCCGCGTACCTGGACCGACGCCGACCTGCGCACCGCGGTGGCGGCGTCGACGACCTACCGGGAGGTCCAGCGTCGCCTGGGTCTGGGCAGCGGAAGCTCCCACGTCGCCATCCGGGTGCGGATCGCGGAACTCGGCATCGACGACCAACACCTGCGCGACGCCGCACGCAAGCGCAGGACGCAGCGAGCCCACGCCCGCCGCCAGCGAGAGGCGGCGGCAGCCCGGCCACGCGACCGCCGCACCTGGAGCGACGATGATCTGCGGGCGGCCGTCGCCTCCGCGACCAACCTCAACGGGGTCTTCAAGGAGCTCGGCCTGTCCGTCGGCGGTGACCAGTGGCTCACGATGCAGGATCACGTCCGCCGGCTTGGCCTGGATACCACCCACTGGAAGCGTCCCCTGCCCGCCACGGCCCCGTCGCGAGCGCGATCATGGACCGACGACGACCTGGTCGAGGCGGTGAAGGGCGCTCGCAGCTACGCCGAGGTGTGCCGCCGGTTGGATGTACGCGGGGGCGGCGGCCACGCGACCGTCAAGGCTCGGATCGAGCAGTTGGGGTTGGATACGCGGCACCTGCGAGGCCAAGCGTGGGCTCGGGGTGAAACGAACCCCGCGGGGCGGGCGCGGCGCCCCCTCGACGAGATCCTGGTGGTGGACTCCACGCACCGGGACACCAATCGACTCAAGCGGCGACTGATCGAGGAAGGCATGCTCGAGCCTCGCTGCTCGAGGTGCGGGATCACGGAGTGGAACGGTGAGCCGGCCCCGCTCCAGCTCGATCACATCAACGGCGACCGCCGGGACAACCGACGGGGCAACCTGCGCATTTTGTGCGCGAACTGCCACGCGCAGACCTCGACCTTCGGTGCACGGAACCGGGGGCGCTACGCTCTTGCGCCCGAGGAGGCCGGGTGACGCCGGACTTCGGGCCCGGCCCGGGTAGCCCAAACGGCACGAGGCCGTCAGCTCAAACCTGACGCGTTGTGGGTTCGAGTCCCACCCCGGGCACCAACGGTTCGGCGCGCCGCGGGGGCGGTGAGTAGCATCGCGGTCCGTGGTCCGGCCCGTCGGGTCGACAGCCTCCTGGCCGATCGACGTGGAAGCCTCGCGCCCTGACGCCAGACGGCCGCGACGGGCCTGCGGAACCGCGAAGGCACACCAGGAGGCGATCACGGCGACCACCCGCGAGGCGGCGCGAATCCGCGAGCGGCTCGTCCGGGTCCAGGACGACCTCAAGCGGGCCCGTACGGAGGTGCGCGTCCTGCGCGAGCAGGTCGATCACCTGCAGGACGTCGCCGACCAGGCCGAGACCCAGGCGCTGGTCGCCGAAACACCGCTGGCCGACCGGGGCTGGAACCTGGCCCGCAAGGACCGGGACAACCACGTCCGTCTCCTCGAGGAGACGCGCGATCAGGTCGAGCGGCTGGCGCAGGAGCGCGACCGGCTCCTCGACGAATTGCTCGACGCGGAGGGAACAGCGTGACCGAGGACACCGCGGCAGCCCAGGAGAATGCAGGCGGCGGTGCGAGGACGCGCGTGCTCATCGCCGAGGACGAGGCACTGATCCGGCTCGACCTCAAGGAGATGCTCGAGGAGGAGGGCTTCGAGGTCGTGGCCGAGGTGGCCGATGGGGCGTCCGCCGTGCGGCTCACCCGGGAGCTCAAGCCCGACCTGGTGATCCTCGATGTCAAGATGCCCGTGATGGACGGCATCCAGGCCGCCGAGGAGATCGCCAAGGAACGGCTGTCCGCCATCCTCATCCTGACGGCGTTCAGCCAGCGCGACCTGGTCGAGAAGGCGCGCCGGGCGGGGGCGATGGCTTACCTCGTCAAGCCGTTCCAGAAGCACGACCTGCTGCCAGCGGTCGAGATCGCCGCCGGTCGCTTCCGTGAGATGAGCGGGCTGGAGGCCACGGTCAACGATCTCCAGGGCCGGTTCGAAGCGCGCAAGGTGGTCGAGCGGGCCAAGGGCAAGCTGCAGGACACCGAGGGGATGACCGAGGCCGAGGCCTTCCGATTCATCCAGACGCAGGCGATGCAGCGCCGCCTGACCATGAAGCAGATCGCCGAACAGATCCTCGACAACGTCGGCGAGACCTCCGAGGCCTGAGCCGGGTGGTCGCGGCACTAGGCTCCCGGCGGACCGACCGCCACGGGGAGCCTGGTGACCGACGCTCGACCGACGCTCGTGCTGATGGACGGGCACAGCCTGGCGTACCGGGCGTTCTACGCGCTGCCCGACTCGCTGCGGACCCAGACCGGCCAGATCACCAACGCCGTGTACGGCTTCACGAGCATGCTCATCAAGCTCCTCGGCGACGTCCGCCCGGACGCCATCGCGGTCTGCTTCGACAAGGGCCGCGACATCGCGCGGACCGCGGCGTTCCCCGAGTACAAGGCAAACCGCGCGGCGGCGCCGGACGACTTCCGGTCACAGCTCACGCTGATCGACGAGGTCCTCGAGGCGATGGAGATCCCCAACATCGCGGTCGCAGGAGTGGAGGCGGACGACGTCATCGCCACCCTCGCCGAGCGCGCCAAGGCCACGGGCTTCCACGTCAAGATCGTCACCGGCGACCGCGACTCGATGCAGCTCGTCGACGATCAGGTCCACGTCCTGTACACGCTGCGCGGCATCTCCGAGGTCGCGGAGATGGACCCCGCGGCCGTCGAGGAGAAGTACGGGGTGCGCCCCGATCAGTACGTCGACTACGCCGCCATGCGCGGAGACACCTCCGACAACCTGCCGGGCGTTCCCGGCGTGGGGGACAAGACGGCCTCCAGGCTCCTCGTCGAGTACGGAGACCTCGACGCGGTGTACGAGCACCTCGGTGACCTGCCCGGCAAGAAGGTCCCCGCGTCGATGGCCGATCACCGGGATCAGGTGTTCGTCAACCGCAAGCTGATGACGCTGAGGCGCGACGTCGACGTGGTGGTGGACCTGGCGCAGCTCCAGTGGGGGTCGATGGACACCGACAAGGTCAGGCGGGTGTTCGGGACCCTCGAGTTCCGGGCACTGTACGACCGGCTCGTCGAGGAGGTGCTGGGCGAGGTCGAGGAGCAGGAGGCGACCGGCTTCGACACCACCCTGCAGCGCCTCGAGGCGGGTGCGCTGCGGGCGTGGCTCGGGAAGGTCGGCGGGCCGATCGCGATCGTCGTGGGGACCGCGGGCGCCGTGCCCAACCTGCGCTGGACCCGCCTGGGGTTGGCGGCCGAGGGGGTCGGACCGGTCGCGGGCACACTCGACGAGCTGGCCAACGAGGATCTCGACGCGCTGGCCGACGCGCTGGCCGATCCGGAGCAGCCCAAGATCCTGCACGACCTGAAACTGGTGGATCACGCGGTCGGCTCGCGTGGGTGGGAGCTGCACGGTGTACGCATCGACACGATGCTCGCGGCGTACCTGCTGGCGCCCGAGCAGCGGTCGTTCGATCTCGAGCGCCTGGCACTCCAGCACCTGAAGCGGACGCTCACGACTGCGGACGACGACCTGGACCAGGGCCAGATGTCGCTGGAGGTCGAGGACCCGTGGGAGCAGCGCGCGCTGCGGGCCCAGGCGACCTTCGAACTCGGCGAGGAGCTGCACCGCCAGCTCGAGGAGCGCGATCAGGTCACGCTGCTGCACGAGATCGAACTGCCGCTGGCGCCGGTGATCGCGCGTATGGAACGGGCCGGCATCGCCATCGACACCGAGGTGCTCGACGAGCTGCACGGACGGCTGACCCAGCGCGTCTCCGAGCTGCAGGACGAGATCTGGGACCACGCCGGGCGAGAGTTCAACATCGGGTCGGGCCCCCAGCTACAGGAGGTGCTGTTCAGCGAGCTGGAGCTGCCCAGGACCCGCAGGATCAAGACCGGCTGGTCCACGGACGCGACGGAGCTGACCAAGCTGCTCGGCCTGGACCCGATCGTCGAGGCGATCCTGGAGTGGCGCGAGGTCACCAAGCTGCTGTCGACCTACATCGACGCGCTGCCGCCGCTGGTCGACCAGCGGACCGGGCGCATCCACACGACGTTTTCGCAGACGGTTGCGGCCACCGGACGGCTGTCGTCGTCGGACCCGAACCTGCAGAACATCCCGGTCCGGCGCGAGGAAGGCCGGGAGATCCGCCGGGCGTTCGTCCCCGGCCAGGGCTTCGACCAGTTGCTGGTGTGCGACTACTCGCAGATCGAGCTGCGGGTGATGGCGCACATGTGCGAGGACGACGGGCTGCTCGAAGCGTTCCGGTCCGGCGAGGACATCCATGCCACGACCGCGGCGAAGGTCTTCGACCTGGGCCTCGAGCACGTCGACGGTCCATTGCGCGACCGGGCCAAGGCCATCAACTACGGCCTGGCGTACGGCCTGACGAGCTTCGGGCTCGGCCAGCAGCTCGGCATCCCGCCCGACGAGGCGCAGGAGATCGTCGACGCCTACATGGCCCGCTTCCCCAAGGTGCGGGAGTTCCTGGTCGGCGCGGTCCTGGAGGCACGTCGCGACGGCCACACGACCACGCTGTTCGGGCGCCGCCGCTACCTTCCCGATCTGCTCAGCGACAACCGCCGCCGTCGCGAGATGGCTGAGCGCATGGCCCTGAACGCTCCGATCCAGGGCACCGCCGCCGACATCATCAAGCTGGCGATGGTGCAGGTACAGGCGGCCCTGGACGGGTCGGGCCTGCGTGCGCAGATGCTGTTGCAGGTCCATGACGAGCTGGTCTTCGAGGTCGCCGGTGACGATCTCGAGGCCGCCCGGGACCTGGCGGTCGAGGCGATGGCCGGTGTCGCCGACCTGGCCGTCCCCCTGGATGTCGACACCGCCAGCGGCCCTACCTGGTACGACGCCCAGAAGCACTGATCGCGGCGTTGCTACGCCTCGACCTGGCTCGTGAGCTCGCTGCCCCCACGGTCGAGGTACAGACCGCCGGC
>DASWKO010000109.1:0-3872 GCA_036396595.1 Nitriliruptorales bacterium | reverse complement strand
GGTCGTACCCGGCCACAGATCGCTCCAGTGAGGTGGGCAGCGACCGTACCGGCGCTACCGAGATCGACCCTCGGCCAGCTAGGTGAACGCGCTGATGCCTGTGAGCTGCCGACCGATGATCAGGTGCTGGATCTGGCTGGTTCCCTCGTAGAGGGTGGTGACCCTGGCGTCGCGGAGCATCCGCTGGACCGGGTACTCGTCGATGTAGCCGTGGCCGCCGTGGACCTGCACGGCGCGGTCGGCGTTGCGGACCGCCGCCTCGGTGCAGAACAGCTTGGCGGTCGCGGCCTCGAGGGTGAAGCGCTCGCCGGACTCCTTCTTGACGGCGAGCTGGTCGACCAGTGCCTTGGCAGCCGAGTAGTCCACGTGCATGGCGGCCAGCAGCTCCTGGACGAGCTGGAAGCCAGCGATCGGCCTGCCGAACTGGGTGCGCTCCAGCGCGTACGTCGTCGCCACCTCGAGCGCCTCACGACAGGTCCCCACGCAGCCGGCGGACAGCGAGAACCGGCCGTTGTCCAGCGCCGACAGCGCGACCTTCATGCCGCCGCCCACCTCGCCCAGCACGGCATCGTCACCGACGTGCACGTCGGTCATCGAGATCTCGGCGGTGTCACCCGATCGCAGCCCGAGCTTGCCGTGGATCTGGCGGCCCTGGTACCCGTCGGCGTCCTGGGGCACGAGGAAGCACGTGATGCCGAGCTCGGCGTCGCCGTCGAAGGCCCGGGCGAAGATCTTGGTGACCGCCCCCAGCGACCCGTTGGTGATGTAGACCTTGGAGCCGTTGATCACCCACACGTCGCCGACCTTGACGGCACGGCTCTCGAGCTGCGAGGGGTTGGAGCCTGCGCCGGGCTCGGTCAGGCCGAACGCGCCCAGCCTCCCCTCGCAGATGCCCGGGAGCCAGCGTTCCTTCTGCTGCTGCGTCCCCCACTTCAGCACGCTCATGCCGAACAGGCCCATGTTGACGCTCAGCATCGAGCGGATCGACGAGTCGGCAGCGCCCATCTCCTCGATGATCACCTGGTAGCCGTGGCTGTCCAGGCCCATCCCGCCGTACTCCTCGGGGATGGCTGCTCCCAGGAAGCCGACCTCGACCATCTTGCGCACGAGGTCTTCAGGGAACGCCTCGGTGCGGTCCCGCTCGCGTGCACCGGGTCGGACCTCACGGTCGCAGAAGTCGCGTGCGGTCCGGCGTAGCTGATCGAGTTCCGTCGTGGTCACCAGGCGTCTCCCGAGGTCGGTCGCCAACGCAACCTACTCTTGCAGCACGATGCCCGAACTCGTCCCCGCCGCAGGAGCCGTGATCCTCGACGAAGCCGGCCGGCTCCTGGTGGTCCGCCGTGCCCACCCGCCGGCGCAGGACCGCTGGTCGCTGCCCGCCGGCCGGCTCCGACCGGGCGAGACCACCGAGGTGGCGGCCGTGCGGGAGGTCCGTGAGGAGACCGGCCTCGAGGTCGAGGTCACCGGCCTGGCAGGAACGCTCGCCTGGCGCGGTGAGGACGGCGGCGGCTTCGCGATCACCGACCACCTGGCTCGCGTGACCGGTGGTGAGCCACGCGCCGGCGACGACGCCGCCGAGCTGCGATGGGTCACCCGCAGCCAGCTCACCGCGCTGCCCACGACCGCTGGCCTGCTGGCGTTCCTCGATGACAACGGCATCGAGCTCGCGCCGTGATGCCCGTGGCGGTGGGAAGGCCACGAGCAGGCGTTGGGTACGCTCACGCGCGCCGTCCGGATCCCCCCCGGGTGGCGTTCGGGGCCCGTTCCACGACCGGAGACGACGGATGGCGCGCGTGACGCTGCTCTCGGCGATGGCCTTCGACCAGGCCACCTACGACGAGACCCGTGGTGCCGATCCGGTGATGCGGGTCTACGGCGAGCTCCCGGCCAGCGCCCAGCCCTTCGGGGTCCACCGCGTCTACAAGGGCCCCCAGGGCACCTACGAGGAGGCGTTCCTGCTGGTCGACCCGGACGGCCTGGTGATCTGGGAGCGCCCGTACTCGCTCATCGAGCTGCGCGGCGAGATGTTCGAGGACCGCTTCCTCAACTTCTTCACGCAGGCCGACATCAAGCTCACGTCGGCGGACGAGCACCAGCTCGTGTTCCTGATCGACGGTGGCGAGGCCGCCCGGATCCCGGTGTTCATCGACGCCCCGGAGTCGATGCGCTCCACCGGTGTGATCGACGAGGCCATGAAGAAGGCGTTCCAGAAGGGCGCCCTGCTGTGGCTGTCGATCCCTCAGAAGGACGGTACGACGGTGCACCGTGGCACCTGGTACGTCTTCGACGCCGGCCGGATCTACGTCATCTTCGGCGGCCCGGGCGAACAGGAGCTGCCCAACCTCGCCGACTGCGACCAGGTCGAGGTGCACATCAAGGCCAAGGACGTCATGGCCACGATCGCGACCGTGACCGCTGGCGTCGAGGTCGTCCTCAACGACAGCGACGAGTTCGCCAGGATCGCGACCGCCGCACTGGGCGAGCGTCTGAACTCCCTGGACGGGCGCGGCGCCGTTGACCGCTGGCGCGAGACCTGCAAGATGGTCAAGCTCAGCCCCGACGTCTGACCGCCGACCCTGCCGACCCGGTCGACCATCAGCCGGTCATCCGGACCTTGCGTCGCGCCTCGCGCCGCCGCCTGCCAGCCCGTCGGGCCCGGACCGCGACGAGGCTGATGGCGGTGCCGGTCGCCACCACCAACGCGATCGCGGTCAGCAGCAGGGGCGTGGTCGCGACCGCCAGCTCGGAGCTCGCCGCGACCGGGCGCGACGTACCGACCGGCAGGTGCCAGACGAGCGTCGAGCCCACGACCTCGTCCGCGTCGTGGTCCACGACCTCACCGGGCAGCGTCACGCGGAGCTCGTAACGCACGAACTGCTCGCCGCGCTCACGCACCAGCTCGGCCAGATCCTCCTCGTCGAACGCGACGCCGTCGGCACCGGGGAAGCGCGGCACCACCAGGCCGGCCGCGCCCGAGAAGGTCACCCGGTCGCCGTCGACAGCGATCCGCAGCTCGTCCCACACCTGGCCGTCCTGGTCGTCCACCAGCTCGTGCAGGCTGTCGGTCAGCCGCGCGAAGTCGTCGGGAGCTTCGAAGGCGGTGCGCAACACCAGCTCCAGGCCGCCGTCGTCAGCCTCGAGCTGCTCGATGTCCCACTCGGGCGCGTCGCGGCGCAGCTCGTCCATCCCGAGCAGCGGGTCGAGGCCCGCATCCAGCAGCAACTCGTGCAGCTCCGGGTCCAGCGCCAGGTGCAGCGCGAAGGAACCCGACCCGTCGGCGTCGACCACGACGTCGCTGGCCAGCCGCAGCTCGCAGGCGGACAGGCAGAGCGCCACCAGCAGCGCCAGGACGACGGTCGGACGCACGGAGATCACACTCCCCTCGAGGAACGGCCGGAGCACGAAGGGGGCGGGCGGCCGCGTCGGCGCGGATCGTACCGGGGGCACCCGGCACGTCCGGGGCCCCACGGGCACTACACTGACCCGCGAGCGGGGATGTCCGAGGTGCAGTGACCGACGAACGCAAGCGACGCAGACGCCTGGGCGAGATCCTGGTCGCGGAGTCGGTGATCGCCGAAAAGGATCTCGAGGACGCGCTCGTCGCGCAGCGTGACGAGGGGCGGCGCGAACGGCTCGGTGTCGTCGTCGTGCGCCTGGGCCTGGCCACCGAGGAGGACATCGCTCGCGCACTGGCCGCCCAGCTCGGCTACCAGACCGTCGACCTGACCGAGGTGGGGCCGGAAGCGGCGGCGCTGGGACGCGTCCCGCGCAAGCTGGCAGAGCGGCACCACGCGCTGCCGCTGCGCATCGACGCCGGCGACGTCCTGGTCGTGGCGATGTCGGACCCGACCAACGTGGTCGCGCTCGATGAC
>DASWKO010000108.1:0-15404 GCA_036396595.1 Nitriliruptorales bacterium | reverse complement strand
GGCCCGGGCAGGGCTGGTCCGAGACGCCGGGCATGGGGCCGGCAGCGACGGGCTGGTCACCCGTGGTCGTTCCCGAGGTCGTCCCCGACGTGCTCCCGGTCGAGGTGTCGCCGTCGGTCGTGCCGGAGCTCGTCGTCGCGTCACCCGAGGAGCCGGTGGAGGTCGCCGTGCCCGATGTGCCGCCGGTCGCCCCGCCTGAGCTCGCCCCGCCGTCGGTTGCGTCGCCTGCCGTGGCGTCACCGTCGGTCGGCTCGCCGGTGTCGGCGGCGGGCTCGGCGGTGGTGTCGGCCGTGCCGGTGGTGCCGCCTCCGGCCGTGCTGGAGGTCGCGGCGTCACCGTCCTGGCCGCCGGCGATGACCGGGCCCGGGACCTCGGAGCGGTCGAAGCGGGGCCCGCAGGCCGTGGCCAGCAGGGTGAGCACGACGAGCAGGAGCGTCATGCGGGGCGGACGTACAGGCACGCGGTCCCTCCGGGGTAGGGGGCGGAGGGGACCGCTCCCCGCCCGTCGGTCGCAACGGGCCGAAGCCCGGCGGGAGCCTACCGGCGAACGGACACCTCCCGCGCAGGGCGGCGCGGCGCGGCGCGGGCAGCGGCGCGGGGGCGGGTGTTGCCCCTACGCTGCCCGCGATGAGCTCCGAGCCCGACGCGACCACCCAGATCGACCCGGCCGTACCGCCCGCCAACCGGTTGCGGCCGCACCTGTCGTGGGCGATGACGATCGCGGTCGGCCTGCTGCTGGGCGTGCTGGCGCTGGACCTCGTGCGCCAGATCGTGGGACGCCTGCAGGGCCTGGTGATCGTGATCCTGTTCAGCCTGTTCCTCAGCTTCGCCATGGAGCCGGCCGTGCAATGGCTGGCCCGGCGCCGGATGCGGCGCGGCTTCGCGACCTGGCTGGTGTTCCTGATCGGCCTGATCCTGCTGGTCGCGTTCATCGCCGCCATGGCACCGCTGATCATCGGTCAGGTCCAGAACCTCGTGGACGCCGCCCCGACGGTGCTCGACAACCTGTCGAACCAGGCGCTCGAGCTGCCCGGCAACCTGGGTGAGACGGTCTCGGGCTGGCTCGAGGCTCAGCGGGCGGCGCTGCCCGACCGCCTGCCCGACCTCGCCGGTCGCATCGGAGGCGGGATCCTCGGGGTCGGCACGACCCTGCTCGGTGGGATGCTGCAGCTCCTGACGGTCGCGCTGGTCACCTTCTACCTCGTGGCCGACGGTCCCAAGCTGCGCCGTGCCCTGGTCACGCGCCTGCCTCCCGAGACCCAGCTCGAGGTGCTGGCCGTCTGGGAGCTCGCGGTCAGCAAGACCGGTGGGTACGTCTACAGCCGCGTGCTGACCGCCGTCGTCTCGGCGCTGTTCCACATCGCCGCGTTCACCGCCATCGGCACCGAGTACCCGGTCGCGCTGGGGGTCTGGGTGGGCGTGCTCTCCAGCCTGATCCCGGTCGTGGGCACCTACCTCGCCGGTGCGCTGCCGCTGCTCGTGACCATCGCCGACCGGCCGATCGACGGGCTGTGGGTCCTGGCCGCGATCGTGGTCTACCAGCAGATCGAGAACTACCTCGTCGCACCTCGCATCACCGCCCGCACCATGGAGCTGCACCCCGCGGTGGCGTTCCTGGCGGTCCTGGCGGGCGCCTCCCTGCTCGGAGCGATCGGCGCGCTGCTGGCGCTGCCTGCCGCCGCGATAACGGCCGCCGTGGTCAGCGCTGCCGGCCAGCGCCACGAGGTGGTCGCGCACGACCTGCTGCGCGAGGTCGACCCACGCGGCGAGACGTGGGACGAGCAGACCCTGACGGCCGAGTTCGATGTCGAGGAGGTCAGCCGCGCGGCAGACCCATCAGGAACGTGACGCCGTAGCCCTCGGCGGATGCGAGCCGCAGGTCGCCGCCCATGAGCCGGACGAGGTCGCGGGCGACCGCCAGTCCCAGGCCGATGCCGCGGCGCCCCGCGACCCCGTGCTCGCCGTGCTGGTGGAACAGCTCGAACACCTTCTCGTGCTCGCTGCCGGGGATGCCCGGGCCCTCGTCGCGCAGCAGCACCGTCACGGTCGGGCCGGTGGTCTTGGCGTCCACCTGGATGACCCCGTGGCTGGCGTACTTGACCGCGTTGGACAGCAGGTTCTCGAACACCTGTCGCAGCCGGAACGGGTCGGCCATGACCGGGTCGGTGTCCAGCCCGTTGCCGAGCTGGATGTCGGCATCGGCGAACCTCGACGCGACCTCGCGGACCACCTCACCCAGCTCCACCCTGGACAGGGCCACATTCAGGGTCCCCTGCTCGATCTCGGCCGCGATGAGCATGTGGTCGACCAGCTTCGACAGCGACCGGGCCTGGCGGGCGATCGCGTCCGCGTAGCTGCGGGTCTGGTCGCTGTCCAGCACCTGCGCGTTCTCGGTCAGGACCTCGGAGAACCCCAGCACCACCGTCAGCGGCGTGCGCAGTTCGTGGCTGGCGATGGTCAGCAGCCGGGACTTCAGCCGGTCCAGCTCGTGCAGGCGCGCGACCGTGTCCTTCTCCGAACGCAGCAGCTCGACGTTGTGCAGTACCAGGCTCATCTGGCCCGCGAGACGCTCGAGGACCGCGAGGTCGGTCGCGTCGAACGCCGCGAGCTCCGGCGACTCCACGTTGACGACCCCCCGCACGACGCCGGCCACCTTCAGCGGCACCGCCAGCTCCGAGCGGGTCTCGGCCATGACCTGGAGGTAGTAGGGGTCGTCGTCGACGTCGTTGACCAGGTGCGACTCGCCGGTCACGGCGACGTGCCCGACGACGCCCTTGTGGGGCGCGAACACCATCCGGGTCGCCGTCGCGGGGGCCCCGATCGCCGCCGCCGTGCGCAGCGCCCCTTCGTCGTCCAGCAACAGCACGGCGATCGAGTCCCAGCCCAGGCGGGTCTGCATCTGGCGCACCATGACGTCCAGCGCGTCGGTCGTGCCGGCCGCCTGGAGGCCGGCGGTGATGACTGCGGCACTGGCCTCGAGGCCGGCACGCAGCGTCGCCTCCTGTTCGGCACGCGCCTCGGCCTCGTGACGCAGCCGGAGCGTCTCCAGCGACCACGCCAGCAGATCGGCCAGCGGGACCATCGCGTCACGCACGTCCTGGGGGAAGTCGTCGAGTTCCTCGGACTCGGCGACCAGCACGCCCCACAGCCGGTCCGCCAGCCGCATCGGCACCACCGCGCACGACCGGAAGCGCCCGCCGGAGACGCCGGCCCACGCGGGATGCACCTGCGCGTCCGGCGCGTAGACCGGCTCGCCCGAGCGGGCGACCTCGCCGGCGATGCCGTCGTCCAGCGCGATCCCATCGCCGCTCGGCAGGTCCGCGGCGTCGTAGCCGTGCGCTGCGTGGACGACCAGGTGGGGATCGAGGCGGCGCAGCACCGCCACACCGGAGCAGCCGAGCCCGTCGGCGACCGCAGCCATCACCGGGTCCAGGTCGGTCGGGCCGGCGCCTGCGGCCAGGGCGTCACGCACGATGCGCCCGAAGCGCGCGACCAGGTCGTCGCGCGCCTGCACGGGTCCGGACGCGCTCACGATGCCCGACTCCTCTCGCCAGGTCCAGCGTAGGGCCGGACCGTCCGGCGTGGGACGCGCGGGCGTGCCAGTACGGTCCGCTCCGCGACCGGACCGGAGGTGCCTGGTGACGTTGCGTGACGGGGCGGTGCTGGCCGGCGGCGCCATCGGGACCCTCGGCCGGGCCGGGACGGCCGAGCTCGTGCCTGTCGGCGCCGGCTGGCCGTGGGCGACGCTCGGCGTCAACCTCGTCGGGACCCTGCTGCTGGCCCTGCTGGTGGGCTGGGCCGGCGGCCGGCTCGAGCCCGACGATCTGCGCCTGCGCTTCCTCGCGACGGGCGTGCTGGGCGGCTTCACGACCTTCTCGGCGTTCGCCGTGGAGGTCCAGCAGCTCGGCCTGACCGCGACCGGCATGGGCTACGCGGCGGTCAGCGTCACCGCCGGTCTCGCGCTCGCCCGGCTCGGGCTCTCGATCGCTGCACGGCCGCGGACGGTGGCGCCGTGATCTGGGTCGCGGTGGCGCTCGCGGGTGGGATCGGGGCGGTCGTGCGCGACCGGACGGCCGAGGCGCTGCACGCGCGCCAGCACGGCGCGCTGTGGGCGACGGCGCTCGTCAACCTCGTCGGAGCGCTGGGCCTCGGACTACTGCTGGGCATCGGGTCCGGACCGACCGGCCTGGTCGTCATCGGGGTCGGATTGCTCGGTGGGCTCACCACCTTCTCGACGTGGATGACCCAGGCGACGGCCACCCCGGGGGGCGCGGTGCGTGCGGTGGTCGTGATCGGCCAACTCACGGCGGGACCCGTGCTGGCGTGGGCGGGCATCACGGCGGGTCGAGCCCTGTGAGCGCGAGGGCGTCGCGATCGCGCAACCGGTCGGGTTCACCCCTCACCCGTCTCCCAGCGCCTCGCGCAACGCGCCGGGCAGGTCGAAGTCGTGGCGCAGCCGCTTCCACCGGCCGCCGAGCTGGGCGTGGTCGACCTGCCCGGCCGCCCGCGGCGCGCGGCCCAGCGAGGTCTGGACGTGCGCGGCCACCTGCGCGGGCGTGAGCTCCTCGCCGAACGCCGGGTAGACCTCGACCAGGGCGAACACCTGGGGCAGCGACCGGGTCTCGTCGCCGAGCGCCAGGTCGGTCGCCCCGTCCGCCAGCTGCGCGATCACCTCGGTCCACAGGTCGTGGTGATCGAGCCCCTGGGGCTGCGAGAAACCCGCAGGCGGGTGCACGCGGTACTCCAGCGTGACCTCCTGGCCGTCGAGCTCGTCCTCGACCAACCACACCTGCCAACCCATCAGATACGAGTCGATCGGGGGCCCGAAGGCGCGTTCGAGCGCGTTGAGGACGTCGCCATCGACGTCGACGATCGCGACCGGCGTGGTCGGCACGCGAGCTCCTGTGGTCGGCTCGGCCGGTGGCCGAAGGGGGGCATGAGCAGGCTGGACGTGAGCGATGTCCCGTGGCAGAGTGCCTCCCGCGGTGTACACCGCTGCGGCCCCGCGTGTCCCCCCGTCATGCGGGGCCGCATCCTGTCCGGGACCGGTTGCGCCCGGTGGAGCGACGGTACCGTCCGGGGTCCGCCACCCCCGCGACCGAGGCGAGCTGTGACCCTGCGCTACACGGTGGCGGCCCCGCGCGCGCTCGGTGCCCGTGAGCTGCGGATCGCACGGCTGTGGGCCGCCGGGGCGCTCGGGGTGTGGGAGCGGGGCGACCAGCTCGTCGCCTGGTTCGACCAGCGCGTGGCCGATCCCGACGACGGCGGCGGCTCGTGGGACCAGGAGCCTGACCGCGACTGGCAGGCGGCCTGGAAGGCGGGGATCGAGCCGGTCATCGCCGGCCAGGTGGCCGTGGTCCCGACGTGGCTGCGCGACGCGGCCCCGCAGGCGGCCCACGTCATCGAGCTGGACCCGGGCCAGGCGTTCGGGACCGGCCACCACGCCACGACCGTGCTGTGCCTCGAGCTGCTCCAGGACCTCGACGTGGCCGGGGCGCGCGTGCTCGACGTCGGCACGGGGACCGGCGTGCTGGCCATCGCGGCCGCCAAGCTGGGGGCCTCGCACGTGCGCGCGGTGGACATCGACGCGGACGCGGTCGGCGTGGCCGAACGCAACGCCCGGGCGAACGGGATCGCGCTCGAGCTCGCCACGGGATCGATCAGCGACGGCGACCACGGCTACGACGTCGTCCTGGCCAACCTGCTCACCGACACCGTCGCCAGGCTGGCAGCGCCGCTGGTCGGCGCGCTGAGCTCGCACGGCACGCTGATCGCGAGCGGCATCACGGTGGCGCGAGCCGGCGGTCCCCGCCGGGCAC
Source organism: Nitriliruptorales bacterium (assembly GCA_036396595.1). GTDB lineage: Bacteria > Actinomycetota > Nitriliruptoria > Nitriliruptorales > Nitriliruptoraceae > DASWKO01. The sequence continues at coordinate 9,585 of DASWKO010000108.1, read as the reverse complement.
TGACCGAGGCGGGGGCGGTGGTCGCCCGTGAGGAACGGCGGGACGGGTGGCTCGGGCTCGCAGCGACGCGGGCGCTGTCGCTGTTGGCCGCGATGGCCGTGTTGCTCGCGGGGTGCACCGACCCGGAGCTCGACGTGCCCGCCGACCAGCCGGCGCCGGCCTCGTCCTCGTCCCCGGGTGCCGAGGCGCCCGACCCCCGCCGGGACGAGCTCGTCGCCGAGGTGCGGTCGCTGACCGGCACGCTCGCCGCGGCACGGGACGCGCTGACGCTGGCCCGCGACGCCGCCGACGTGGCCGACGTGGCCGCTGCCCGCGCCGGCGCCGAAGCTGCGGTACACACCCTCACGGCCCACCCGGGCTGGGCCGGCGACCTCGACGGTGACGGCGCGGTGCGCCCGCTCGAGGTCTCCCCGCTGCTGCCGGGGCCGGGCGACGCGATCCCCGAGGACGCCTTCTACGGCGACCAGTTCTCGCGCACGCTGACCGCCGCCCGCGCGGCAGGCGCCGCGGGCAACCCGGTGGTCGACGCGCTGCGCGACCCGGTGGTCGGTGACCTCGGTGTGTGGCAGGCCGACACCGGTGGCATCCTCGCGCTCGTCGACCAGGCCGCCGACCCCTCCGACCTCGCAGCGGTGGAGGCAGCGACCCAGGAGCTGCCGGGCAGCGCGACCCGCGCCCTGACCTACGCCCTGACGGCGGTCCGGGCCCGCGACCTGCCGACCATCGCGACCGCCACCGAGCGGGCACTGGCCCACCTCGACCTCACCATCACCGCGATCCACGAGCTCGCGCTGACCGGCTGACCCACCGGCTCGTTCCCCGCTGCACCCGGAGGCCCCGTGTCCGCCACCCCCGACGACGGACCGGACCCGGTCGAGGTCCAGATCGACGGCTCCGCGCAGAGCGGCGAGGGGGTCGGGCGGCTGCCGGACGGCAAGGCGGTGGTCGTGGGCGGCACGATCCCCGGCGAGCGGGTCCAGGTCCAGGTCCAGATCGACGGCTTCGCGCACGGCGGCGAGGGGGTCGGGCGGCTGCCGGACGGCAAGGCGGTGTTCGTGGCCGGCGCGATCCCCGGCGAGCGGGTCCAGGTGCGCATCGACGAGCAGCGCAAGCGGTGGGCCCGCGGCGCCGCCGTGGCGATCCTCGAGGCGTCACCGCACCGGATCACCCCGCCGTGCCCGTACGTACCCGAGTGTGGCGGCTGCGACCTCCAGCACGTCGACCCCGATCACCAGCGCGTGCTCAAGACCCGCGTCGTGCGCGAGCAGCTCCAGCGGCTCGGGCGCATCGACGACCCGCCGGTCGCCGACTGCCGCGCCGTCGGGCCCGACACCCGCTACCGGACCAGCGCCCGGTTCCACGCCGACCGGCAGGGTCGGCTGGGGTTCCACCGCGCCGGCACCCACGACGTCGTGCCGATCGACGACTGCCTGGTCCTGTCCGAGCGGCCCCAGGCTCTGCGCCGGGCGGTGGGCGACGCCACCGGTGCGGCCCAGGTGACGGTGCGCGGCCGGGCCCGGCCCGACGAGCCGGGGGTGGTGGTGCTGGAGCCCGGTGCGGGCCCCCTCGACGTGCCTGACGGCGACTTCGACGTGGCGGTCGTGCAGCGGACCGCGGGCACCACCTCGGCCCCCGGCGAGGGCGACCTCGACGAGGCGGTCGTGCAGCGGAGCGCGGGCACCACGTCGCCCGCCGGCGAGGGCGACCTCGGGGAGGTGCTGCCGCTGCGGGGCGACGGCGTGCTCACGGCCGAGGTCGCCGGGTTCACCTACCGGTTCGACGCCGGCTGCTTCTTCCAGGTCAACACGGGTGGAGCGCAGGCGATCGTCGACGAGGTGCTCGCTGCCGCGGGGCCGGTGGACGGCCTGCACGTGTGGGACCTGTACGCGGGCGTGGGGCTGCTGTCGCTGCCGCTGGCGCGAGCAGGCGGCATCGTCACGGCGGTCGAGGCCCACGAGGCGTCCGCCCAGTGGTGCGCGCGCAACGCCGACGAGTACGAGCTCGACATCCTCGTCGTCTCGGTGCGGACCGAGCGCTTGCTCCGGGTGGCGCGCGCCGGTGAGCTGCTCGGAGGGTCCGACGGCGTCGAGCTGGACCAGCCCGACGTCGTCGTGCTCGATCCGCCGCGCAAGGGCGCGGGGCAGGACACTGTGCGCGACATCGCCGCACTGGCCCCCGCCAGGATCGTCTACGTCGCGTGCGATCCCGCCGCGCTGGCCCGCGACGCGCGCGTGCTGACCGACCACGGCTACCACCTCCAGCACGTCGTCCCCCTCGACCTGTTCCCCATGACCCACCACGTCGAGGCCGTCGCCACCTTCCACCGCGTGTGACCAAGAGTGGAGAGTGGCGGCCAGATATGGCGGACACCCTCCACTCTGCGGCCCAGCCCACCCGAGCGTGGAGGGTGATGGCCAGATGCGGCCGACACTCTCCACTCTTGGAGCGGCCGCCGCCCTGTCCGCACCCTGGTCCGAGCTCTGTCCACAGGCCCGCGCGGATCCGTTGAGCGGCTGGGCTGAAGAGTGTGCAAGATGAAGGCATGGGATGGAGCGAGTTCTACCGAGAGAGCACGGCATGGCATGGCATCGCCACGTCAGCCCAGGCGGTCAGCCACGGCATCAGCGACCGGACCTTCCGCCGGCGCGCGGCGGACGAGGCGTGGCACCAGCCCCTGGCGGGCAGCGGCGTGCGCCAGCTCCCCGGCTCGCCACCCACGCCGATCACACAGCTTGCCGCCGCGCTCGCACACGTGGGCTACCCAGCCGCGGTCACGCGCGGGTCCGCCCTGCACCTGCACGGACTGCGCCCGAAGATGCCGCAGCGGGTGCAGCTCCTGCTGCCAGCAGGGCGCACCGCGCCAGAGGTGCCGGGCATCGAGGTGGTCCGCACGCGCCACTACCTCCCCCACCACCTCGAGGACATCAAGGGCCTGTGCTGTGTCCGTCCCGCCCGGGCGGTCACGGACCTGGCCAACGTTCAGCGCCTGGCCGACCTTCGGTCGTTGGTGATCGACCTCCGCTTCCGCGATGGCGACGTCCTTGACGAGCTGGATCGGGTGCATCGAGAGCGTGGGCGCTACCCGGGGCGCGCCGACGTCAGGCGGATCCTCGCGGACCTGTCGGGGGACGGGTCTGACTCCGGCTTCGAGTTCACGACGCGCGAGCGCCTCGTGGCTGGCGACCTGCCGCCCGACGAGGGCCAGGCCGTCGTACGCACACCGACCCGGACCATCCACATCGACATCCCGTTCGGGTCACGGCGCGTCGGGATCGAGTGCCTCGGGTGGGCCTACCACTCATCCCGAGCCCAGCTCCACCGTGACGCCGTGCGGTGGAACGCGCTGGCCGAGGTCGACGAGTGGCTGATCCTCCAGCTCACCTGGTCGATGCTCTGGGGCCCGGCCTGGGAGCAGTTCGTCGCCCAGCTCCGGCGCACCCTCGCCCGCCGAACCTGACCCGATCCACCCGAGCGTGGAGGGTGGCGGCCAGATATGGCGGACACTCTCCACTCTGCGGCCCGATCCACCCGAGAGTGGAGGGTGGTGGCCAGATATGGCGGACACTCTCCACTCTGCGGGGGGGATCAGGGGGCTGGACCGGTCCAGGTGGTGCCGCGGAGGCGGGCCAGCAGGGAGGCCAGGCGGACCACCAGCATGGCGGTCAGCGCCAGCCACAACCCGACCAGGCCACCGTCGAGCGCGAGCACCAGCAGGGCCAGCGGGGCGGCCACACCCAGGGCTGCGATCACCACCCAGGTGCGCAGGTAGGCGAAGTCCTCGGCACCCATGAACACCCCGTCGAGCACGAACACCACACCGTTGATGGTGTGGCCCAGCGCCGCCACGACCCACGCTCCGCCCAGCGCGGCGAGCACGACCGGCTCGTCGGTCAGCAGGCGGGGCAGCAGGTCCCGCAGCGCCAGCAGGACCACGGCCGTGGCGATGCCCACGCCCAGCCCCCAGCGCGTGAGCTGGGCCGCCGTGGCCCGTGCCTCCCGGGGATCGCCCGCTCCCAGAGCGGTACCGATCAGGGCCTGGCCCGCGATCGCCAGCCCGTCGAGGAACAGCGCCACCATGGTCCACACCTGCCAAACGATCTGGTGCGCAGCCGCCGTCACCGCGCCGAGGCGGGCGGCCACCGAGGCCACGACCAGGAACGCGGCGACCAGCGAGCCGGTGCGCAGGAACAGGTCACGGCTCACGCTGACCAGCGTGCGGACCTCCTGGGTCGTCGGTCGCCCGTGGCCCAGCAGTGGCAGTCCCGCCCGGCGGATGAGCACGGCGAAGGCCAGGGCCGCGCCGACCTCCGCGGCGACCGTCGCCCACGCCACGCCGGCCAGGCCAGCACCCAGCCCGAACACGAGCACCACGTCCAGCGACGCGTTCACGACGTTGGCGCCGACCACGATCACCAGCGGCGTGCGCGTGTCCGACACGCCCCGGAACGCGCCGTGCCCGACGTAGGTCAGCAGGAACGGCACGAGCCCGACCGCCCGGACCCGCAGGTAGGTGGTCGCCTCGTCGGCGAACGATGACGATGCGCCCAGCCAGCGCACCAGCGACGGTGCGAGCACCAGGATGAGCACGCTCAGCACCAGCCCGATGCCGGTCGCCAGCCACGCCGCGTGCACGACCCGCCGACCAGCCACGTGACGGTCGCCCGCGCCGACCGCCTTGGCAACGGCCGCGGTCGTGCCGTACACGAGGAAGTTGAACACCCACGACGCCGACGCCAGGACCGCGACCGACAGCCCGAGCGCCGCGAGCGGGTCGGTCCCCAGCCGCCCCGCGACCGCGGTGTCGACCAGCCCCAGCAGCGGATCGGCGATGAGCGCCCCGGTCGCCGGGAGCGCCAGCCCAATGATGCGGCGTCGACGGCGTTTCGCGGCCGCCGCGCCGTCCCGCGCGCCAGCCCCCTCCGCGCCGGTCACCTGCGCGCCACCCTCGTGCGCGCCAGCCCCCTCCGCGCCGGTCACCTGCGCGCCACCCTCGTGCGCCCCAGCCCCCTCCGCGCCGCCCTCCCGCGCGCCCCCCTCCTGCGCGCCGCCCTCCTGGGTGCCGCCCTCCTCCGCGCCGGCATCCTGGGTGCCGGTCACCGATCCTCCCGCGGCAGCTTCCAGCCGTCCCGCCAGCGTCGTTCGGCATCCGCGAAGGCGTCGAGCGGGACCACCACCTCCTCGACCGAACCGAGCAGCGCCTCGAGCTCGGCGGTCGTCGCGGCCGTGCGGCGCGCCGGCTCCAGGCCGGTCTCGGACTCGGTCAGCGCCTGCTGACACGCCTGCCACTGGTCCTCGAGGTCATCGATCCGCCAGCGCGGCATCCAGTCGCGCGCGGTCCGGATCGCCTGATGCATCGCGTCCAGGCCGACCCCCACCGGGGCCGGGTCGAGCCGGCCCACCGGCAGCGTGCCGAGCAGCGTCCGCCGGCCACCCTCGACGACCTCGGCGCAGTCCACGAACCCCCGCCACGCAGCGTGGAGGTCGGCGGGCAACGGGGGACGGCGGCGCAGGATCATCGCCGCGCGACCCTACCCACGGCCTGCCCCTCCCGGAGGCCGCTGCCGGGTCCGGGCTCGTCGCGTTCAGCGCTCGCGACGCGGGCGGCGACCCAGTTGGTCACGCGTGTCGCCGTAGCCGTCCAGGGCCTGCACCTCCGCCGCCGGGTTGCCCACGAGCCGGTAGCGGCGGGCGCGCCAGTCCCAGGCGGCGGCGCCGCGCCTGGCCGCCGCCCTGACCATCCTCCGCTGCACCGCCGCAGTCACCACCAGCAGCCCCGCACCCTCCGCGACGCCGACCGGACCAGCCAGCAGCCAGCCGCCTCCGAGGACGGCGACCACTGCGGTCAGCCAACCCGACGCCGTCAACGCCCGCTGCCGTCGGCGGCCGCGGGCATCCCCCTGACGGACCGCGAGCAGGCGTGCGTGCGCCGCCGCGGGCCGATCCACCTCGCCTGCCCGCTCGACGAGGCGTCGGGCCCGTGCGCTGAGCTCGCGTCGGGGACCGCGATCGATGTCGGGTGCCGGGCGGTCGGCCACCTCAGACCTCCCCGGCACGGCGCACGATCACGACCGCGTGCGCGAGGAAGAAGCCGTTGGGCAGCTCGACCTGGCCGCCGCCCGGACCCGTGAGCCGCACGCTGGCGTGCCCGAGGCCGATGACGGTCCCCCGGTGCCGACCGACCTCGACCTCGTCACCCAGGCCCACGATGCGGCTGACGTGGCGTCCGGCCACGACCTCGCTCACGAGCGCACGCGACCCCAGGCCCAGGGCGATCGCCGCCGCCAGCACGAACCCACCCAGGATCAGCGCGATGAGCCACTGGAGGAACCGGACCTCGATCCCGACCTGGTCGGCGGCCACGAGCCCGGCCAGCACCAGGATCGCCCAGAACGCCAGGGGCGCCAGGAGGTCCGCGGCGACCGGCTGGAAGCGCGACAGCACCTGCCGCAGCGTGGCGCGGACGGTGACCGCCAGCACCCAGCCCAGCACCCCCACCACCAGCGCCACGAACAGGTTCGGCAGCCCCGCCAGGAGCCGCGAGGTGGCCGCGGTCAACCCGACGTCGGCGGCCTGGCCTCCCGTGAGCTGGCCCAACGCGACCAGGAACGCCACGGTGGCACCGATGCCGAAGGTCGTGCCGCCGACGCGGCCCGCCTCCTCCTGGCTGCCGAGCAGCCGGCGGGCCAGCAGGTTCACCAGCGCCGCCACGACCGAGGCGACGACCAGGCCGACGACGAGCGTTCCGAGCGCGGCCACCCACGGGCTGGAGGACTCGAACAGCTCCACGGGTTCTCCTCGTGCGGACGGGCGCGCTGCCCCATCGTGCCACTGCGGACCGCTGCCTGCTGGACACCCGACCCCCACGCCCCCCGCCCCCAACGTCCCCACCGACGCGGAACGGGAGGGGGGTGTCGGATCCTGCTCCTTGCGTCGTACCCTGGCACCCCGCTGTCCTCCGAGGTTCCGTGCCCGACCCGAACCCGCTGTCGCCGCTGACATCGCACCCGTTCCTGGACGCGATGCGCGAGCGTGTCGTCGTGTTCGACGGCGCGATGGGCACGTCGCTGCAGAGCTACGAGCTGACCGACGAGGACTTCGGCGGCCCCGACATGGAGGGCTGCAACGAGAACCTGGTGTTCACGCGGCCCGACGTGGTCGCGCGGGTCCACCGGGAGTTCCTCGAAGTCGGCGTGGACGCCGTCGAGACCGACACCTTCGGCAGCGCACCGTGGGTGCTGGCCGAGTACGGGCTGGCCGACCGCACCGAGGAGCAGAACCGTCGCGCGGCCGAGATCGCCCGCGAGGTGTGCGACGAGTTCGCGACCCCCGACCGACCGCGCTGGGTGGTCGGGTCGATCGGGCCCGGGACGCGCTCGCCGACGTTGAGCCTCGGCAAGGATCCCGCGACCACCAAGGACTTCATCGACGTCCCGACCATGGAGGATGGCTACCGCCGCCAGGTCCGGGGACTGCTCGATGGCGGTTGTGACGTCCTGCTGGTCGAGACCTGCTTCGACCTGCTGCAGATCAAGGCCGCGGTCGCCGCCTGCAACGACGTGTTCGTCGAGCGCGGCGCGCGCGTCCCGCTGATGGTGCAGTTCACGGTCGAGAAGGACATCAACACCATGCTGCTGGGGACCGAGCCCCTGGCGGCGATCGCGGCGCTGGATCCGCTTGCGATCGAGGTGCTCGGCATGAACTGCGCGACCGGGCCCGAGGACATGCGCGAGCACGTGCGCACGCTGTCACGCCAGTCGCGCAAGCCGATCAGCGTGATCCCCAACGCCGGCATCCCCGAGATGGTCGACGGGGCGACCTGCTACCCGCTGTCGCCCGAGGCACTGGCCGCGGCGCACGTCGAGTTCGTCCAGCGCTACGGCGTGTCGATCGTCGGCGGCTGCTGCGGCACGACGCCGGAGCACCTGCGCCGGGTGGTCGAGGCGGTCCGCGGGCTGACGCCGGCCGCTCGTGTCGTCGGTGGCGCGGAGCCGCCGCAGGCGGCGAGCACGCACGACGCGGCAATCCAGGTCGAGTTCCAGCCGTCGCTGGCCTCGCTCTACTCGGCGGTGCCGATCGAGCAGGACACCTCGTTCCTGGTCATCGGCGAGCGCGCCAACGCCAACGGGTCCAGGGCCTTCCGCGACCTGCTGCTGGCCGAGGACTGGGACGGCATCGCCCAGCTCGCCAAGTCCCAGGCCCGCGAGGGCGCCCACGTGCTGGACGTGTGCGTCGACTACGTCGGCCGCGAGGGCGCGCCCGACATGATCGAGGTGATCGACCGCTACGCCACCCAGTCGACGCTGCCGCTGGTGATCGACTCCACCCAGGTCGACGTCGTGGAGGCGGCGCTGATCCGGCTCGGCGGCCGCGCGGTCATCAACTCGGTCAACCTCGAGGACGGCCGCGAGAAGGCCGACGTGCTGCTGGCGCTGGCTCGCAGGTACGGGGCAGCCGTGGTGGTGCTGGCCATCGACGAGGAGGGCCAGGCCCGCACCGCCGACTGGAAGGTCGCCGTGTGCAAGCGGGTCGCCGACATCGCGATCGACGAGTACGGGATGGAGGCGGCGGACCTCGTCTTCGACTGCCTGACGTTCCCGCTGGGGTCCGGGCAGGAGGACCTGCGGGGGGACGGGATGGCCACGCTCGACGCGATCGAGCGGGTCAAGCGCGAGATCCCCGGCTGCCACACGACGCTGGGCGTCAGCAACGTCAGCTTCGGGCTGTCGCCTGCGGCACGTCAGGTGCTGAACTCGGTGTTCCTCCAGATGGCGATCGACCGCGGGCTGGACTCCGCGATCGTCAACGCGGCCAAGATCCTGCCGCTGCACCGGATCCCCGACGAGCAGGTCCAGGTCGCGCGCGATCTGATCGAGGACAACCGGGGCAGCGCCGGGCTCGGTGGGACCGCGCCCGGCGACTACGACCCGCTGCACCGCCTGATGGAGCTGTTCGACGGCGCCACCGAGACCAGGGCGACCCGCGAGGAGCTCGCGGCCCTGCCGATCGAGGAGCGGTTGAAGCGCCGCATCATCGACGGTGACCGCGACGGGCTGGAGGCTGATCTGGACGAAGCCATGGCCGACGGGCACGCCGCGCTGACCATCGTCAACGAGTTCCTCCTGGACGGCATGCGGGTGGTCGGCGAGCTGTTCGGCTCGGGCCAGATGCAGCTTCCGTTCGTGCTCCAGTCGGCCGAGGCGATGAAGACCGCGGTCGCCCACCTCGAGCCGCACATGGAGAAGGGCGCGGCGTCGGGCAAGGGCCGCATCGTGCTGGCCACGGTCAAGGGCGACGTGCACGACATCGGCAAGAACCTGGTCGACATCATCCTGCGCAACAACGGGTACGAGACGATAAACCTCGGCATCAAGCAGCCCATCGACGCGATCCTGGCCTCGGCCGAGACCGAGCACGCCGATGCGATCGGGATGTCGGGCTTGCTCGTGAAGTCCACGGTCGTGATGCGCGACAACCTCGACGAGATGAACAAGCGCGGCCTGCACGACTATCCCGTCCTGCTCGGGGGCGCGGCGCTCACCCGCGGGTATGTCGAGGACGACCTCCGCACGCTGTACGAAGGCGAGG
>DASWKO010000107.1:0-13527 GCA_036396595.1 Nitriliruptorales bacterium | reverse complement strand
ACCGAAGCGGTCCCGGACGCCACGTTCGCGCCCGTCCCGGGTGAGGCGCGCACGTACGAACTTCGGTTCTTCTCGGAGGTGCTCGGGATCGAGACGACCTCGCTGGTCGTGCTTCCGCCGACCTACCGTGAACACGGCCTCCGGTCGCCGGTGGCGTACTACCTCCACGATCGGACGCCCGAGGGCTCCGCCCGCGACGAGGTGACGCGCCTGCCGCTGACCACCGAGGACGCCGCACAGCGGTTCGTCGTCGTCGCGCCGGACGTGGGTGAGCAGGCGTGGTGCCGGCTGTGTCTCTGGATCGACGCCGCGAACGGCCTGGGGCTCGACGCGGACAGCTTCCTGCACGACGAGCTCGTGCCCGTTGTCGAGGCGAACCTGAACGTTCGCAGCGACCGCGGGGGACGGGGTGTGTTCGGCAGTGTCATGGGCGGAACCGGTGCGCTCATCCAGGCACTGCGGCATCCGGATCGCTTCGTCTTCGCGGGCGCCTTTGGGCCGACCATCGACCTGGCAGGATCCGACCTCCCGGCCACGGACGAGGCGTCGCTCGCCACGCAGGGTGTCCCACCCCTGGCGGTGGCAGAGGCGCTGCACCGCAACCTCAGCCCCGCCGACCTCGCATCCGACGCCGTCAACGCTGGCATCGAGGTGCTTCTGTCGGTCGGGAACGGGTGCGCGACGGCCGGCGCCGGCTGCTCGTCCGCGACACCAGCGGTGCTGGCTGACGAGGCGCATCGCGCCGCGATCGCCGAGCGTGTCTCGCCCGTCTGGACCGAACTCGGGTTCCCGCACACCCTGCTGCGGTTCGATGGCGTCACCGGTGCGAGCGACGGCGAGGTGTTCGCGGGCCGGTACGTCGCGCGCATGAACACCGTGTTCGCGCGCCCCGCCGAGGACCCCTGGTGGTTCAGCTACAAGACCACCGACCGTTCGTTCGACGTCTGGGGTTACCGCTTCGACGTCGACCGCCCGAACACGGAGTTCCTCCACGTGCTCGGGGCGCGTCGCGACGGTCGCGGTCTGATCCTGTCAGGCACGGGGAGCGCACAGGTCACGACCCCGGGGCGGTTCAGGCCTGGACGGTCGTACCGTGTGGTCACGACAGCGGATCCGCGTGCCGAGGACCCACTCGATCCCGGGGTCGCGGTCAACCCCTACCACGACGTCTCCCAGACCGTGACCGCCGACGCCACCGGTCGCTTGCGCTTCGACGTCCCGTTGGCAGCAACCCGGTTGACCGACGAGCGCGAAGCAGCGCTGCACGCAGGGGCGCACACGCTCGAGCACGTCCGCGTCCAGGTGCACGATGTCCATGGCCCCCCGGGCGGGCGCGAGGACACGCCTGACGTGGTGCCGACGGGTCCGCTTCACCGGGACCCCGCGCTGCTTCCGGCGCCGTTCGCCGCCTGGGATGTGACCCTCGAGGTGGCCGCGAACGCCGGCAACCCGGCGAGGAGCCCGCAGATCCTCCGTCTGTCCTTCGACAGCCCCTCGATCGGGGCGGACGTGTGGACCCACCTGACCGGGCCGCGCACGAGCACGATGATCTACCTCCCCGATCGGTACGTGGAGACGGACGAACCGTTGCCGGTCGTGTACCACCTCCACGGCACGGGCCACGGGAACCAGCACTTCAACCTGCGTTTGCACGAGCTCCTCGGCACGCTCGGCTTCGTGGTCGTGGTGCCGGACGCCGGCGGATCCGTGAGCTGGTGCAAGGACTGTCAGTGGGTCGACCGGCGCGCGGTCACCGACCACCCGCTCGACGCACAGGTCCCGGGCGCAGGTGAGGGTGGCGGCCCCGGTGACACCTACCTCCACACCGAGCTCATCCCGCTGGTGGAGGAGCTGTTCCACGTGCGGACGGACCGCGCGTCCCGTGCCGTCATCGGCAACAGCATGGGTGCCCTCGGGGCCCTCAACCAGGCGCTGCGCCACCCGGACCGGTTCGCGTTCGCGGGTGCTCTGAGCGGCTGGCTGGACCACGGCAGCCCTGATACGGGGCACACCCCGCAGTGGCTGACCTACTTCGAGAGCCAGCGGTACCCGCTGCAGGAGCAGGCGCCGGCCCTGTACCGGGACGTGAGCCCGCTCCACACCGCCCCGGTCGCGCTCGGGGCCAACATCCAGGTGGTCGCCTCCGTCGGCGACGGGTGCGTCGGCACGGAGGGTTGGTGCTGGGGACCGCACAATCCGGCCTCGAGCGACTTGCTCTACTCGGAGATCCTGGCCAACAACAACCACTCGCTCGTGGCGCCCCGACTCGACACGCTGGGCATGCCGTGGACACACGCCCGCTGGCGTGGTGTCCATTGGTCGCCCGACGGTGACGTGTTCCGCGCGTACTACCTGCCACGGTTGGAGCGGGTGTTCGACGACCCCCCGCCGGAACCCGAGCGGTTCTCGTTCAAGACCACGCGCACCGCGTTCGCCGCGTGGGGCTACGACATCGAGATCGACCGACCGAACCACGACTTCGAGTTCCTGAACCTGCTCGGCGCCAGGCGGGACGGACGGGAGTTCACGCTCGCGGGGACCGGGCGGGCGCGCATCGCGACACCACCCGCCTTCGAGCCGGGCACCGCCTACGCGGTCCGCCTGACGCGGGACGGGAACCCCGATCCGGTGGCGCATCTCGTCGCCGATGCGGCGGGACGCCTGGTTCTCGACGTCGTGCTCGGGCCGGGTCGGGAGCTACCGGAACACGAGCCGCTCGTGGCGGCCGGGGCGTTCCCGTTCCCGCACACGAGGGTGGAGATCAACCCGACGGCGTCCTGACGGACGCCCCACGACGCTCATCACGACGTCCAACTCGCCTGGACGGTCGCGCGCCCCAGGATGCGCGGGTGATCACGACCAGCGCGGGGTGAGGTTGCGGCCCTCGGCGTTGCACGGATCCGTGTCACGCTTGAGCGTCGGAAGGTCGGCTTCGGGCCACTCCCAGGCGAGGTAGCGCAGCCCGCCCTGTGCCGGCCGCCAGCAGCCCGGCTTGCTCTCGCCCTGGATGACGCCGACGGGATCCCACCACATCGCGGTCGCGTCCTGCACGCAGGTCCAGTCGCCCGGCTCGTAGAAGCAGGCCGGGATCCGGGGGTCGCTCGACGTGTGGCGGGGGATGGCCCGGAACCCCTTGTCGATGGCCTGGGGACTGAGCTTGGGCCCGGCGACCTGGATGGCCGTGAAGAGCTGGCGGAGCTGCTCGTAGAACGCGCAGGCGTAGATGATCTCGAGCCCGCCGGTCCCCGAGTCGCGGGCCTCGGGCCGGACCGACCGGTAGGCGTCGTGGCACGGGGTCCCGCGCGCGTGCCAGTCGGTGCGGAGCTGGGTGGTGATCACCCACGCGTGCCGCCACACGGTGTGGTCCTGGTACTGCGCCGTGTAGTAGCCGTCGTTGCTGCGGTCGGAGGCGACCACCCACTCCGGTCGGTACTGCAGGGCGGCGGCAGCCTTCGAGAAGTTGGTCTCGTTGCCTCCTGCCCACAGGATCGTGGTGATGCCCTGGTTCTGGAAGCGCGACATCGCCTCCTGGGCGTAGTCCGGCTGGTTCCGGTTGTCGACGTAGAAGCCGGTGGAAGGGTGCGTCGCCTGGTCCGCGATCTGTACCCCGCAGTCCTCGAGGTGCGAGACGATCAGATCCTTCATCTGGCGGAGGCGCTCCGCGACCGGATCGGTGGTCCAGATCAGGCCGTACTTGCGGGGTTGCCCGTGGTCGAGGTTCCCGCTGAAGCTGACCGGGTACGGGGCGATCGTTCGGCACACGGCACTCGCGTAGAGTTCGGCGTCGCGTTGCGTGTGCGACTCGAACGCCCACATCAGGGGCTGGTTGCGCTGTAGCATCTCGATGCCGGGCGGGACCCGCGGGAACGACATCACACCGTGGTGGGCCATCGCGTCGTAGAAGTCGTACCCGTACCCCCAGTCGGTGAACTGGAGGAAGTTCGCGAAGGGGTCGAAGCGCTCGTTGTACTGGGCGGCGTCCGCACGGCGGGACTCTGGGGTGGCGGTCGTACCCGCGTAGCAGACGATGAACCTGACCTGGCGCCCGTACGTCTGGTAGCGGTCGTTGAAGTAGTACTGCCAGTCGCGCAGAGCCGTGACGAAGCTGTGCTCGTCCTCGTCGTAGGGGTCGGCGACCAGGTCGTAGCAGGTGTCCACCGGCGCGGTCTCGGTGCTCTGGGTGCTGGTCGCCTTCGCGGTGCAGCACCGGCCGAAGCCGCCGTCCTGCAGGATGAGGATCCGCACCTCGTCGCCGGTGACGCCCTTGGTCGTCGACCCGCCGTTGTCGCCCTCGAAGAACGCGACGCACGGCGGCGCGAGTGGATCGTCGGTCTGGCGGGGTGGCCTGCCCACGCAGCGCTTGGTGATCGGGTTGTCGCCGACCCCCGGCGGGGGCAGCGCGACCGGTTGCTGGCCCGGCCCGTCCCCACCTGGGGCGTCGCCGGTCACGCTGGCCGACATGCCCAGGCTCAGGGTCTCGACGTTCCCGGCATCGGGCGGCGGCGGGTCGTCCACGGCGGGCGGGACGGGGGCGAACTCGAGCGTCTGGGATGGGTTGCTCTGCGGCACGTTGAGCGCCGAAGGCAGGACGAAGATTGCCAGCAGTGTCGCGATGAGCGCGCTACTGAGCGGTGCGTATCGACGCGGCCAGCCGCTCGTGAATCGCACGAGCCCCCTCCCCTCTGCATCCCATCCGCCCGATGCTATGCGTCCGGCACGTTCCCGTCTTCGTCCGTCGGCACAGAACGCGGCGCTTCGACCGCAGCGTCCGACGGCGTGCGGCGCGTGGTCCGACGTGCGCCATGGAGCGATGCGGTGCCTCGTGTGCGCCGCCTCGGGTTCGCCCATGCTCTGGGGCGACCACGCGCGGGTTCGCTCGCCAGAGGCATGACGGGCGATCCGGGTTTGGCCGAACGGACAGGGTGAGCAGCGGCCCGTTGGTGAAACCTACCAACCGATCAGGTGCCGGCACGGGCTACCGTCGGCGAATGACCGAGACGGGGCCGGGCGGGTCCCGAGGAGTGGGGATGGGGAAGCGCATGGTGGCGAACCGCGGCGGGCTGCGTGTACTGGGGATGCTGGCTGCACTCGCGCTCGGGCTGGGCGCGTGCAGTGACGGCGGTGCCGAACAGGCGACCGACGCGGCGGACGCGACGGACGCGGGGACGTACGGGAAGGCGCCGGCGCCGTCGAGCGCGGACCCGGCCGCCGCCGAGCCCGACGTGCCCCAGACGGCTGTCCCGGTCCACCCCGAGGGGGGGACCGCCAGAGACCCGTCCCGCACCGTGCGCGTCGACGTTCCGGCTGGCGGGGTCGCGTCCGAGACCGCGCTCACGCTCGTGCGGGTCGATGCTGATGCGTGGGACGACGCGACAGCCGGGCTCGACCCCGTCGCCGTGTACGACGTCGGCCCCGAGGACACGCCGCTCCAGGCGCCGGTCCGCGTGTCGTTCACGCTGCCGACGGCCGAGCTCGAGATGACGTCGTCGGGACAGGCCGCCGGGCTGGTCCCGCTGCGTCGCGCCGCCGACGCGTCGTGGCAGCTCCTCGAGGGCGTGGGCGTCGAGGTCCGGGATGCCCAGACGGTGGTCGCCGCCGACACCAATGAGCTGGGCCGGTTCGCGGTGGTGCAGGTCAAGGTCAGGTCCGTGAACTACGGGCTCGAGCACGACGCCTTCGGGGCGGCCAACGCCAAGCTCTCCGCGACGGTCCAGCTCACCGACGTGCTGTTCTCGACGCAACGGACCGTCAACCCAGCCGGACCGTGGGTCCTCAGGGCGACGTTGGGACTGGCCGGTGGTGAGTCCCAGCAGGCGACCGCGCCGGTCGAGCCCAACGGGGTGGCGACGCTCGAGTTCGGCATCGACTACTTCGGGACGTACCACCTCGAGCAGGCGGAGCTGATCGCGCCGACGGGCCAGGTGCACGTGCTGAAGGTCGAGCACCTGGACCCGGTCGAGGTCACCGCCTGATCACATCCCCCCGTCAGTCACCCCCGGTGCGGGCGTCGGCGAGCGCGGAGCGGCGGATCTTGCCAGCGGCGTCCCGCGGGACGCGCTCGACCCGCTCCCAGGTCTTGGGCACCTTCGGGCCTGCCAGCCGCGCGCGGGCGTGGTCCCGCAGCTCGTCGTCGCTGGGCGGCGGGGCGCCCTCGACGACCGCGTACACCGCGTGCACCCGCCGCCCCCACTCCTCGTCGGGCAGCCCCACCACCACCGCGTCAGCGATCGCCGGGTGCTCGAGCAGGGCAGCCTCGACCTCGGCGGGGTAGACGTTGACTCCACCCGTCACGATCATGTCGGTGCGCCGGTCGGCGAGGTAGACGTAGCCGTCCTCGTCCACCCAGCCGAGGTCACCGAACGTCGTGAAGCCGTCAGGTGTGTACGTCGGCGCGGGCGCCCCGACGTAGGGGTTGCGGACCTCGCCACCAGCGCGGCGGACGTAGATGCCGCCGACCTCGCCCCGAGGTGGCTCGCGGCCGTCCTCGTCGAGCACGCGGACCTCGACGCCGGCCACGGGGCGCCCGATCGATCCTTCGTGCGCCAGCCACTCGTCGCCCCGGATGACGGTGTTGCCGAAGCCCTCGGCCCCGCCGTACCCCTCGTAGACCTTCTCGGCCCCGATCAGGTCGATCCAGCCGCGCTTGACCGCAGGGGGACACGGGGCGGCGGTGTGCATGATCGCTTCGAGGCTGCTCAGGTCACGGTCGCGGATCCCGGGGAGGTGGAGGATCCGCCGCATCATCGTGGGGACGAAGCCGGCGTACTCGATGCGGTGCCGCTCGATCGCGGCGACGGCACGCTCGGCGTCGAAGCGCTCCAGCAGGACGACGACGTGCTCCCACATCAGGCCCCGGAAGGTCCAGTCGAACCCGAAGCCGTGGTACAGCGGTCCCGCGACGAGCTGGCGCTGTCCCATCCGGAACCCGAGCTGGCCGAACAGCGTCCCCGCAGGATCGATGTCGAAGTGGACCCACGGGCTGCGGTCCACGATGATCTTGGGGCGGCCGGTGGAGCCGCCCGTCCCGATCGCCTTGCCGGGTGCCGAGACCACGTCGGGCAGCGTGGTGTCCGGGTAGCGGTCGGCGGCCGCGAGGTCGGCGCGTCCCAAGTTCGGGATCGACGTGTCGAGCCATTCGGACAGGGTGAGGCCGACCTCGCCGAGCCCCAGCATCGCATCGCGCTCGGAGGCAGGAACCCCCGGGCTCATCGGGAGCACGCACCCGCCGAGCTTCCAGACCGCGAAGGCCGCTGCGACCTCTTCGAGGCAGTTGCCGAGCGCGAGCGCCACCGTGCTGCCGCGGGTCACGTCGTGCTCGGCCAGCAGATGGGCGATGCGGTTCGACCAGCGGTCGAGGTCACCCCGCGTCAGGACCACGTCGTGACCGGAGGTCGGTACCAGGACGACCGCGGGACGTTGCGGCGCCTCGCGCGCGAGCTCGGCCAGCCGCTGCCCGAACGAGACCGTCGCGAGTTGCGTCTCCACCAAGTCGTGCCTCCTCCTCGCCCCGCCGTACCCTCGCCCCGGCCGGACCTTCGCCCCGCGGCACCTTCGCCCCGCGGCACCCTCGCCCCGGTCTTGCTGGGTGCGCCTGTCGTCGTCGGGTGCACTCATCCGCCTCGCGGCGATGGCTGCACTCAACGGCGATGCCTGCACCCAGCGAGGTGCGGGCGTGAGCAACCGTACGGGGCGCGCTGCCAGGTCGGACGTCGTTCCGCACCGATGCCGGTGAGCCCGTTGGTGCCAGCGCACGAACGCGGGTGCGCCCCGGGTCCGTACGTTCGCGGTCGACCGTACGTGCCGACGAGGAGGCAGCGACGTGCCGGGACCGGACATCGAAGCGACCGAGCACGCGCTGACCGAGGCACTGGAGGCGGTGGGCATCCAGGCCTCGCTCCACGCGCGGGACCTGGACGCCGACGCCGAGGTCGGCCTGGACGCCGACGCGGACGTCGCCCTCTGTTCCGTGTTCAAGATCCCGGTCCTGCTGGAGCTGATGCGCCAGGGGGTGGCCGGCGAGATCGATCTGACGTCACGCCTCCGGGTCCCCGCCGAAGGTCGCGCCCCGGGTCCCTCGGGGCTGTCGATCTTCGCGGACGACGTGGAGATGTCGATCCGGGACCTGGCCGTGTCGATGATGTACGTCAGCGACAACGCGTCGACCGACGTGCTGATGGAGCTGGTCGGGATCGACCGCGTCCAGGCGACGCTGGACGAGCTCGGCCTCGAGCGCACGTTCGTCCCCGAGGACTGCCGGACCCTGCTCGACCGGCTCGCGATCGAGCTGGGGTTCGAGCGGGTGGAGGAGCTGTCCTCACCGGCAGCACTCGAGGTGCTGGCCGCGGATCCCGACGCCTGGGCGCGGCGGACAGCGGCCACCTCGGTGATCGCGCCCCGTGACACCAACCAGAGCACGCCCCGTGAGGTGACCCGGTTGCTGCAGCTCATCTGGCTGGACGCGGCCGGTCCCGCCGAGGCGTGTGCGCAGGTCCGGGCCGTGATGGGCAAGCAGCTCTTCTCGCATCGGCTGTCGACCGGCTTCCCCGGCGAGGTCGCGGTCGCGGCCAAGATCGGGACGCTGCCGTTCCTCAAGAGCGAGGCCGGTGTCGTCACCTACCCCGACGGCGGCCGCTACGCCGTCGCGGTGTTCACGCGCGGGCGGGTTCTGGACGCCCGCCAGCCCGACCAGGACCGCGTGATCGGCACGGTCGCACGGATCGCGGTGGACCACCTCCGCCAGGTCGCCGGCCTGCCGACCGACGTCTCGCTCCACGCCACACGCTGACCCAACGGTCGTGCGCGACTCCGCGGTCGCAATGCCGTGCCCGTCATGGGGATCAACACGTACTCGTGGACCAGGGTGGATAGCGCGGTGACCAGTGCTGGCGGCCTGAGCGGGTCACGGTCTCGGGCGTCACGTTCGATGACCCGTTCGTGTGGCTGGAGGAGGACAGCGAGGAGGCGCTGGCCTGGCAACAGAGCCAGGACGCAGCGACGCAGGGCTACCTGCGGTCGTGGCCGCTCTTCGACGCGGTCCCGGGGCTGTTGCGCCGGTTCGAGGCGCCGCCCCTGGAGCTGCCCGTCCTGCGTGACGAGCGGTCGTTCGTGCTCACCCGGGCTGGGGATGCGCAACGCCCTCACCTCGAGATCCACTACGACCAACACTATGCGCCGCGGGTACACGACGCAGCGATGGTCCGAGATCGGCCGCTGAGAGCCGCATCCGCCTCAGCGAGATCGCAGCAGGTCCGCCAGCACGCCCGCGTCGACGTTTCCGCCGCTGGCGACGAGCACGGTCGTCGTGCCGTCGGGCAGGTCCAGCGCGCCGGCCTGGAGCGCGGCCAGCGGGGCTGCCGCTGACGGCTCGACGTAGAGCTTGGTCCGTTCGTGCAACAGCAGCGTCGCCTGCGCGATCTGGTCCTCGCTGACCGTCACCACGCCGTCGACGAAGCGCTGGACGGCGGCGAGCGTTTGGACCCCGGCGAACGGCGCGGCCAACCCGTCGGCGATGGTCTGGGGATGGTCGAGGTGTGCGGGCTCACCGAGCGCCAGGCTCCGGGTCATCGCGTCCGCGGCCTCTGGCTCGACGCCGTAGACGGCGACCTCGGGTCGTCGCTGTTTGATCGCGCTGGCGACCCCGCCGATCAGCCCGCCGCCGCCGACGGGGACGACCACGGCCTCCACGTCCGGGACCTGCTCGAGGATCTCCAGGCCCAGGGTCCCGTGGCCGGCCATGATCGCCTCGTCGTCGAAGGGGTGCACCAGCACGTAGCCGTGCTCCTCCTGCAGCTCGGTCACCCCCTCCATGAGCGACCGGTCGGTGAGCACGACCGTCCCGCCGTAGGCCGTGGTCGCCGCGACCTTCGAGGCGGCTGCTGCTTGCGGCATCACGATGGTCGCGCTCAGGCCGAGCTGCGCAGCGCCCCACGACAGTGCGGCCGCGTGGTTGCCCGCGGACAGTGACACCAGCCCGCGAGCACGCTCGTCGTCGGTCAGGCCGGCCAGCTTGTTGAGCACACCCCGGACCTTGAACGAGCCGGTCTTCTGGAACAGATCGGCCTTGAGGCGCAGGCGCAGCCCGAGCTGCTCCCCGATGCTCGTGGAGGCGTGGACCGGCGTGAGGTGCACCCGCCCCGAGATCACCGCGCGGGCCGCTTCGACCGCGGACAGCTGGACCATCGGGCGCTCCTCGGGCTCAGTCGCCGCCGTGCTCGGTGAGGTAGTGGACCGTGGGTGGCGCGCAGCCGTGGGCGCGCTCGACGCTGGCTCGCAGCTCGTCGCTGCCGAAGTACCCCCTGGCGCTCTCGACCGTGTCCCAGTCGAACACGACCACGATCGTGTTCGGGTCGTCCAGGTCGCGGTACAGCCGGCGTCCCCGCTCGCCCTGCTGCTCGCGGACGGGGTGCATGCGCTCGTACTCGGCGTGCCAGGTGTCGAAGTCAGCGACGGGCAGGCGGGCGATGACGGTGACCATCGTGGCTCCCCGGGTCGGTGGGCGGGTCCGGTGGTGAGGCCGTCAGGAGGGTTCGAGGACGGCGCCCGCACGCACGTCGGTGAAGGCGGCCATCAGGCGCGGTGGGTGGTCACCGAGGTGGTGACCTGGTCGAGGAACGCCTGGTCGATCACGGTGCCCAGTCCCGGGCCCTCGGGCACCCGCACGTACCCCTCGTCGAGGGTGATGGGCTGGGTCACGATGTCGCGCTCGTAGAAGCGCGAGGCAGCCGAGATGTCGCCCGGCAGCCGGAACGCCGGGTTGGCGGCTAGCGCCGCGTTGGCCGCGCGTCCCAGCCCGGTCTCGAGCATGCCCCCGCACCACACCGGGATGTCGTGCGCGGCGCACACGTCGGCGATCCTGCGGGCTTCGAGGTAGCCGCCGACACGGCCCGGCTTGACGTTGACGATGTGCACCGCCCCGATCAGGATCGCGTCCACGCACGACTGGGCCGACACGATCGACTCGTCGAGGCAGATCGGGGTCTTGACGGTGCGCGCGAGCTCGGCGTGGGCTCGCACGTGCTCCTCGGGCAGCGGCTGCTCGATCAGCAGCAGGCCGAACGCGTCGAGCTGTGCCAGGTGCTGCGCGTCGGCCAGCGTGTAGGCGGTGTTGGCGTCGACCTGGAGCGCGATGTCACCGAACCGCTCGCGCACCGCAGCGACCGGCTGGATGTCCCAGCCCGGCTCGATCTTGAGCTTGATGCGCACGTAGCCCTCGTCCACGTAGCCCTGGACCGCGTCCAGGAGCTGGGGCAGGGTGTCCATGATCCCCACCGACACCCCGGACGGCACGCGGTCGATGACCGCGCCCATCTCGCGGGCCCAGCTCCGACCCGCCAACCGCAGCTCGGCGTCCAGCACCGCCATCTCCACCGCCGCCTTGGCCATGCGGTGGCCCTGCACCGGTGCGAGCAGGCGGGCCACGTCGATGGCCGTGACGTCGCCCTGGGCGAGCAGGCGGGGGAGCAGGAAGCGCTCCATCACGTGCTGGGCCCCCTCGACGTACTCCGAGGAGTACATCGGCTCCAGCAGGGCGACGCACTCGCCCCACCCCTCGGCGTCGGAGGTCACGGCCCGCACCAGCAGGACATCACGCTCGGTCTGGGTCCCGAACGACGTCCGGAACGGCGACACCAGCGGCAGCGCGATGCGCCTCAGCTCGATCGCTTCGAGTTTCACGGTGGCTCTCCCCGGGGATGTCGGCAGGGTGTGGGCAGGGTGTCGGCAGGGACTCGCCAGCCAGTGTGGACGCCGGAACGCGGGGGCGTTCGGTACCAGCGCACATCCCAGGGTCGCGGGCTTCGGTCAGAGGCACAAGGTGTCAGGCACGCGGATGCCTCGCGGGTAGCCTGGCCGCGGCCGGACGAGCGGGACCACCACTTTGAGCGAGCTGTCGTTGCGCGAGCGCAAGAAGCAGCGCACGCGGACCGCGTTGATCGAGGTCTCGCGGCGGCTGTTCGAGGAACAGGGTTACGACGCCACGACCCTCGAGCAGATCTGCGAGCAGGTCGAGGTCTCGGTCCCGACGCTGCTCGCGTACTTCGAGTCCAAGGACCGGCTCGCGCTGGCCGCTGAGTACGACACCCTCGAACGGTTCCGTCAGATCGTCCTCGATCCCGAGCGTGACGCGGACACCTTGACGTCGTGGCGCGATGTCGTGGAACGCGGCGCCACCGGGGTCCTCAGCCGGCGACGCGCCTACGTGCGTCGCCTGGAGTTCATCGACTCCTCGCCCGCGCTCGGCCGGGGGACCCTGGCGGTCCTGCAGGGCTACGAGGACGTGCTCGCCCAGGGCCTGGCGCGTGACTTCGGGACCGATCCCGACTCGGACCTGGCCACGAGGCTGATGGCCACGACCCTGAGCTTCGGCAACCAGTCCGCCCTGCGGAGCTGGTTCGCCGAGGGCGGCAAGGGCGATCTCCTGGGCGCGGTCGTGGGCGTGGTCGACTTCGTGATCGAGCGGTTCCCGCGCCCCGGCGCCGACGTCACCAGCGCCTAGCCCGGTCATCCACAGCCGAGCCCCGGTGCACCGTGAATTGGCCTTGGAGGCGTTCTACTGCACGCTGGAGCGTGACTTTCCGGGTACCCTCGAACAGCAGTTGGAGGACCGACCATGAGCGAGATCGCGCCGATCGTTGACGTCGTCGACGTCCGGCTGCTCGGACGCTACGTCGTAGAGCTCCAGTTCGAGGACGGCCAGGGCCGCGTCATCGACCTCGAGCCGTACCTGTCCGGTCCGATGTACCGGCCGCTGCGCGAGGACTACGGGCTCTTCTGCGCCGTCAGCGTCGACCCAGGTGCGGGCACCATCGTCTGGCCCAACGGTGCCGATATCTCGCCACGGACGCTGTATGCGGAGTCCAAGCCCAAGGTTCCGGCCGAGCGGACCGCGGCGAGGTAGTGGCTACCTGCCCTCGGCGGTGAACATTGCGCGGATCGTTTCGGCGCCGGAGGGGTCGACGACGGTGCCGAACTGCTCGCGGTTGTGGGCGTGCCCGAGCTGGTGCAGCGACATCGCGGCCTGGATCGCGGTCCACAGGCCCTGCGCGTCCTGCGACTGGTTCACGGCCTGCTTGGCCAGCGTCAGCCCGATGCGGGGCTGCTGGCAGATCCGCCGTGCCATGGCCGTCACCGTGTCCGCCAGCTCCTCGCGCGGGACCACGCGCGAGACCATGCCGAGCTGCCGCGCCTCCTCCGCAGTGAGCTGCGAGCTGAGGAACAGCAGCTCCTTGGCCCTGCGGGCGCCGAGCTCGAACGCGTGCACGAAGTACTCGTTGCCGTTGACCCCGAAGGGCACGAGCGGGTCGCTGAACACCGCGTCCTCGCTGGCGACGATGAGGTCGCACGGCCACACGAGCATGAGCCCGCCCCCGATCACGCGTCCCTGCACCTGCGCGATGGTGGGCTTGGGCACGTTGCGCCAGCGCCAGGACAGCCCGAGGAACAGCTCCTCCTCGTACGCCATGCACCCCTCGACCCCGGGCAGGGTGAAGCCGCCCCACGTCCCGACGGGGTCGTACGCGTCGGCCGAGG
>DASWKO010000106.1:0-16536 GCA_036396595.1 Nitriliruptorales bacterium | reverse complement strand
GGAGGGCGCGTAGCTCGGTCAGATCGTAGGCGCGGGCCGCGAGCCCGCGATCGTCGCCTACGAGGTCGGCGTCGAAGCTCTCGACCGATCCGGTCACGCCGTGCTTGGCCATGACGCTGTCCAGCCGCGAGCCGTAGTCCCACGGGCTGACCCACAGGCCGGCGCCGAGCGTGCCGAAGCCGAGCCAGCTCAACTCCCGGCGCAGCGCGTCACGCGAGGCGCGGTGCTCCTCGGGGAACGAGTACGTCAGCAGCCGCCAGCGGCCGTCCCACAGCAGTGGTCGACGCAGGTAGATCCGGTCTGCGGCCTCATGGAACCGCCGCCGCGCCTGGGGCGTGATCATGTACGCGGACTGCCGGCCGTGCTTCTCGGGCTCGACCAGGCCCTGGCCGACCAGCCGCCGCAGCGCCTGCCGGGTCGCCTCGGGGGAGATGCCCACGAGTTCGACGGCGCCGGCCAGCGCCCCGAGCCAGGTGCGCCCACCGGTCGGGAAGGCCAGATCGCCGAGCACGGTCAACAGGGCGGCGCGTGCAGACGGCGACATCGGGCCGATCCTATGTGTGACGGTCTGGCTCACGGTCGTTGACGAACGTAACAGCTCGTCGCGCCCACCGCGACGTGGGACGCGGGAGGTAGGTTGCCCGTCCTGCTGCCCGTCCTGCTGCCCGTCCGACCGAGGCCACCGCCATGTGCCGGATCCTGCCCGCAGTGCTCGCGGCTGCCATCCTGCTCGCGGGCTGCGGCGGCGACGCGGGCTCCCAGCGCGCGCCGGTCTCGGCGGCGGACGGCCTGCGTGTCTCAGGCACGTTCGCCGGCAGCCGGCTCAACGTCGACGACGGCGAGCCCGAGGTCGTGCTCGGGGACTGCGACCCGGCGGACGGGCCGGACGGCGACTTCTGCATCGTGTCACGCTCCATCGGGGGCTCGTCGGTCACGCTCGTGGTCGAGAACCCGCAGCTCCTGGCGGCCCGCGGCGAGATCGGCGTGCGCAACCCCGGCTGCCAGGGCTTCGCCTGCGAGGCGGTCGACGACTTCCTCGTCGTGGACCTCCGGGTCGACGCGACCAGCCTGCGAGCCTCCAGCGGGATCTTCGACATCCGCCGGGCTGACACCCGCTACGCGGGGACGTTCCGTGTGCGCTTTCCCGACGGGGGGTCGCTGTCGGGCGAGTTCGATGTCGCCATCCCTGCCTGAGGGCTCGGCGCTCAGCCGACCGTGGCCGGTGGGGAGATGCTCTGCCGGAACTCGGCCAGGTCCACGACCCGCTGGGTGAACGAGCCCCGCGCGACCAGGGCGTTGCCGGACCGGGCCAGCACCTCGCAGGTGAGCTCCTGCGGGCCGACCTTGGCGACCGAAGCTGTCAGCGTGACGCTCGCGCCGACCGCAACCGGCGCGCGGTGGGTGACGTCCATCTGGTAGCCGACACCCTCCTCGCCCTCCTCGAGGTGCGGCTCGAGGATCGTGCGGCACACCTCCTCGACGTGCTGGACCAGCGCGCCGGTGCCGTACACCGGATGGATCTCACGGCCGCCCACGCGCGCGGTCATGTCCGGGGTCACGACGATCTCGAGGGTCGCGGTCTCGCCGCGCGCGGGTCCTGGTCGCATGGAGCGGGGTGCCTCTCGGTGTGGCGGGTTGGTGGACCCGTGGGTCAGTCGTTGTATCGCGGTGCCTCGGCGTGCGCGCCGAGGCCGACGATCAGGGCGGGCTTGTCGCCCTCGTGCGTCGCGGCTGCCTCCGGTGGGACCTGGACCTCGTGCGCGTCCAGTAGGGCAGCGTTGACCTTCACGGTGAGCTTGCGGTGCTGATCGCTTGGCGGGGGATCGATCCCCAGGGCGGGCGCCAACGCCTCGGCGGTCGCGGGGGCCAGCACCAGTTCGTCACACAGGTCATCGAGGTCGGACTGTGCGGCGCCGTTCAGCGGCTCCACGATGCCGATCACGGTGGCGGGCAGGTCCTGGTCCCGCAGCCAGTAGGCCAGCACGCGTGCATCGTCACGCGCCATCGTCAGGTCCAGCACGACGGCGTCAGGGACGACGTCGGTGGCCTGCGCCATGCCCTCGAAGACGTCACCGACCAGGACCACGTCGCAGGCCAGCCCCTCGAGGGCGCCCTCGAGGTCGGCTGCGGCTTCACCGTGCGCCAGCAGCAGCACGCGCAACGGATCGGGACGTGCGGTCACGTGGGCCTCCGGGTGTCCGGCTTCCCGTCGGCCGCCACCGTAGGCGGGTTGAGGGGTCGTGCGCCCGCGGTGCGCGGTCGGATCGTGCTCCCGATCATGCGCGTCACCCGCCCCGGAGCAGGCTGCGCACGCGTCCGAGCACGCCGACCTCGGAAGGGTCGGGGCGGATCGCCCTGCCCTCCGACACGACCGGGGCGTCGGTGGAGGCCTGATCGCCGTCCGGCGGTGACGCCGTGGCCAGGACGATCAGCGGGTCCGGGGCGCGGTTGTCGATGCCGTGGGCGGTGCCGGCGGGCACCAGCAGCGCGCCGAGCGCGTCCAGGCCGATCTCGCCCTGGTCGGTCACGAACCAGCTCCGGCCGCCCACGACCGTGTACGAGATGTCGGCGTCGGCGTACAGCAGCACGTCCGTGGCCTGCTGCGGCTCGATGCACCACAGATCGACGGTCAGGACCTCCGTGGCGAACACGCGGACCCGCGTGGCGCCGCCCCGGTCGAACCGCACGTAGTCCCGCAGGTCGACCGGGACCGGTCGGGTAGCCGGCGGCGGCGTGGGCTCGGAGTCGGAGGCGTCGGTCACGGCCGCGCAGGGTACGCGCTGAAAGGACCGGAGCCGGTGGCCGACCGCGCGGGTAGGCTCGCCGACCGACCCCCTCTATCCACCCGGAGGAATGGCGTGCCCCAGTTCTCGGTGGTCAAGAGCTCGATCGGCAGGTCCGACGCCAAGCTGCTGGCGGTCGGTGCGACGTCGTCGGGCGGCAAGCGAGCCGTTGCGGTGCCAGGTGCCGGCAGTGACATCATCGGTGAGGCTTACGGACTGGACCTGGTGTCCGAGCTCGCGACGCTGGGCTTTCGGGGTGGTGTCGGCGAGACCGCGCGTCTGCCGCTGCGGGACGGCCCGGCTGGAAGCCTGCTGGTCGTCGGGCTCGGTGAGCACCCGACGCTCCGGTCGCTGCGCACGGCGGGCGCCGCCATCGCCGATGCGACGACCGCGACCGGGACGGTGGCCACGACGCTGGCCGCCACGGAAGGACTCGAGCCCGAGGCGGCGGCCCGAGCCCTGGTCGAGGGGATCGGGCTGGGCAGCTACCGGTTCACGACCTACAAGACCGACGACGACGGTCACGCGCTCGAGTCCGTGACCCTGCACGCGATCGGCAACGCCACGCAGGCCAAGCTGAAGCCGGGCGTCAAGCTCGGTGCGGCGCTGGTCGACGGCGTCGTCCTCGTGCGAGACCTGGTCAACGCGGCGCCTGCCGACAAGCGCCCTCCGGCGCTGGCCGACCGGGTCAGGACGACCATGCGCGGGACCGGTGTGAAGGTCAAGGTGCTGGACGAGTCCGTCCTCGAGAAGGGCGGCTACGGGGGCCTGCTGGGCGTGGGCGCGGGCTCGACCGCCCCACCGCGGCTGGTCGAGCTGACCTACGCCCCCGAGGGGGCCAAGAAGCACGTCGCGCTGGTCGGCAAGGGCATCACGTTCGACTCGGGTGGGCTGTCGCTCAAGACCGCCGAGGGCATGCAGACCATGAAGCTCGATATGGCCGGCGCCGCCACGGCGCTGGCGGCCATCCGGGTCGCCGCGCAGCTCGGCGTGAAGGTTCGGATCACGGCGCTGCTTGCGCTGGCCGAGAACATGCCGTCGGGCATCGCCACGCGGCCGGGTGACGTGCTGACGATCCGGGGCGGCAGGACGGTCGAGGTCCTGAACACCGACGCCGAGGGTCGGCTCGTGCTGGCCGACGCGCTCGTGCACGCATCCGAGAAGAAGCCGGACCTGATCGTCGACCTGGCGACGCTGACCGGTGCGGTCGTCACGTCGCTCGGGCCCAAGATCGGTGCGGTCATCAGCAACGAGGACGGCATCGCCGACCAGTTGCTGGCGGCAGCGGACCGGGCGGGGGAGCGGCTGTGGCGGCTGCCGCTGGCTCACGACGTCTACGGCGAGGAGTTGAAGGGCGACATCGCCGACATCAAGAACGCCGGGTGGTCCGGGGCGGGCACGATCCGCGCGGCGCTGTTCCTCCACGAGTTCGTCGGTGACGGCATCCCGTGGGCGCACCTGGACATCGCCGGCACCGCGTGGACCGACAGCGACGACGGCGAGTTCCGCAAGGGCGCCACCGGCACCCCCCTGCGCACCGTGGTCGAGTGGCTGCGGGCCGTGTGAGCAGCAGCGGCCGCAGCAGTCTCAGGTCTGCGCGGTCGCCGTGGCCTCGACCTTGTCGAGGAAGCGCTTGCGGTCCACGAGGATCCGCCGGTGACGGATCCTCGCCACGATCTCGTCGTCCTGCCGGACGATGACCTGGAACTCCAGCCGCTGGCCGTGGTGGCCGAGCAGCGTCGCCTCGGCCTCGACCTCGCAGCCGACCGGCGTCGGGCGTTCGTGGTTGATCTCGGCGAAGTTGCCCACGCTGGTCTGACCGTCGGGAATGTCGCCCTGGAGCGCCGCCACGCACGCCTCCTCGGCCAGCGCCAGCAGGGTCGGCGTCGACAGCACCGGGACGTCTCCCGACCGCATGCTGACGGCGGTGTGCTTCTCGGTGACCTTCAGCGTGCGCGTGCAGCGCAGACCCGGGTCGCAGCTACCCATGAGCTTCCTCGTCGTGATCTGGTCGAGGGTACGTCGGCCACGGGCCGGCCGGCAGTGGACGCGTGTCGCTTTGGGCACGCGACTGGCGCGCTGGCACCCTCGCGCCGATCCCCCCTGCCCACCTGACTCGGAGCTGCGACCGTGGACGTCCCCAGCGCGATCCTGGCGCTCGTGCTCGCCGAGGTCGGCGTGGGCGGCCTCGCGCTGCTGTGGTTCGCTCCGACCTGGGGCAACGTGCGGCACGGCTACGAGATCCTGCTGGGCTCGACCCTTGGGGTGATGCTCTGGGGCGCGTGGGCCACCCTCGACGGTCCGCTCCAGGTGATCGCGGCGGACGGCGGTGCGATGGCGGGCCCGGCCGCGACCGCCGAGACCGCCATGCTGATGACCGCCGGCATCGCGACCGCGTCGGTCGTGGCGCTGCTCGCCAAACAGGCGCAGCTCGGCCGGATCCTCGGGATCGTGGCCGTCCTGGCCGGGCTGTACGCCTTCTTCCCGATCGCCGACCTCCGGGCCGCCCGCGCGGGCGCCGGCGGCCTGATCCAGGGCTATGTCGAGCTGGTGCTCGGGGCGTTCTTCCTCGGGGCGGTGTGGGACGGGATGGTCCTCGGGCACTGGTATCTGGTCGAGCGCAAGCTCAGCAACCGCTTCATGGTCTGGATGTCGTGGGCCAACGTGGTGGCGATCGGCGCGGCGGCGCTCGCCGTCGTCCTGTCCGCCCGCAACCCGGTGCCGTGCGCCGGTCTCGAGGGCTCCGAGCTGGCGATCTGCAGCCTCGGGTTCTCGCCCATCCTCAGCCACGGCAACTTCACGCTCGTGCTGGGGTTCGGGGTGCTGGCGCTCGTGGCCATCATCGCCGGCTTCAACATCAAGCTGGCCAGGGAGGGCGGCCGCTCCATCCAGGCCGCCACCGGGATGTTCTACCTCGCCGTCGTCCTCGCACCCGCCGTCGAGTTCGCCGCCAAGGTCCGCTACTTCTGAGGGTCAGCCGGGGCCGTCAGGCGCGGTGGGTGGCCAGGCCGACGCCGTCATCGAGCGGTAGGACGGTGCCGATCCAGTCGTCCTCGTCGAGCAGCTCGGCGAACGCGCGCAGGGCGGTGCCGCGGGCGGTGTCCGGATCGTGCAGCAGCCCCCGGGCGATCAGCACCCCGCCCGGCTGGAGCAGCCGGCGCGCGTGCTCGAGGTACGTCGGATGGTCGGTCAGGCGCCCCTGGATCAGCACCAGCTCGTAGGTCGCGTCGCTCAGCCGTGGGAGCACCTCCGCAGGGTTGCCGAGGATGCTGCGCACGCGATCACCCACGCCCGCCTGCTCGTAGGCGGTGGTCGCGAGCCCGTGCCAGTGGGAGTCGAGCTCCACGCTCGTGAGTATCCCGCGGGCCGCCATGCCTCGTAGCAGCCAGAGGCCCGACACCCCCCCGCTCGCGCCGATCTCCACGACGTGGCGGGCGGCGACGGTGGCGGCGGCCCACGCCAGCAGGGCCCCCACTTCGGGGCTCGGGACGGGGCCGACCTGCTCGGCGCGTTGCCGTGCCCGGGCGATCGCGTCGTCCTCGCCGGACACGAGTTCGCGGACGCGGTCGCGAACGTCGCCTTCGGACGCTTCCACCCCATCGCTCACGGCCAGCCCTCCTCACGGACCGCGGAGGCACGCGGCCCCTGCCGTCCTTCGTCGCCCGGGAACCGTACTCGCCGTCCCGCAGCCGGCGCATCCCGTGCGCGTGCCCGGGAACCCCTGGCGCGACCCCCACGTTGCCCGAACCACCGCCCGAACCACCAGTTGGACAGGAAGATGCGGATGCTTCTGAGCGTTACCATCGGCGCTGGTTACGTTGACCTGCCGGCTCCGATCGCACCTGACGAGGAGGCGTACTTGCTCGGTGGACCGTTCCGCATGCAGGGTGGCCCTGCTCCCGGCCCAGCCGATCGACCGGCTGACAGCTCGGAGCCAGAGCCACCCACGCATCGCTTCCCGACCGACGACGGGACGCCCGATCCCGTCCCCACCTGGGACGAGATCGCGACCAAGTACGGCCGCAAGGTCTACACGATCGCCTACCGCCTCACGGGTGACCCCGAGGAGGCCAAGGACCTGGCTCAGGACGTGTTCGTCCGCGTGTACCGCAACCTCGACAAGTACCAGCCGGGCACCTTCGAGGGCTGGCTGTACCGCGTCACCAAGAACCTGTTCCTGGATCGCGTCCGGCGCCAGCGCAGGCTGCGCTGGGAGGCGCTGCCCGAAGAGGAGTGGAGGCAGCCCGAGGACGAGGGCCCCGGACCTGAGGACCACCTCGAGACCGGCGTGCTGCGGGCGGACATCGAGTTCGCGATCACGCAGCTCCCGCCGGACTTCCGTACCGCGGTCGTCCTGTGCGACGTCCAGGGGCTCAGCTACGAGGAGATCGCGGACGCCACCGGGTGGCCGCTCGGCACCGTGCGCAGCCGGATCCACCGCGGCCGCAAGCTGCTCCGCAGGCAGCTCACGGCGAGCACCGAGCGGGAACGACGTGCGTAGCTTCCTGCCGGGCGAGCACCACGAGGAGGAGCGGCTGTCCGCCCTCCTCGACGACGAGCTCGACAACGAGGATGCGCTGAAGGTCACGCGCCACCTGGCCCAGTGCGAGTCCTGCATGGCCGAGCTCGAGGAGCTGCGATCGATGCGCAGCGCCCTGCGTCACCTCCCCGCCGTCGAGCCCCCACCGATCCTGTTCGACGGCGTCGCGACCGCGGCGGCGACCTACGATCTCGCAGCCCGGCGCAGCCGCCGGATGGTCGCGGCCGCGGTGGCCGGAGCAGGGCTCCTGGCCGCTGCTGCCTTCGTCGCCGGCGCCGAGGGCGGCACGGTCTCGCCTCCGGTGGACCTGTTCGTGGTCGACCACGTGACCCGTGTCGGTGGGGGCCCGATGGTGACTCCGGTCGATCTGGGACGCCGCGGCTCGTGAGACCGGCCGTGGTCGCGTCCGTGCTCGGTGTGGCGTTCCTGGCGCTGGCTCCGGTCGGGGCGCTCGCCACGCCCCGGACCCAGCCGGCCGAGTCATCGGGCCGGCTGCGATCGGACTCTGACGCGGTCCAGCGGCTGCAGGCGGCCGTCGAGGAGGCACGCAACGCCGCGTTCGATGCGCGTCTGCTGGTGGTCGCGTTCGACACCGACGGCCCCAGCGTGGTCGAGTTGGAGGTCTCGCAGTCCCGGGGGGACCTGCGGGTGAGCCACGGTGAGGCGTGGGCGCTGGGCCGGTCCCGGGCGCGTGGCTACTTCACCCAGGCGGGCGAGCTGCTCCAGCTCGGCAGCGTCGAGTCACCCGGCTTCCGTCCCGTCCGGCTCACGTCGAAGTACGCGGTCCGGTCGGTCCCGAGCCAGGATCTCGACACGGGACCGGCCGAGCCGATCGAGGTCATCGAGCGCGATAGGCAGGTGCTGCGCGAGCGTCTGTACGTCGACCGGGGCACCGGCCTGGTGGTGCGCCGCGAGACCTTCGATGGTGCCGGTGAGCCGGTCCGGTTGGCGGTCTTCACGCAGGTGCGCCTGCGTGACCAGCCGATGCGTGGCGTGGCCGCAGTCGACGAGGGCGGTACGCGCGCGCCGACGCCACTGACGGACGAGAGCCTGGCCATCCTGGCCGACGTCGGGTGGCGTGTGCCGAAGGAGCTGCCGGCCGGGTTCGAGCTGCAGGGTGGGTACGCGTTGCCGGAGAGCGAGGGCGGCTCGATGCACCTGGTCTACTCCGACGGTCTGTACACGCTGTCGCTCTACGAGCAGTTCGGCCGCCTCGACAGCGACTCGTTGCAGGGTGCGGTCCCGGTCTCCTGGGGCGACGTCCATGCCTTCACCTGGCCCGGCTCCCAGCCCGAGCGGATGGT
Source organism: Nitriliruptorales bacterium (assembly GCA_036396595.1). GTDB lineage: Bacteria > Actinomycetota > Nitriliruptoria > Nitriliruptorales > Nitriliruptoraceae > DASWKO01. Next base: position 7,909 of record DASWKO010000106.1, on the reverse strand, counting down.
CTGGAGCGGTGACGGGTTGACCTTCACGGTCGTGAGCGACGCACCCGCCGACGCGTTGGTGGAGGTCACGTCCGAGCTCCCGCACGGTCAGGCGCCGAGTCTGCCGGGACGTATGGTGCGTGGTCTCGGGCGCGTGCTGGACTGGGCTTGGCCCTTCAACTGACCCGTTGCCGACCGATCAGCGAGCCACAGGAGCACCGACGTGGACGGGGAACGACCCGCAGGCCAGGACGCACCCTCACCTGGGCTCGCCACGCCGTCCGGTGGCGACGGCCCCCGCGTCGAACGGCTGGCGCCGAGCCGCCCGCAGCCCCCGCCTCCATCGTGGGATGCTGACGCGGACGGGCCGGGCTCGCCGCGCGGCTCGGTCCGGCCCCCGGACACGACCGGTACGCACGATCCCGCCGAGCTGCCGGCACGCGGGCGGCGCGGGGTCGCCGGTTCGCTCGTCGCGGCCCTGGTCGGGGCGGCGCTGGGGACCGCCGGGACGCTGGCCGTGGTGCGCACGTCACCCTCGTTCCAGGGTGGCGGCAACGTGTCGGCGCCCGTCGTCGAGGTAACCGGGTCGGGCACCGCCAACGTCGTCCAGGCCGTGGCCGAGGCCGTGACGCCCAGCGTGGTCCGCATCGACATCGTGGAACGGCGCCGGGACCCGGCCAACCCCACCGATGTCGTCGAGGAAGCGGTCGGGAACGGTTCCGGGGTGATCTACCGCTCCGACGGCTACATCCTCACCAACAACCACGTGGTCGCCGACGCAGACCGGGTCAGGGTCCGGTTGGCGACCGGGGAGCGTCTGGACGCCCAGGTGGTGGGGACCGACCCGCTGTCCGACCTGGCGGTGATCAAGGTCGAGCGGACCGGGCTGCCGGCGATCGTGGTCCGGATGGATCCCCCGGTGGCCGTGGGCGAGATCGCGGTCGCGATCGGCAGCCCCTTCGGCCTCGACACCACGGTCACGGCCGGCGTGGTGTCGGCGACGAACCGCAACATCGACGTCCCAGACGCCGCGAACCAGCAGACCCTGGTCATCCCGAACGTGTTCCAGACCGACGCCGCCATCAACCCCGGCAACTCCGGGGGCGCACTCGTGGATGGCAACGGCCGGCTGATCGGCATCAACACCGCGATCTTCTCGGCCAGCGGCGGCAGCGAGGGCGTCGGCTTCGCCATCCCCGCCCTTCAGGCCGTGGACGTCGCCGACGAGCTGATCGACCAGGGCTTCGTGCGACACGCCCTCCTCGGCATCACGGGCTTCGACCTCACGGCCGCCGCCGCCGAGCAGCTCGGCGTCGACGCCGAGGGAGCGGTCGTCGACACGGTCCAGCCGGGCACCGGGGCGGACGCTGCCGGGCTGCGCAGCGACGACATCGTCATCGCGCTGGAGGGCAAGCCGGTCCGTTCGATGACCGAGCTCGTCGTGGCCCTGCGGCAGTTCGACCCCGGCGACACGGTCGGGCTCACGGTCCTCCGCGACGGCGAGCGCCTCGAGGTCAGCGTCGAGCTCGGCGAGCGCCCGCGCTGACCGCCCGCGCAGCCGGTGCCGCGCACGGGGCCGGCTACCCTTCCCTGCGCAGCGGAGGTGTCGTGAGCACGTTCGGGTTCCAGGAGCTGCTGGTCGTGGCGGTGGTCGCGCTGCTGGTGTTCGGTCCGGATCGGCTCCCCGAGCTCGCGCGCAGGTCCGGCGAGCTCATCGCCCGGTTCCGCAGCGAGACTGCGCGCAGTGTCGAGGAGCTCAAGCGGGCGGCCGACATCGGCGATCTCGATCGCGAGCTGCGCGGCCTCGCGCGTGACGTCCGGGACGTGAAGGGCTCGGTCGGTCGTGCCGTGCGCAACCAGGCCGAGGCCGTGACGCGACCGCGCCAGCCGGACCAGCCGGCGCCGGTCGATCCCGAGGCGACCTGATGCCACGTCCGGGGCGGACGGGGGCGGCCTCGGTGGTCGCGCTGGCGGCCTCGTACGCGGCGCTCCGGAGCGAGCCCCTGATCGAGCTGGACCGTCACGTGAGCGCTGCGATCGCGGTCCCGAGGGGTCACCAGGCGGACCTCGCCGTGGCCGCCGCGACCGACCTCGGGTCGGTGTTCGCCGTGGCGGGCCTCTCCGGGACGCTGCTGGCGACCGGCCGTGCACGCGCGGCAGTCGACGTGGCCGTCGCGGGGGGGCTGGCGTGGATCGCTGCGCAGGTGATCAAGCCGCTGGTCGAGCGCCCGCGGCCGTACCAGGCCGAGGACCGGCACCGGCTGGTGTCCGAGCCGGCCGGCTCCTCGTGGCCCAGTGGGCACACCGCCGTCGCAGCGGCGATGGCGTCGGCGCTGTCACCGCACCTGCCGCCGGCTGCCCGGTCGATCCCGATCGGGACCGCCGCGTTCGTGGCGGTGTCGCGGGTGTACGTCGGGGTTCACTACGCCACCGATGCGGTCGCCGGCCTGGCCGTGGGCGCGCTGAGCGGGAAGTTTTCGGGCGTTCTGCGCCGCCTCGCAGGTCGACTCACGTAAAGTGCAACACAGAGTGGCCACATGGGCACGAGCAGTGAAGGACCGGAGGGGTTTGATTCGGTGACGGGTCCCGAGGGCGTGCTGGAGCGGGTGAACGCCGAGCCCGGCGAGGGGGCGACCTTCACGTTGCAGCTCCCGGGGGTGGTGCACCCGTGACGGCTGCGCTGCGCCTTCTGATCGTCGAGGACCGCGATGACGACGTCGCGCTGCTGACACGGACGCTCGAGGACGCCGGGCTCGCCTTCGAGCCCGAGCGGGTGCGCGCACTGGACGAGCTGGGCCGCGAGCTGCGGGCGTCGCGTTGGGACCTCGTGTTGTGCGACTTCCGGCTGATCGGCTTCGACGCCACCGACGCGCTGGCGGTCGTCCGCGAGGTGGACGCCGACCTGCCCTTCGTGGTCGTCTCGGGCGTGATCACCGACATCGAGGCGGCTGGCATCATGCGGGAGGGCGCCAACGACTTCTTCAAGAAGGGCGAGCTGGGGCACCTCGCCGAGTCGATCCGCCGCGAGGTCCGGGACGCGAGCGCTCGCCGGGCCCACGAGGCCGAGCGGGCTCGCTTCGCCGCGATGGTCGAGCACTCGGCCGAGTGGGTCGCGCTGCTCGACGGCCAGGGCACGATCACCTACGTCAGCTCGTCCATCCGGTCGTTGGGCCATGAGGTCGCCGAACTGGTCGGCACGCCCCTGCTCGACCTCGTGCACCCGGACGACGCGACCTGGGCCGGGCACAAGCTGCACGCGGTGCACCAGGGCGACCAGGCGCTCGAGCGCGTGGAGGTGCGGCTGCGCCACGGTGGCGACGGGCACCCTGTCGACGCCGAGCTCCTGGTGCAGAACCTGCTCGACCACGAGCACGTGCAGGCGCTGGTCGTCAACGCGCGAGATGTCTCGTCCCGCAGGCAGGTCGAGCGGCAGCTCCGTAACAGCGAGGCGTTCGTACGCACCGTGCTCGACTCGCTGGCGCACGCCACGGCGGTGCTCGACCCGGTCGGCACGATCGTCTCGGTCAACCGAGCCTGGGACCACCTGGTCGGCGCGCTCGGCGTGGCGCGACCCCGAGCCCGGGTCGGGGTCGACCTGCTCGCGGCCCTGCGCGCGTCGACGGCGTCGCTGGATCCGGAACGGTCGGTCGAGGCGGCGACCGCCATCGGCGAGGTGCTCGCGGACCGCCAGGAGGCGGTCGAGGCCGAACTCCCGGTCACGAGCGAGGACGCGACGCGGTGGTTCATCCTGCGTGCGACACAGCTCGCGGGAGGAGCCGGCGGGGCGGTCGTGACACTGACCGACATCACCGCGAAGCACCGGGTGGAGCAGGAGCAGCGTCGGGTGCTCGAACGTCACGACGAGCTCGACTCGATGAAGAACGCGTTCCTCGCCGCGGTCTCGCACGAGCTGCGCACCCCGCTGACATCTGTCCGCGGCGTGGCCGACTCGCTGGTCGCCCACGGCGATCGGATCACCGTCGGGCAGCGCACGCTGCTCTACGAGTCCCTGCGACGCCAGTCCGTGCGACTCGAGCACCTGCTGGGGGACCTGCTCGACATCAACCGGCTCACCCAGGGGGAGGTCCGGGCGCAGCGGCAGCCCGTGGACGTGGAAGCGCTGGTTGTCCGGGTGCTCGAGACCGGCAGTGTCCCGCGCGAGCGGGTGATCGTGGTCGGCGCCGACCTGACCGTCCCGCTCGACGGTCCGATGGTGGAGCGGATCGTCGAGAACCTGCTCGTCAACGCCTTGAAGTTCTCGCCGCCGGACGCCCCGGTGACCCTGACCTACGAACCCGCCGAGGGCGGCGTGCTGGTGCGGGTCGACGATTCCGGACCGGGCGTTGCCCCCGAGGACCGTCGCCGGATCTTCGAGCCGTTCCAGCGGGCGGATCATCCGACGGTCGCAGGGACCGGCATCGGGCTGACGCTGGTGTCCCGGTTCGCGACCCTCCACGGCGGCCGCGCGTGGGTCGATGACGCGCCCGGTGGTGGCGCCCGCTTCCAGGTCCTGCTCCCGGGCGTCGACGCTGGCACCGCCGCGGCGGGGACGTCGGTCTGACAGCGGCGGTCAGGCGACCGAGAGTGGCAGCGACCGGCCGACGACGCTGTTCTTGCGTCGCACGAGCTCGGCGGCGACCTTCGCGATGGCCTGGGACGCGGGGGCCTCAGGGTGGCTGGCCGCCAGCGGTACGCCCGCGTCCGAGCCTTCGCGCAGGCGCACGTCGATCGGGATGCGTGCGAGCAGCTCGGTCCCCAGCTCCTCGGCGAGCTGCGCGCCGCCACCCGAGCCGAAGATGTCGTGCGTGCTGCCACAGTCCGGGCACGTGAACGCCGCCATGTTCTCGATCACGCCGGCCACGCTCATGCCGGTCTGCTCGGTGGCCTTCCCGGCCCGGAGCGCGACCTTCTGGGCGGCGTCCTGGGGCGTGGTGACCACGAGCATGTCGGCGTTGGGGAGCATCTGGGCCAGCGAGATCGCGATGTCACCCGTGCCTGGTGGCAGGTCGCACAGCAGGAAGTCGAGCTCGCCCCAGTAGACGTCGCTGAGGAACTGCTGCAACGCCCGGTGCAGCATCGGGCCGCGCCAGATCACCGACCGGTCGGGGTCGGTGAAGAAGCCGATCGAGATGACTTTGCAGCCGTGGCCCTGCAGGGGCATGACCATGCCCTCGAACGCGACCGGCCGGCCCTCGACTCCCAGCATGCGCGGGATCGAGTAGCCCCAGATGTCGGCGTCGAGCACGCCGACCGCGTGGCCCTGCTGAGCGAGGTTGACGGCCAGGTTGACCGTGATCGAGGACTTGCCCACACCACCCTTCCCGGACGCGACCGCGATCACCTTGGTGTCGCTGCCGGCCTCGGCGAAGCTGATGACCGGCTGCCGGGGGTCCTGGCCGTGCTCGCTGCGGAGCGACGCCGAGAGCTGCTGACGCTCTTCCTGGGTCATCGACCCGAACCGGATCTGGACATCGTCGACACCCGGGAGCGTGCGGACGGCGGCGGTGACGTCGTTGGTGATCTTGTCCTTGAGCGGGCAGCCCGGGACCGTCAGCTTGATCGCGACGCCGACGCGGCTGCCCTCGATCACGACCTCGTCGACCATGCCGAGCTCGGTGATCGGTTTGCCGATCTCGGGGTCGTCGACGGTGGCGAGCGCCTCGAGGACCTCGTCCTTGGTTGGCACGGTGGGACCTTCCGGGTGCAGGGAGCAGGAGGGCAGCGGGCGCGCGGTGCAGCACACCCGGTCCGTCACCGAGCGTACCGGCGCGCCGGGAACCGGCCCGGTGGGACGCGGCGCATGGCTGGAGCGCTCGGTTCAGGCGCGCTTGGCAGGAGCTGCGGCTCGCAGGACTGCGCTGCGCAGTCGCATCCGCAGGACGTCCTCGTCGAACGGCTTGGTCAGGAAGTCGTCGACGCCGGCCAGCAGCCCCTCGACCTCGACCTCGGGGTCCAGCACACCCGTGATCATGAGGATCGCGACGTGGCGGGTCCTGGGGTCCTCGCGCAGGACCCGCGCCACCTCGATGCCGTCGATGTCGGGCAGCTTGTAGTCGAGGATGATCGCGTCGGGTTCGAACTCGATGGTCTTGGCGATCGCGGTGTGGCCGTCCTCGGCCTCGTGCACGGTCACCTCGTCCAGCAGGGTGGTCAGCAGCGACCGGACCGAGGCGTCGTCGTCGACGACGAGCACGGTGTGGCCCCTGAGATCGGCTACCTCCGACGTGTCGCCGTCGCCGTCGCCAGCGCCCTTCGTGGCCCGTACCGCCAGGTCGGCAGCCAGCTCCTGTGCACTCTTCTTCTGCTTCACCCTCGGTGCGTCGGCCGCGCGTCCGTCACGCGTCGAATCCTGCGGCGTGGCGTCCTGGTCCGACGGGTCCACGCGCGCCGCCTGCTGGCCGGCGGTCGCGATCTGGCCGTCGGCGGTGACGCGGGGGACGGAGGTGGCAGCGGCGATGAGGTCGTAGGCGGTGCTGGTCGTGCTCCGGGCATCCGCGAGGTCGCTGTTGCAGTTGGGGCAGACCGCGAAACCGTCGCCGACCATGAAGTTGCACGTGGGGCAGCGCAGGACGTTGGTGCTCTCCTCGGGCGTGGTGCGCAGGATCTCCTCGAGCGTGGTCTGCCCCGCGAAGGCGCGGGCCAGGCCATCCTCGCGCAGCGTGCGCATCCCCTGGACGCGAGCGAGCCTCGTGAGGGCGGTCTGGCCCGCTCCCTCGACGATGAGGTCGCGGATCTGGGGGCTGATCTGGAGCAGCTCGTAGACGGCGGTCCGCCCGACGTAGCCCGTGCGCTCGCAGATCTGGCAGCCCGCGCCCCGGACGAGATCGATGTCGCTCAGCGACTCCGGCGTCAGACCCAGCAGGCGTACGACCTTGGGGTCCGGCTCGTCCGGCTCGCGGCAGTGCGGGCAGTTGACGCGGACGAGTCGCTGGGCGACCACCAGCACCAACGACGACGCGATGAGGAAGCGCTCGACGCCCAGGTCGACCAGACGCACGATCGTCGACGGCGCGTCGTTGGTGTGCAGGGTCGAGAGCACCAGGTGGCCGGTGAACGAGGCCTCCATCGCCAACTCGGCGGTCTCGTCGTCGCGGATCTCGCCGACCATGACCACGTCGGGGTCCTGTCGCAGGACGGTGCGCAGTCCGCGGGCGAACGTCAGGCCGATCTTGGGGTTGATCTGGGTCTGGTTGACGCCCTCGAGCTGGTACTCGATCGGGTCCTCGAGCGTGAGCACGTTGCGCACGGGGTCGGCGACCCTGGTCAAGCCCGCGTACAGCGTGGTCGTCTTGCCCGAGCCGGTCGGCCCGGTGAGGATGATCAGCCCCTGGGGGCGTATGAGCGCCGACTCGTACGTCGCGCGGTCATCCGGGGCCATGCCCAGGTCCTGGACGAGCAGCCGCTCCTCGCCCTTGCGCAACAGCCGCAGCACGACCGTCTCGCCGTACATCGTCGGCATCGTGGAGACGCGGAGGTCGACCTCCTGCCCCTCGACTCGGACCATCGAGCGGCCGTCCTGGGGGCGGCGGCGCTCCGCGATGTCGAGTTGCGAGATGATCTTCAGGCGCGAGATCAACGCGGGCCCGATGTGCCTGGGCACGCGCATCTTCTCGCGCAGCAAGCCGTCGATCCGGTAGCGCACGCGCACGCCGTCGCGTGCGGGCTCGACGTGGATGTCGGAGCTCCGGGTGCGCACGGCGTCGGCCAGGATGGCGTTGGCCAGCCGTACGACCGGCTGTTCGGCGGCGCCCTCGGCCAGCAACGTGAGGTCGTCGAGGTCGGCGTCCTCGTGGATCGTGGTCACGTCGGAGTCGCCCAGGGCGTCGACCATCTCGAGCGCACCGGTGTCCGCCCCGTACACGCGCTTCAACGCGGCCGTGACGGCGCTGTCCGTCGCAACCACCGGGCGGACCGCACGCAGGTTCGAGGT
>DASWKO010000105.1:0-15860 GCA_036396595.1 Nitriliruptorales bacterium | reverse complement strand
CGAGGCCGTCGCCGACGCCGGCGGCCGCGTCTACCTCGCCAAGGACAGCAGGATGCGGTCGCCCCTGCTGCCCACCATGTACCCACGACTCGACGAGTGGCGGGCGGTGCGTGACCGGGTCGATCCCGACCGCGTGCTGCGCTCCGACCTGGCGCGTCGCCTCGACCTGCTGGGAGACACGTGATGCGTGATGCCGTCGGCACCCTGGGAAGCGTGCTCGTGCTCGGAGGCAGCTCCGAGATCGGGCTCGAGATCGCGCGGAGCCTGGTTCGCGAGCGCGGCGCCAGCACCGTCATCCTCGCCGGACGCGATCCGGGTGCGCTGGAGCGCCACCGCGCACCCCTGCAGGATGGCGGCGCCCGGACGGTCGTGGGGATGGCGTTCGACGCGCTGGATGTCGAGGGCCACGAGCAGTTCGTGGCCGACGTCTGGAACACCCACGGCGACATCGACGTGGTGGTGCTCGCCTTCGGCGTCCTCGGGGACCAGCTCGCCGCCGAGACGGATGTCTCGGCGGCCCTGCGCACGGTGCGGACCAACTACGTGGGGGCGGTCAGCGTCCTGACCGCGATCGGCCAGCGGATCCAGGGCCAGGGTCACGGTTCGGTGGTCGTGCTGTCCTCGGTCGCAGGCGAACGGGGGCGTCGTTCCAACTACGTGTACGGATCCACGAAGGCCGGGCTCGACGTGTTCGCCCAGGGCCTGGGCGACCGGCTGCACGCCGCGGGCGGGCACGTGCTGGTCGTGCGCCCGGGCTTCGTGCACACCAGGATGACGCGCGGCATGTCGCCCGCGCCGCTGTCGACGACGCCCGACGTCGTGGCTGCCGCGGTCCTCGCCGGCATCGACAAGCGCGCCGCCGTGGTCTACGCCCCGCCCCTGGTCCGGGTGCTCATGGCGATCCTCAAGGCGCTCCCGCGCGCGATCTTCCGCCGCCTGCCGAGCTGATGCCGGGACCGAAGGGCTCGTCGCGTCAAGCGGCGGGGCGGCGGCGGTAGAACGCGAGCTCCGGGATGTCGTCCGGGACCTGCTCGTAGGCCTCGAACGCGACGGTCGCCAGCGCCGGCTGCTCGAACCCCCACGCCGGCTCGTGCACGACCCACCAGTCGGGCTCGTAGGCGCCGAGCCACCACGCCAGGTCGCCCCCGGCGAGGTGTTCGGCGGCCTGCCCGTCGAGCAGCCCGAGGTAGTCGACGACCACGAGGTCCTCGCCCGCCCACCCGAACGCTCCGATCTCGGTGAGCGCGACGCTGGTCCCCGGGGCCGCTCGTGCCTGGATGAACTCGGCCGCCGCCACGTAGTGGGGCGTGGGGAACACCCCCGGGGTGACCCGCAGGCCCCCGTAGACCACCAGCACGACGATCCCGAGGCTGCACGCGAGCAGCACCACGCCGCCGGCGCGGGCGGGGCCGGGAGCGCGATCGCCGACCAGCTCGGCCGCCTGTTCGGCGGCGAAGCCGATGGGCAGGCCCGCAGCGAGCCCGATCACGAGCACGGGAAGCGCGTAGTACCAGTGGTAGGCGGGGACGCCCAGGACGGGCCCGTACGTGAGCACCAGCAGGACGGCTGCCAGCAGCGCCCCGCCCAGCAGCCGTCGGGCCGGCCGGGCGGCCCGCGGGATCAACGTGACGGCGCCGGTCACGCCCAGCCCGACCAGCGCGAGCGCCCACGCGTCCATCCCGAACGCGCGGGGCAGCTCCCACAGCCCCTTCACGAACAACGGTCCCTCGCCCCAGTAGCCGGAGTCGCCCTGGGCCATCTTCGCGGCCAGCGTGCCCGGGACGGGGTCGCCGAACACGACCGTGGCGTACGCCAGCCACGCTGCGACGGGGGCGATCGCGGCGCCGATCATCCGCCACGGCAGCACCCGGTCACGGACGAGCCACCAGAGGCCGACCCCGGCAGCCACGGCCAGCCCGTCGCCGCGGACCAGGGTGAGTGCGCCGAGCGCGAGCCCCGCGGCCACCTGGCGGTGGCGGGCAGCGGCCCACCACGCCGTGGCCGCCAGAGCGACGTAGAGCGGGCTCTCCATGCCCCGGGTCGCCAGGAGCAGGGGAGCAGTCGTGACGAACGTGCCGGACACGACGCCGGCGGCCGGCCGGCCCACGGCGCGCAGCGCGGCGAAGGTCGCCCCACCGGCGACGGTGAGCGCGACCACCAGGAACACGTCGGCGGCGCGAGGCACCGACCCGAGCACGGATGACGCTGCGGCCAGCAGCAGCACCCAGAGGGGCGAGGTCGCGCCGGCGTTCGAGGGGTCACCGGGGTTGTAGCCCCAGCCCTCGCCGGCCGCGAGGTTGCGCGCGTACCGGAAGTGGATGAAGGCGTCGTCGGGGAGGTAGTCGCCCAGCAGGTGCAGGCCCAGCAACGCCAGCGCCAGGTAGCCCACCCAGGGAGCGACCGTTCCGAGCAGGGTGGGTCGCAAGGGCGGCGAGGTCGGCACGGCCGGGACCCTACCCGGGGGTCAGCCACGCAGCCGCTCGCACGGGACCTCCACGGTCCACTCGCTGGTCGGCGCGATGGGCACGCTCACGCTCCGGACGTCGGGTCCGCACGCGAGGCGGGCCGATGCCAGGCGATCGTCCCAGCCACGGCCGAGCCGGTCGTCACCACCGACGTCGTACCCAGCGCCCAGGGACAACGCGACGGCCGTGCTCGTCGCGACGAGCACGAGCGAGGCACGGGCGGGCTGGGAACGGCGTATGGCGAGGTCAGCACGTACGAGCACGGCGCTGACGACGAGCACGACCGGTACGACGGTGTACCTGCTGGCCACGTCCGAGGTCGCGGAGCCCGGCCACGTCAGGGCTCCGATGGCGTTGCGCGACAGCTCCGACACGACGAGCACGACGACCGCGAGTCCGAGCGCGGCGAAGCCGACGGTTCGAACGCGGGCGTCGGCCCGGACGAAGGGCGCGACCATCAGTGGGATGGCGCAGAGGGTCAGCCAGGCGAACGCTCCCGTCCCTTCCTGCAACCAGAGCTCCGCGGTCAGGTCCGGGCCCGGGAGCAACGGGCCCGTGACGCGGATCAACCATGCATGCTTCAGCGAACCTTCGTGGGCGGTCTCCACTGCGGCCTCGGGGAGGAGTAGGACGGCGATCATCTGCACCGCGATGCCGATGGCCGCTCCGGTCACCAGCGCGGCGCCGGGCGCGGAACGGTGCCTCCAGGCGTGTGCGCCCCGCATCGCCACGACCGGACTGGCCAGGACCAGGATCGGCGCCGACAGCGCGACCGCGCCGAGGAACGATCCGGCGGCGACGCCTGAGGTCGTGGTCCGTGGCCGCCACAGCACGACCCAGAACCCGGCCGCTGCGAGGTACCACTGGCTGTACGCGATGCTGTTGGGCGTCTCGGCCCCGGCCGTGGGGACCAGCAGGACGGTGACGGCCAGCAGCAGGCGCAGGCCCGGGCTGCGGATGTGGCCCTCCGATGCCCGGTAGGTGACGAGGGCCGCGAGGACCGCGAGGGCGGCGCCGGACCCGGCGAGCAGCGTGTCCGCGAGCGCGACCGGGAACCACGACACGACCTCGGCAACGACGCGCGGGATCACGTGGAGGTAGCCCGCGTACGGGTCGAGCAGGGCTTCGGGGAGGCCGGTGGCGAGCGCGTCGGTGAGGAAGACCTCGCCGTCTTCGGCCCAGATCGTGGTCCAGGCGCCGATACCGTGGCGCAGGAGGCTGAGGAGCAACCCCAGGGCCACGACGCACGCCATGACGAGCGCACGCCCAGGCGTGATGGCGGGCCGCTCCGCCGCCGCGCGCGGGAACAGCACCCGTTCCGACGTGGCGAGCCACGTCGGCATCGAACCAGCGGCTGGTGGCTCGTCGGTGGCGCGTGCGCGCCGGTCCTGTGTGATGTCCGTGCTCACCGCTGTCCTCGATGTGACAAGCTCGATGGGACAGCATCGACCGGACGCCGGGAGCCGTCTGCTGTGACCCTCGGCCATCCGAGCACGGCCACCGCCGACCGCAGCCGGTGGTCATGCACCCTCGGTGGCGTCCAGGGGGCCGGTAGGGGTGCGTACCCTCGTGGCCTGCCCGCCGTTCGCAGGATCGCTGCTGAAGAACCCCGCGCTGTCGTTCCGCCCCGGGTCCGGTGTGATCCCGGACGCGCCGGGCTGCTACCTGTTCAAGGACGCCCACGGTCGCGTGGTGTACGTGGGCAAGGCGAAGTCCCTGCGGTCGCGACTCAGCAACTACTTCGCCGCCTGGCACCAGATCCACCTGCGGACCCAGGCCATGCTCGAGGCGGCCCGCTCCGTCGAGTGGATCGTGGTCGACAACGAGGTCGAGGCCCTGCACCTCGAGTACAACCTGATCAAGCGCCACCGACCGCGCTACAACGTCAGGTACCGCGACGACAAGAGCTACCCGTACCTGGCGTTGACGACCTCCGAGGACGTGCCGCGGGCCCGGGTGATGCGCAACCCAGGGTCGAAGGACGACCGCTACTTCGGGCCTTTCGCCCACGCCTACGCCATCCGCGACACGCTCGACCTGCTGCTGCGGGTGTTCCCGGTCCGCACCTGCTCCCAGGGTGTCTACGACCGTGCGGAGCGGACCGACCGTCCCTGCCTCTACTACCACATCGGCACCTGCGCGGCCCCGTGCGTCGGGCACGTCAGCCACGAGGAGCACCGCGAGCTGGTCGACGGGATGGCGGCGTTCCTCGGCGGCGGCACCAAGCCTGTCCTGACCCGGCTCGAGACCGAGATGGAGCGGGCGGCCACGGCCCAGGAGTTCGAGCGGGCGGCCGTGCTGCGGGACCAGTTGTTCGCGGCGCGGCGGGTGCTCGAGAAGCAGCAGATGGTGCTCGAGAAGCCCGAGGATCTCGACGTCGTGGCCATCTGGGAGGACGAGCTCGAGGCGGCGGTGCAGGTCTTCTTCGTACGGGGCGGCCGCGTCGTCGGCCGCAAGGGCTGGACGGTCGACAAGGTCGAGCCCATCGGGACCGCCGAGCTGGTGCAGGACTTCGTGCTGCAGCTCTACGAGGATCGTGACGACGACGTCCCGCCGACCGTGCTGGTCCCCGAGGAGCCCGAGGATGCCGAGGCGCTGGGAACGCTGCTGGCCGAGCTCCGGGCGGCGTCGCGGACCGGCCGCGGCCGACCCAAGGAACGGATCGCCTTCCACGTCCCCCAACGGGGCGACAAGCGTGCGCTACTCGACACCGTGACCGAGAACGCGCGCGAATCGTTCCAGCGCCACCGTCTGAAGCGGGCGTCGGACTTCAACGCCCGGTCGCAGGCACTGCGTGAGCTGCAGTCCGCACTCGATCTGGACGAGGCGCCCCTGCGCATCGAGTGCTACGACATCAGCCACCTCGGCGGGACCGAGGTCGTCGGGTCGATGGTGGTGTTCGAGGACGGTCTGCCCAAGAAGTCCGACTACCGCCGGTTCAAGCTGAGCCAGGACCGCAACGACGACGTCGCGGCCATGAAGGAGGTGGTCACCCGCCGGTTCCGGCGCCTGCTGAAGGAGCAGGTGCAGCCACTGGTGACCGAGGACGACGGGGGCCAGACCCACACCCGCAGGTTCGCCTACCCACCCAACCTCGTGATCGTCGACGGCGGCCCGGGACAGCTCGACGCCGCCCTCGATGGCATCGAGAACCTGAGGGTGGACAGAGGGGACGACCCGTTGCTGCAGGAGATCGCCTTCGTCGCGCTCGCCAAGCGGTTCGAGGAGCTGCACCTGCCGGGCCGCCGCCGGCCGGTCGTCCTGCCTCGTGGCAGCGACGCGCTGTACCTGGTCCAGCGGGTGCGGGACGAGGCCCACCGGTTCGCGGTCACCTACCAGCGCGCCCGCCGGAGGAAGTCGGTCGCGTCGAGCGCGCTGGACGACATCCCCGGCATCGGTCCCGTGCGCCGCAGAGCCCTGCTCGAACGGTTCGGATCGGTCGAGGCCGTGCGGGCCGCCGCCGAGGAGGATCTCGTGGCGGTCCCAGGCATCTCGATGGCGACGGCCCGGACCGTCCGGCTGCACCTGTCGCGGGACGGGTCCGGATGAAGGGCCTACGCTGGCAGGACCCACCACCTTCACGAGGCCTGCGTTGAGCGACCTCCCTGCGACGCCGCCGGACGACGTTTCGCGCCTGGAGGTCGCGATCCTCACGGGCATGTCCGGCGCCGGCCGCACCGAGGCCGCCAAGGTGCTCGAGGACATCGGGTTCTTCGTCATCGACAACCTGCCGCCGCAGCTCATCGCCCGTGTCGTCGAGCTCGCTCGGCAGCCGGGGAGCAGCCTGGACCGGCTCGCGCTCGTCACCGACGTCCGGGGCCGGGAGTTCTTCGCCGAGCTGCAGGACACCATCCGTGAGCTGCGCAAGGATCCCGACTCGGACGTCAGGGTCCTCTTCCTCACCGCCTCCGACGATGAGCTGGTGACCCGCTACGAGGACAAGCGCCGACGGCACCCGATGGGCGGCGACGAAGGGGTCGCCGATGGCATCGCGCGCGAGCGCGAGCTGCTGAGCGAGCTCCGGGGTGATGCCGATCTGGTGATCGACACCAGCGACCTGAACGTCCACGAGCTGCGCGAGAAGGTCGTCGAGGCCTTTGCGACCGAGGGAGCGGCACAGCTTCGGGTCGCGGTCGTGTCGTTCGGGTTCAAGCACGGCCTGCCCCGCGATGCCGACCTCGTCTTCGACGTACGCTTCCTGCCCAACCCGCACTGGGTGGACGAACTCCGGCCCTACACGGGCCTGGACCAGGCGGTGCGCGACTACGTGCTGGGGCAGGCGCCCACCGAGCGGTTCCTCGAACAGCTCGTCGGGCTGCTCGACGCGACCCTCCCGGGCTACGAGGAGGAGGGCAAGCGCTACCTCACGATCGCAGTGGGCTGCACCGGCGGCAAGCACCGCTCGGTCGTGATCAGCGAGCGCATCGCGGACCACCTCCGGCGCACGACTGACCTGCCGGTACACGTCGACCACCGTGATCTGGGGCGAGAGTGAGCAGCGCCGCCGTTCCGGGCACAGGGGTCGGACCCGGACCCGGTGACGGGACGCGCGCGGTGGCGATCGGGGGAGGCCACGGACTCAACCGCTCGCTGCGGGCGCTCACGCACGCGGTCGACCATGTCACCGCCGTGGTCACAGCCGCGGACGACGGGGGCTCGTCCGGTCGGCTGCGCCGCACGATGGGGGTCGTGCCACCGGGCGATCTGCGGATGGCGCTCGCCGCCCTGAGTCCGCGTGCCGAGCTCGTCGAGTTGCTCCAGTTCCGGTTCGACGACGAGGCGGCGGAGCTGGCCGGGCACAGCCTCGGCAACCTGATCATCGTCGCGGCGGCATCCCTGAGCGGCGGGGACCTCGTGGCCGGGCTGGACCGGGTCGCGACGACCCTGGGCTGCCGAGGTCGCGTGCTGCCCTGTTCGCTCGAGCCGCTGCACCTGCACGCGACCGTCGACGGCAGCGACATCACCGGCCAGGTTCGGGTGACCCAGTCCCAGCGGGTCGAGCGGGTCTGGATCGAACCGGCTGCGCCCGAGCCCTGCCCATCGGCCATCCGCGCGATCGAGCGCGCCGACCTGGTCGTGCTCGGTCCCGGCTCGCTGTACACCAGCCTGATCCCGAACCTGCTGGTCCCCGGCATCGCCGACGCCGTGCGCGCGCGCACCGGTCCCACCGTCCTGGTTGCCAACATCCGCGAGCAGCCCGGCGAGACCGAGGGCATGGAGCTCGAGGATCACCTGGACGCGCTGCGCCAGCACGTCCCGGACCTCCCGTTGACCGCCGTCATCGCCCACGAGGGCCCGGCCCCGGCCAACTTCGGCCGTGCGTTGAAGGCCGATCCGGCGGTCGTGGCGGCGTTCGGCGCGGACACGGTCACGGCCGACCTGCTGGACGGGCGTGACGGGCACGACCCGATCAAGCTGGCGGGTGTGCTCGGCCGGGTCCTGCGCGGCGGCCGCAGCGAGGCGGGCGGTCGTGGCCACCCGTGAGAGGGGGCCGGCGGGCGGGCCGAGCTTCACCGAGCGGGTGCGGCAGGAGCTTGCGCTCGTGCCGATCGATCGAGACTGCGACCGCCGAGCCGAGCTCGCCGCGCTGGTGCACCTGGGCGGCAGCCTGCACCTGACCGGCGGCCACGGGGGCGACCCGCTGCGGCTGGTCCTGCGGTCCGGGGCGGGTGCGGTGGCTCGGCGTGCGTTCACGCTGCTCCAGGACGTGCACGACGTGCGTGCCGAGCTGCGGGTCGAATCCCCGTCCGGTGTGCGGACCGCGACCCGCTACGTCCTGGTCGTCGGAGCCGGGGCCCGCCGGGTTGCCACGGCGGTGGGCCTGCTGGACCCCGATGGCCGGCCCACGCAGCTCCAGCCCGACGCCTTCGGGCAACGCGCGTGCGACCGGGTGGCGTACGTGCGTGGCGCCTTCCTGGCGTCGGGGAGCTGCAGCGAGCCTGGTCGGCCAGCCCACCTCGAGCTGGCCGTACACGGCGAGGATGCGGCCAACGCGCTCGCGCGGTTCGTGACCTCGCTGACTGAGCGTGCCGCGGGGGTGTCGCCGACCCGCGGCGGCCACCGCGTGGTGCTGAAGTCCGGGGCCGCCATCGCGCGGCTGCTCGCCTCACTGGGAGCCACCGACGCCTACCTGCGGTACGAGGAGCGGTTGCTGCGCCGCGAGGTGCGCAACGAAGCCACGCGCCTGGCCAACGCCGATGCCGCCAACCTGCGGCGCTCGGTCGAGGCTGCGTCGTCGCAGATCCGTGAGGTGGCCTGGGCGGCTGAGGTCCTGGGGTGGGACGAGCTGGACGAGGACGTGCGGCAGACGGCGCTGACCCGGTTGGCGAACCCGTCCGCGTCGCTGGGCGAGATCGGCGAGCTGCTGGATCCGCCCGTCGGCAAGTCCACCGTCCACCGCCGCATCAAGCGCCTTGCCAGCCAGGCGCAGGACCACCTGGCGAGGTCCGAACGCGGCGTGGGGGGACCGAACGTCGGGGACAGGAAGCGGGGGAGCGCCGACTAGCATCGGGGTGAACTACCCTCCCTCTCCCGATCCAGGAGCACCCACCCCATGGCCCTGCGCGTCGCCATCAACGGGTTCGGTCGCATCGGCCGCAACCTCTTCCGCGCCACCAAGAAGGCCGGTCTCGCCATCGACTTCGTCGCCGTGAACGACCTCACTGACAACGAGACCCTGGCGCTGCTGCTGAAGTACGACAGCGTCCATGGCCGCTACGACGGCTCGGTCGCGGCCAGCGCTGAGGGTCTCCAGGTCGACGGCGACGACCTGAAAGTGCTGTCCGAGCGCGATCCGGCCAATCTGCCGTGGAGCGACCTGGGCATCGACATCGTCATCGAGTCCACCGGTTTCTTCACCAAGCGGGAGGACGCCGCCAAGCACCTGTCCAGCGGCGCGACCAAGGTCATCATCTCGGCGCCCGCCAAGGGCGAGGACGCCACGATCGTCCTCGGCTCGAACGAAGCCACCTACGACCCGGTCAACCACCACGTCATCTCCATGGCCTCGTGCACCACGAACTCCGTCGTGCCGATGGCCAAGGTCCTGCACGAGACCTGGGGCATCGAGAAGGGCCTGATGACGACCGTCCACGCCTACACGGGTGACCAGCAGATCGTCGACGGCCCGCACGAGGACAAGCGCCGCGCCCGGGCCGCCGCCATCAACATCGTCCCGACCTCCACCGGCGCCGCCAGGGCCACGTCGCTGGCCCTGCCCGAGCTCGAAGGCCTGCTCGACGGCATTGCGTTGCGCGTGCCGATCCCCGACGGCTCCATCACCGACCTCGTGGTCAGCCTCGAGGCCGAGCCGTCAGCCGACGAGATCAACGAGGCCTTCCGGAAGGCCGCTGCTGGCGATCTCCAGGGGATCATGGAGTACAGCGAGGAGCCGCTGGTGTCCTCCGACATCGTCGGCAACCCGCACTCGTGCGTGTTCGACGCCGGCAACACCCTGGTGATCGGCAACCTGGTCAAGGTCACGGGGTGGTACGACAACGAGTGGGGGTACTCGAACCGGCTGGCCGAGCTCGTCGCCTACGTCGGCGAGCGCCTCTGAGGCTCGGGCCCCCGGAGCTGGGGGAGGTCGTCGTGACGTCGCTGTTGCTCGAGGGGATCCGGGTGGTGGATGAGTTGGACCCGGCTGGGAAGCGGGTGTTGCTCCGGGCTGATCTGAACGTTCCGCTTTCGGGGGGGGCGGTCGCGGATGATCTGCGGTTGGAGGCGTCGCTGCGGACGTTGCGGTTCCTGCTCGATGGTGGGGGACGGGTGGTGCTGTGCTCGCACCTGGGGCGACCGGGCGGGTCGGTGGATGCTTCGTTGTCGATGAAGCCGGTGGGGCGGCGGTTGGCGGAGCTGCTGGGCTCGGACGTACCGGTGGCTGCTGACGTGGTGGGCGACCATGCCCGGGCTCGCGTGCAGGCGCTGGAGGACGGGCAGGTGGTGCTGCTCGAGAACCTTCGGTTCGAGGCGGGGGAGACGACCAACGATCCGGACTTCGTGGCGGCGCTGGCGGCGTTGGGGCAGGTCTACGTCAACGACGCCTTCGGGGCGGCGCACCGGGCGCACGCGTCGACGGCCGGGGTGGCCGAACACCTGCCGGCATACGCGGGGTTCCTGCTGGCCGAGGAGCTCCGGGTGCTGGGTACGCTGCTGTCCGACCCCCCCCGGCCGTACGTCGCGGTGCTCGGGGGCGCCAAGGTGAGCGACAAGCTGGGCGTCCTGCGCGACCTGCTGCAGCAGGTCGATGCGATCGCGGTGGGTGGCGCGATGTGCTTCACGTTCCTGGCGGCGCAGGGGCACGACGTCGGCGCCAGCCGCCTCGAGGAGGACCAGGTCGACACCGTGCGAGAGCTGGTCGCGCAGGCGCGTGCACGGGGGGTCGATGTCCACCTGCCGACCGATGTCGTGGTCGCGCCCGAGTTCGCGGCGCATGCCCCGGCCACCACCGTGGACGCGGCGGCGATCCCCGCGGACCAGATGGGCATGGATGTCGGGCCTGAGACGGCGCAGGCCTACGCGGCAGTGGTCGCCCGTGCCGGTGCCGTGTTCTGGAACGGACCGATGGGTGTGTTCGAGTGGGAGGCGTTCTCCGGTGGGACCCGCCGCGTGGCGCACGCCGTCGCCGACACCGAGGCGTTCACGGTCGTGGGCGGCGGCGACTCGGCTGCAGCGATCCGGGCGCTCGGCCTGGACGGCCGGGTCGATCACGTGTCGACCGGCGGCGGGGCCGCGCTGGAACTGCTGGAGGGCGCGGACCTGCCCGGTGTGGCCGCGCTCCGGCAGGGCTGGGCCCGGCTCAGTCGCCCGTGACGCGCGGTCGGCGCACGAGCATCCGGGGGGCCCGGGTGACGCCCGGCGCCCCGTTGCGCGGCACCGCGCCGGCCACTCGGCCCATCGTGCGCGCGCTTCTACTACCGCGGTCGTTGCGCATGCCGCCGGAGGCGCGTACGGTGCCGGAGTAGCTCCTACGGCTGTAGTAGCGACGTTGCCTTTCCAGGAGGAACTCACGCATGAGACGGATCCCCAAGCTTGTCCGCGTCATCGCGGTCGTCGGGGCCCTGTCGTTGGTCGCCAGCGCATGTGGCGACGACGGCGAGACCGGCGGCACCGATACGACCACGACCGATGGTGACACCACAGACGGCACCGACAGCGCCATGGGAGACCCCGATGGCATCGTCCAGGCCGATGTCGTCGAGCCCCGCTCGCTGATCACGACCCACGCCGGCGAGTCCGAGGGCATCACGGTCCTCAAGGCCCTGTGCCGCGGTCTGACCTACCTCGACAACGAGGGCAACCTGGCCAACTTGGTGGCCGCGGACATCTCCACCGAGGACAACGTCGTCTGGACGGTCACCCTGAACGAGGGCTGGACGTTCCACGACGGGTCCGCGCTCGACGCGCAGGACTACGTCGACACGTGGAACTTCGGCGCCGACCCGCGCAACGGTCAGCAGAACAACGGTTTCTACAACATCATCGAGGGCTACCCCGAGCTGAACCCGGAGGACCCGGACGGCGCGGAGGGCCCGCAGGAGGCGCCCGAGCCCACCGTGGACTCGCTGACCGGTCTCGAGGTCATCGACGAGCTGACCTTCCAGGTCACGCTGACCGGCCCGAACACCACCTTCCCCCTGCGCCTGCCCTACGCCGCCTACTACGCGATGCCCTCCGAGGTCGTGACCGGCGGCGAGGAGGCGGTCAACGCCTTCAACGAGGAGCCGATCTGCAACGGTCCGTACCGGATGGATGGCCCGTGGCAGCACGAGGTGGTCATCAACACCGTCAGCTACGAGGACTACGCCGGTCCTGACGCACCGGCCAACGGCGGTGTCACCTTCAACATCGTGACCGACTCCACGACCGCGTGGCAGGAGCTGGTCGCGGGCAACCTCAGCGTCAGCAACGTCCCGCCGGAGTTCCTCGAGCAGGCCCAGTCGGAGTTCGAGACGGCGGGTCGGTTCGCGCAGCAGCCGAGCGACAGCTTCACGTACATGGGCTTCCCCGTCTACGACGAGCAGTTCGCCAACCCCGAGCTGCGTCAGGCGCTGTCCATGGCGGTCGACCGTCAGTTGATCGTGGACACCATCCTCAGCGGCAACGCCGAGGTGGCGCACTCGTGGATCGCCCCGATCATCCCGGGTCACCGCGAGAACCCCTGCTCGGAGCTCGGCACCACCGAGCTGGACCTCGAGGCGGCCACGGCCAAGTTCGACGCGGCTGGCGGCTTCGAGGGCACGATGACCCTGTGGGTCAACGCCGGGAACGAGACGGCCGAGCAGTGGGTCACGGCCATCGGCAACATGTGGAAGAACGCGTTCGGCATCGAGTTCGAGATCGAGCAACTGCCGTTCGCGGAGTACCTCGAGCTGTACTACGGCAAGACCCTGACGGGTCCGTTCCGTCTCGGTTGGGGTATGGACTACCCGCACCCGCAGAACTACCTCGAGCCGCTGTACGGAACGGTTGACGGCTACACGGGCTACTCGAGCGCGGAGTTCGATGCCGCGCTGGCGGCGGGCAACGCTGAGGCCGAACTGGACGCAGCCATCCCGCACTACCAGCAGGCGGAGGATCTGCTCTGCACCGACATGCCGGTCATCCCGCTGTACTTCGGTGTCACCACG
The DNA here is from genome assembly GCA_036396595.1 of Nitriliruptorales bacterium. GTDB lineage: Bacteria > Actinomycetota > Nitriliruptoria > Nitriliruptorales > Nitriliruptoraceae > DASWKO01. The sequence goes on along the minus strand of DASWKO010000105.1, from coordinate 2,767 downwards.
TACGCGTGGAACGACACCGTGGACAACGTGGTGCTGGACGGCTACGGCGACTTCGAGTGGACCCAGTTCGTCGTCACGGCCTGAGCCACTGGATCGCTGACGCACGACACGCCTGGGGGCGGCCGGAAACCATCGGCCGCCCCCAGCGCGCGTCGGGAACTGCCCCGTGAGCGCCGCTTCACTGGCTACGCTGACCTGGCTGACACGACGTGGCGGCTGCACCACACCCGATCGTCGCCCGTCGCCGGGACCCGATCTGGCCAGGAGGGCTCGCTATGGGCCGGTATCTCATCCGGCGGGTGCTGCAGTTCATCCCGGTGTTCATCGGGGCGACGTTCCTCATCTACGCGCTGGTGTTCGCGCTTCCGGGTGACCCCATCCGGGCGCTGGGTGGTGACAAGCCGCTGTCGAACAGCGTCGTGGCGGCGCTCGAGGACCGCTACAACCTCAACGACCCGCTGCTGATCCAGTACGGCAAGTACATCGGGGTCGTACCTGACGACAAGCGCGGCTTCAGTGGCATCCTGCAGGGTGACCTCGGCGAGAACTTCCGCGGGCGGCAGGTCGCCGACATCGTCAGCGAGCGGCTACCGGTCACGGTCAAGCTCGCGACCACGGCGTTCGTCTTCGAGATCATCCTGGGTCTGATCGCCGGGATCCTGGCGGGGTTACGCCGGGGCGGTTTCCTGGACAACCTCGTGCTCGTCAGCACCGTGGCCGTGATCTCGATCCCGTCGCTGGTCACCGGGTTCCTGGCGCAGATCGTGTTCGGGGTCGAGTTGAGGTGGTTGCCCGTGTCGGGCATCCAGTCGGGTTGGACCAGCTACGTCATGCCGGGGATCGTGCTGGCCAGCCTCTCGCTGGCCTACATCGCCCGGCTGACGCGCACGAGCCTGGTCGAGAACCTGCGAGCCGATTACGTGCGCACGGCGACGGCCAAGGGCCTCACACGTGGCCGTGTGGTCGGGGTCCACACGCTGCGCAACTCGCTCATCCCGGTGGTCACCTTCCTCGCCGTCGACCTCGGCGGGTTGATGGGTGGGGCGATCATCACCGAGACGATCTTCAACCTGCCGGGCCTGGGGCGCGCGGTGTACAACGCGATCTTCGCCCAGGAGGGCACGACGGTGGTGGGGATCGTGTCGTTCCTGGTGTTCGTCTACATGACCGCCAACCTGATCGTCGACTTCGCCTACGCCGCTCTGGACCCGAGGATCCGGTATGAGTGAGAGCCGAGGGGCCAAGACCACACGGACGGGTCCGGGCGTCCAGGAGCAGGAGATACCGGGCCTGCACGTCCAACCCGAACTCGAGGACGGTCGGCGCAACCGGGGTCTGTGGATCGACGCGTGGCGCGACCTGCGTCGACGGCCCCTGTTCGTGATTCCCGCGATCATCATGCTCGTGTACGCCGTGATGGCGCTGTGGCCAGCGCTGTTCACGGGCATCGACCCGCTTGCCCGCGGCTCGTGCGACCTGACGCGGTCGCTGGTGACGCCGTCGCGCGAGCACTGGTTCGGGTTCGACCTGCAGGGTTGTGACAACTACGCCCGGACGATCTACGGGGCCAAGATCTCGATGGCGATCGGCTTCTCGGTCATCACGTCGGCCCTGGTCGTCGCCTTGATCTTCGGATCCATCGCGGGGTACTACGGTGGGCGACTCGACACGCTCATCGCCCGGCTGACCGATGTGGTGTTCGCGCTGCCGTTCATCCTGGGCGCGATCGTGATCGTGAGCGCGCTGCGTGACTCGGAGTTCCTCGGGATGAAGGCGGCGGTCGACGGCGCGCTGGCCAGGGGCTTCTTCAACCTGTGGTTCGCAGCCGTGCTGCTCGGCTGGCCCACGATGCTGCGCATGGTCCGTTCGGCGGTGCTCCAGAACAAGGAGGCCGACTACGTCGAGGCAGCGCGCGCGTTGGGTGCCAGCGACTTCCGCATCATCCTGCGCCACATCCTGCCGAACTCGATCGCGTCGGTGATGGTGATCGCCACCATCTCGGTGGGCGGCATCATCGTGGCCGAGGCGGCGCTGTCGTTCCTCGGGGTCGGCATCCAGCAGCCCAACATCTCGTGGGGCCTGATGATCTCCGAGTCCCAGCGACGCATCACCACGCACCCTCACCTGCTGATCTTCCCGGGCGCCTTCCTCAGCGTGCTCGCCTTCAGCTTCATCGCGATGGGCGACGCGCTGCGTGACGCCCTCGACCCCAAGCTGCGGTGACGATGGCCACCACGACCGCAGCGCTCGACCACATCGGCCCGCACCCGGTCGACCCCAGTGCCCCGTTGCTCGAGGTCGAGAACCTGCACGTGGAGTTCCGCACCGACGACGGCGTGGTCCGGGCCAACCGCGGCATCGGCTACCGGTTGCACGCACGTCAGACGCTGGCGATCCTGGGCGAGTCCGGCTCTGGCAAGTCCGTCAGCGCGCAGGCGGTGATGGGCATCATCGACACGCCGCCCGGCCACATCACCCAGGGCAGCGTCCGGTTCCGTGGCGTCGATCTGTTCGACCTCCCCGAGCCCGATCGTCGGGCGGTCCGCGGGGCACGCATCGCGATGATCTTCCAGGACGCGCTCTCGGCGCTGAACCCGGTGTTCCCGGTGGGGTGGCAGATCGGCGAGATGTTCCGCCAGCATCGCGGCATGTCCAAGCGCGAGGCGCGCGAGGCCGCCATCGAGCTCATGGACCGTGTGAGGATCCCTTCCGCTCGGGAACGCGTCGACAGCTACCCGCACGAGTTCTCCGGAGGGATGCGTCAGCG